>CP107926.1:6442500-6747500 GCA_036015235.1 Streptomyces sp. NBC_00433 | reverse complement strand
GCGGCAGCCGTGGCCAGGAACCGACGGAGGATCTGTTCGCCGGCGGCCACGCCGGATGTGGTGAGGGCCACGACGTGGGGCGCCGTCCAGCCCGTGTCGGCGAGTTCGCCGTGGCCCGGCGTCCAGCCGGCGTCCGCCGCCGCGAGGAGATCCGCGTCGAGGAGGGAGTCACCCGCGGCCAGGACGCGGTCCGCGCCGGTGCGGCGGACGACCTCGGCGAGGGCGGCGCTCTTGGACAGGGGCTTGGGGACGGCGTAGACCTTGCGGCCCTGGAGGGAGACGGTCCAGCCCAGGGGGTCGGCCCAGGCGGCGAGTTCCTTGACCCAGCCGCCGGGGAGGCGGTCGCGGTCGACGACGAGGTAGGCGAAGAGCTCCTCGGCGACGCGCTCCTTGCGGAGCCATTCGGGGTCCGCGGTGGCGGCGAGGTGCGCCCGCACCTCGGCCAGGGGAGCCGAGCCGTCGGCAAGCCGACGGCGCATCTCGGCGTTCCAGTCGTGGTCGGTGCGGCCGCTGACCAGCAGGTGCCCTCCGTTCGCGCAGATCGCGTAACTCGGCTGGGGTCCGGGCAGGCTGACGCGGCGGTACTGCTTGCGCGTACGGGTCGTGGCGGGCACGAAGCGTACGGTGTCGGCGAGTTCGACCAGCAGCCGACCCGCTGCCTCGGTCATGTAGGACAGCGGCCTGGCCTCGTGGACCTCGACGGTCAGCAGCCGGGGCGCCTCCTCGTCGGGCATGGCCAGGGCGAGTGCGGCGGCGGAGTAGATGAGGGTGCGGTCGAGGTCGCTGGCGACGATCGTCCGGCTGTAGATGCGGCTCACAGGCCCGACACCGCCTTGCCGTCGGTGCCGGTGGCGCCGCGGGTGTAGCGGGGGTGGATGAGGCCGACGCACGAGTAGGGCAGTCCGTCGGTCTCCTCGACGGGCACCCCGCGCTGCTCGGCGAGCAGCCGCACGTGGTCGAGGTCGGAGCCGGCGCCGCGCTGGGCGAGGATCTTCCAGGGGACGCGGCGCAGCAGCACCCGGGTGGTCTCGCCGACGCCTGGCTTGACGAGGTTGATGTCGCCGATGCCGTATTCCTCGCTGATCCGCTCGACGGCGGCCCAGCCGGCCCAGGTGGGCGAACGGTCCTGGGAGCGGAGCGACTTGACGTCCTCGGCGACGCCGTCGCCGACCGCGTCGAAGGCGGCGGTGACGGTGTCGAGGAAGAGCGCGGAGACGTCCGCGCCTGCCAGGTCGCGGTAGAACTTGGCGCCGTGGAATTCGCCGGGTCCGATGAGGTCGGCGCGCAGCACGGTGCGCGACACGAGCCCGGAGACCGTGGAGTTGAGGCACGCGGAGGGGATCAGGAAGTCGTCGCGGGTGCCGTAGGTGGACACGCAGCCGCCGGGGTCGGCGAGGACCGCGATCTCCGGGCGGAAGCCGGGGAAGTCGGCCATGGCGTCGGCCAGTTCGCGGGTGATGGCGCCCTTGCCCGTCCAGCCGTCGACGAAGACGGCGTCGGCCGGGTCGTGGTGGGCGGCCAGCCAGCTCAGCGCGGTCGGGTCGATGCCGCGGCCGCGGACGATGGAGACGGCGTAGTGCGGCAGGTCGAGGCCGTGGGCGTGCTTGGCCCAGCGGCGCATCAGGACGCCGACGGGGGTGCCGGCCCTGGCCAGTGACACCAGGACGGCGTCCGGGCCGCGTTCGGCCAGCACGAGTTCGGTGACGGCGCCGACGGCGCGGGCGATCCGCTCGGCCGAGGTCGCCAGCGCGGCCTTGAACAGCTCCTGGTAGGCGGGGCTGGGCTGGTATTCGACCGGCAGGGATTCCGCGTAGTGGGCGCCGCCGCTCTGTATGGCCTCCTCGCGCTCCTCGGTGGGGGCTTCGAGGGGGACGTCGGAGAGGTCCTTGAGGAGCCAGCCCACCTCGTCCGCCGCATACGATCCGAAGGCGGGTCCGCGCAGCGGCCTGGTGGATGCACTCATGGGGCCAGGGTTTCCGTTCGGTCGGTAGGAGGGCACGACGGCGAGCAGCACCGTGCCGGTGTGCGCGGCGAGCCCGGCGAGCAGCCCGCCGGGCGCGTGCAGGGCGGGGGTGTCCCCCGCGGAGTCGACGACACAGAGCACGGCGTCGAAGCCGCCGCCGGCGATGTTGTAGGCGTACCGCTCGCGCGATCCGCTGTCGGCGGGTTCGTCGTGGGCGGGGAAGACCAGGCGGCTGCGGATGGCGTAGCCGGGGTCGTCGACGGCGAGTACGGGTGAGCGGGTGGTGCTGGAGAAGTACGCCTCGACGCCGCTGTGCGCCTCCAGTGCCTGCGCGAGCCGCAGCGGTACGTACATCAGCTCCTCGTTGCCCAGGACGAGGACCCGGCGGGCGCCGGGGGGCAGGGCGGCGGTGATGCGGGCGCCCATCGCGGGCAGCGCGGCCTCCAAGCGCTCGCGGTGCGCGGGCAGGAAGCCGTGCCTGCCGCCGTCGGGTATCCCGGCGGGCCAGTCGAGGGCGACCCGGACCGGGGGCGCCGCGGGGGCCTGCGGGGCTGGGGGCGCCGCGGGGGCCTGCGGGGCGTCGGCGGGCCGGCAGGAGGCCACCAGGGCCTGCGCGCGGGCCAGCACACCCTCGGGGAGGGTCACCGCGCCCGAGGCCATCGACAGGACGTCGACGCGGGCGCCGATCTCCGCGGCGGCGGCGGCGAGCCTGGCGTGGTCGGCCGGGGAGCGCATGTCGGTGAGGGCGACGACCACGTAGCGCTCGCGCGGGTGGCGGCGGTGCAGGTCGCGGACGGTGTTGAGGACGGTCTGCCCGGTGGAGAACTCGTCGTCGACCAGGACCAGCGGTCCGGCGCCGCCGAGCAGGCGGGGGTCCTCGGGGAGCAGCAGGTGGCCGGTGGCGTGGCTGTGCTCCTCCTCGAAGGCGCCGCCGGAGGCCAGGCCGGGCACCTCGCGCCGGGTGGAGTGCAGGTAGGGCACGGCTCCGACGCCGTCGGCGACCGCGTGGCCGAGCCCGGTGGCGGTCTCGGCGTAGCCGACGACGACGGCCCTGGCGGCCTCCCGCTCGCCCAGCAGGGCGCGGACCCGCAGGCCGAGGTCGTAGGCGTGCCCGTAGACCGTGCCGGGGCGCTGCGGCACGTGTTTGCCGAGCACGTTCGACACGAGCAGGTGGGCGCGCTTGGGATTGCGCCGCAGGGCCAGGCCCAGCAGGTCGCGCAGGCTCTCGCCGTGCGGTCCCTCGCCGTGCAGCGCGATGCCGAGGCGGTCGGCGACCCACTGACCCGTCCAGGGCGGTGTCGTCGTCAGCATGCGGTGGCGGTCTTCTTCCGTGGATTCCATGATTGCTACCAGGATGCCTGGTCAGGTCTGCGGCAGGCCGGCCGCGAGCAGCTCGACGAAGCTGATGCTCTCGCGGGCGACGCCGAAGGCCTCGGCCCTGCGCAGGGTGCGCTCGGCCCAGGCCCGGTGCGGCTTGACCTCGTTCATCTTGTTCGTGTAGGCGGAGCGCAGGACGCCGCCGCCGCTGCGGTCCTGGTGCAGGATGTCGGCCGCGTCGCTGAATTCCTCGTGGGTGACCACGCTCAGCGCGTGCACGACGGGCACGTGGGTGGGGTGGATGCAGGTCTTGCCCTGGAGTCCGTTGGCGCGGTCCAGCTCGATCTCGCGCAGCAGGCCGTCCATGTCGCGCTCCAGCAGCGCCTCGCGCAGGTCCTCGGCCTCGGGGCTGAAGGGGCTGCGGCGCAGCTGCGGCTTGAACATCCGCTCCTGGTGGCGGAAGTACTCCCAGACCGGTCCTGTCACGACGAAGCCGCTGCCGTCGGCGCGGCCGAGGACGTTGACGACGTCGGCGATCACCGCCGCGACGATCTGGACGTCGTAGGCGGTCATGGCGGGGGCGCGGCGCAGCCCGTAGGTGGAGCAGAAATCGGTCACGCCGAGGCGCAGGGCGAGCACCCGGTCGCGGTATTTGTCGACGGTCCTGGAGATGCCGTAGAGCGTCTCGACGCGGCTCTCCAGGTGCAGCAGCTCGGGCGACTCAAGGACCGGCATGGCGAAGAGCCGGCGGCCGCAGGCGGCCTCCGCGGCGCTGAGCGCCTCCAGGAAGGGGACGCCGCTCTCCTCGGTGAATTTGGGCAGGACGAAGCCGGAGAGCAGTTCCACGCTGTCGCCGAGGCGCTCCACGAGGTCGGTGATCTGGGCGGGGGTGCGGACCCGGATGAAGAGCAGCGGGATCTCGCCGGCGGCGCCGGGCTGGTCGGCGAGCTCGCGGAACTGCCGGACGAGGTTGGCCTCGCCCGCGGGCACGTCCCGGTCGTCGATGGAGTCCTCAAGGCACAGGACCATGGACACCACCCCGCGGGCGGCCTGCTTGCGCACGTCGTCGGCGAGGGTGGTGCGGGTGCCGGGGCTGTAGAGAGTGGCCCCGAGGGCGGCGGCGAGCGTGTGAGCCGGCGAGTCGGCTGTGAACTCCTGCGGCTCGCGGTGGAACAGTTCTTCCCTCGTCTCCGCGGCGAGGTGTCCGAAGTGTCGCATTGCGCCCCCTTTCAACATACGGGCCTTGAGGACATCTGGCCGATTATCGTACGGGCGACCATGCGACAGACGTTCCCTTGGCGCGTGAAAAACAAGTAACCGCCACAGGTCCACCATGTGACCTTTCGCGCGCCGGGGGCAAACCCTCCGCTTAGCGGGCCGGCCGCCTGACGTGTCACGTTACGGATGATCTTCCCGCCGACGCGCCCCCGGCGTTGTGGGCCGCACGGTGGGAAGGGCAGGATGACCGGCATGACGCACGTGATGGTGAAGGGCTCGAACGTCCCCCTCGACGCCCCGGGCATCCGGGCGGTGCTGCGCTGGAGCCCCGGCTCCGGCACGCCGGACGTGGACGCCTCCGTGCTGCTGCTCGGCCGCGACGGCCGCGTGCGCTCGGACGACGACTTCGTCTTCTACAACGAGCCGCGGCACCCCTCGGGGCTGGCCCGCCACCTGCCCAAGCAGCGGGTCGCCGAGGGCCTGACCGACACCGTGGAGGTCGACCTGGCCGCACTGGAGGCCGGCGTCGACCGGGTGGTGATCGCCGCCTCCTGCGACGGCGGGTCCTTCCGGCAGGTCCGCGACCTGTGCGTGCTGCTGTACGACACCTCGGGGCCGCGGCACGCCCCGCTGGTCACCTTCGACGTCCGCCCGGACACCGGCGGTGAGACCGCGATGAACTGCGGCGAGCTCTACCGCAAGGACGGCGGCTGGAAATTCCGGGCGGTCGGGCAGGGCTACACGACCGGCCTGGTGGGCCTCGCCACCCAGTTCGGCATCACGGTGGACGACGTGGAGCCGGACGCCGACCGCACCGACCCGCCGCAGGCCGCCGCGCCCTCCCAGCCGCGGCCCGCCCCGGACCAGGCCTCGCAGCCCACCAGGGCCCAGCAGCCCGACCTCGGGCCGACCAGCGCCTACGGATACCCGCTGCAGGCCCCCTCGGGCGGCCACGTGCCCGCCCAGCCCGCCTACGGCTACCCGCAGCCCGTCGCCGCCGCCGTGCCGCCCCCGCCGGCCGCCCCGCCGGTGCACCAGCAGCCGCAGCCGGGATACCCGGCCTACGGCTACCCGCAGCCGGTCGGCGCCGCCGCCGCGGCCGCGGCCAACGGCACCGCGGCCTTCACGCTGCCCCCGCAGGGCCCGCAGTTCCAGCCCGCCCGGTAGGAGGCCCACCCGGCAGAAGGCCCCGCCCGGCAGGAGGCGGGAGGAAGAAGGCGGTCACACCTTCGACTTGTAGCCCCGGCCCCACTGGAGCCCCCAGCCGTACAGCCGGTCTATCTCGGCCTGGAAGCCGTAGATGTACTTGACCTCGCGGCGCACGATCAGCTCGCCCTTGTGGTTCTCGATCAGCACCACCGCGCAGGAGCGGGCCTGCGGCTCCCGCTCGGTCAGCGGGATCTCGATCCGCGGGCCTGAGCCGGGGAAGATCTCCACCTTGGCGTGGGTGCGGTCGAAGGCGGGCGTGCCGTCGTAGATGTACACGAAGACCAGCAGCCGCTTGAACTCGTCGCGCTTGTCGAAGTTGATGTAGAGCGTCTCGCCCGAGGTGCCGCCGAAGCGGTCGTCGCCGCTCATCTGGATGTACGGGGGCGCGTCGAGGTCGCCGAGGAAATTGCCCAGCGGCTGGACGACGCCCTTGGAGCCGTCGGTCAGCTCGTACATGCACGCCAGGTCCAGGTCGACGTTGACCATCGCGGGCCCGGCCGCCTGCACCACCTGCGGCCGGAAGACGTCGAACTGGCGGCGCAGGAAGCCGCGCTGGTCGCTGCTGTGCCAGCCGCCGGTGTCCGACGTGCGCATCGACCACGACAGGTTGACCCGCATGTTGCCGACCGCTGCGCCGTTCTTGGTCAGCGACACCACGGGATGCCTCTTGGTCAGCTCCACCGTGTGCGCGTTCGCCACGTCGAACTGGCCGGCGCCGCTCGGCCGGAAGAAGTCCCACCACGCCATCTGCCGCCACCCCTCCCCTGCCTGCACACACTGCTGCCCCCGCCGGGCGACGGGGGCAGCTGTTAGCCGTGCGACCGGTCACACGCCGGTCGTGACTTCCGTCTTGTCGTCCGACTGGGAGCTTTCCCCGACACGGCGGTTGCGTACCACCGACGACCAGTACGAAGCGGCGATCAGCACCACACCGACCAGGCCGGTGATCACCTCGCTGACGTCGTACTTGATCGTGACCAGCAGGATGACCGCCAGCGCGCCGATCGCGTAGTGCGCGCCGTGCTCCAGGTACACGTAGTCGTCCAGGGTGCCCTTGCGGACCAGGTAGACGGTCAGCGACCTGATGTACATCGCGCCGATGCCGAGGCCGAGCGCGATCTCGAAGATGTCGTTGCTGATGGCGAAGGCGCCGACGACACCGTCGAAGGAGAAGGACGCGTCGATGACTTCCAGGTACAGGAACATGAAGAACGCGGCCTTGCCGGCCAGGCCGGCGACCTGCGCGACGGTGGCGCCGCCGGCCTTGGCCGGCTCCGCGGCGGGCTCGTAGTCCTCGCCGTCCCCCGCGTCGTCGACCTCGTCCTCCTCGTCCTCCAGGCGCTCCTCGAAGAAGCCCGAGACGCCGCCGACCACGAGGTAGGTGATCAGGCCGCCGACACCGGCGAGCAGCACCGTCTCGGCCTTGTCGATCGTGCCGTGGCCGCCGTGCACCGGCACACCGGTGGCGACCGTGGTGGCCACGACGACCAGGGCGATCAGCGCGATCGCCACGGAGAGCATGTCCAGCTTGCCGAGCTTGGCCAGCGGCTTCTCCAGCCAGCCGAGCCAGGTGATCTCGCGCTCCTCGAAGATGAAGTCCAGGAAGATCATCAGCAGGAACATCCCGCCGAAGGCCGCGATGGCCGGGTGGGCTCCGGTGACCAGCGCCTCGTACCGGTCGTGGTCGTTGATCGCGACCTTGACCGCCTCGTAGGGGCTCAGCTTCGCGGTGATCGCCACGATGATGATCGGGAAGACCAGCCTCATGCCGAACACCGCGATGAGCACACCGACGGTGAGGAACATCTTCTGCCAGAAGCGGTTCATCTTCCGCAGGATGCCCGCGTTGATCACGGCATTGTCGAAGGAGAGCGAGATCTCAAGGACGGACAGGATCGCGACGATCGCAAGTCCCTTCCACCCCCAGAGCACGCCCGCCAGGGCCAGGCCGGCGGCAGTGATGCCGAACGACCAGCCGAAAGTTCTGAGGAGCACGAGCTTCCCACCCAATCCTTGTGACCTGTAACCACGAGGGCCCCCGCGCGGTACGCGGCTTTACGAAACGTTGACCCCGAAGTCTAGGGCGATGCCTCGGAGCCCCGACGCGTACCCCTGTCCGACGGCTCTGAACTTCCACTCGCCGCCATAGCGGTACAGCTCGCCGAAGATCATCGCGGTCTCCGTCGAGGCGTCCTCCGTCAGGTCGTAGCGGGCCAGCTCGGCACCGTCCGACTGGTTGAGCACCCGGATGTAGGCGTCGCTGACCTGCCCGAAGGTCTGCACGCGGGCGTCCGCCTCGTAGATCGAGACCGGGAAGACGATCTTGTCGACCTGCGGCGGGACCAGCGTCAGATCCACCAGGACCGTCTCGTCGTCACCACCGCTGCCGCCGGTCAGGTCGTCGCCGGTGTGCTCGACCGAGCCCTCCGGGGACTTGAGGTTGTTGTAGAAGACGAAGAACTCGTCCCCCAGCACCCGGCCGTTGCCGCACAGCAGCGCGCTGGCGTCCAGGTCGAAGTCGGCCCCGGTGGTCGAGCGGGCCCTCCAGCCCAGGCCGATCTGCACCTTGGTGAGATTCGGCGCGGCCTTGGAGAGGGAGACGTTGCCTCCCTTGGCGAGCGTGACGCCCATGGTGGTCCTTTCCCCCTTGGCGGGTGCTGCTCAGACGTTGACGCCGAAGTCCTGCGCGATGCCCCGCAGGCCCGAGGCGTAGCCCTGGCCGATGGCGCGGAATTTCCACTCGCCGCCGTGCCGGTACAGCTCGCCGAAGACCATCGCGGTCTCCGTCGAGGCGTCCTCCGTCAGGTCGTAGCGGGCCAGCTCGCGCTGGTCCGCCGCGTTCAGCACCCGGATGTAGGCGTTGCGCACCTGGCCGAAGCTCTGCTGGCGCGACTCGGCCTCGTAGATCGAGACCGGGAAGACGATCTTCACGACGTCGGCGGGCACCCCGGCGAGGTTGACGTTGATGACCTCGTCGTCGCCCTCGCCCTCACCCGTGAGGTTGTCACCCGTGTGCTCGACCGAGCCGTCCGGGCTGCGCAAATTGTTGAAGAAGACGAAGTGCTGGTCCGACAGGACCTTGCCCGCCTCGTTCGTCAGCAGCGCGCTCGCGTCCAGGTCGAAGTCCGATCCGGTGGTCGTCCGCGCGTCCCAGCCCAGACCGACGACGACCGCCGTAAGGTTGGGGGCCTCCTTGGTCAGCGAGACGTTGCCACCCTTGCTCAGGCTGACTCCCACGAGTCCTCCCCTATTCGTTCGTCGTATACGTATGGCCGCCGGGCCAATGTGCCCGATCAACGAGCCGAGCTTAGTGACCGGTTCCCCCGGACCGCACTGCTTCCAGCGCCTTTACGTACTCATGAAGGTCGCGCGCGTCGGCGAGTTCGTTGACCACGGACCACCGCACGGTGCCGCTCCGGTCGATCACGAAGGTGCCGCGCAGGGCGCATCCCTTGTCCTCGGCGAAGACCCCGTAGGCGCGGGCGGCCGCGCCGTGCGGCCAGAAGTCGGAGAGCAGCGGGATGTCGAGGGACTCCTGGTCCGAGAAGACCCGCTGGGTGTGCATGGAGTCGCAGGACACGGCGAGGACTTGCGCGTCCTCGCGCTCGAAGGCCGCGGACTGCGCCTGCAGCGCCTGCAGCTCGCCGGCGCACACGCCGGTGAAGGAGAAGGGGTAGAACACCAGCACGACGTTCTTCCGGCCGCGGAAGTCCGCGAGGCGGACCGTCCGACCGTGCTGGTCGGGCAGCGCGAAGTCCGGTGCCGGACTCCCGATCTCGGACATGGGAAGTGGTCGCTTTCTCGCCGTGCCCGACTGCGGATCGTGGTGGGCTGGGCGCGCAGTTCCCAGCGCCCCTTATGGCTTGCCCTCTGCGGCAGAAGGCGAGCCCCCTGGGGGCGCGGAGAACTGCGCGCCCAGCCACAGGCAGGTGGTACGCGGCCGACGGCAGCACCCCCGCAACGGGGAGCCGTGAAGCCGCCGACCGCCGAGGTCAGCGCTTGCCGGCGCGGGCCGTCTTGGGGGTCACGAGACGACTGCCGGTCCAGTCCTTTGCAGCGTTGACGCTGCTGGTCTGTGCGAGACCTGCCGTCTGCGCCGCCTCACCGATCTCGCTGGGCTCGACGTGGCCGTCGCGGCCCGTCTTGGGGGTCATCAGCCAGATCGGGGCGCCGGGATCGACGGTCGATGTGGCATCGACCAGCGCGTCGGTGAGGTCGCCGTCGTCCTCGCGGAACCACAGCAGGACGGCGTCGGGCACGTCGTCGTAATCCTCATCGGCGAGCTCCTCGCCCGTGAGCTCCTCGATCCCCTCGCGAAGCTCCTGGTCGCAATCCTCGTCGTACCCGAGCTCCTGGACCACCTGTCCGGGCTCGAAACCAAGCCGGCTCGCCGGGTTGGTCCGCTCCTCCGCGTGGTCCGCGGTCGCGCTCACGCTTTGCCTCCTGTCATGGGGACTGTCGGTTCGTCTCAGTCCAGTGTGTGCCCTCGCGCACGCGGACTTATTGGCGGTAGTCCACACGGGCGCGGCGGATCGCGCAAGTACCCGGCGTACGAGACCGCCGAAACAGTGACGATTCGACCGTGTCGCCGCAACCCGTACCCCCAATGGTGACGCAGCTCACGACGGTTTGCCGGTGTTGCACACGATTGGCACCGCCAGTCGGCCGTACGTCCGAGTGGGCGTAGAGTTCAGGTTTGGCCGCAGGGGCGACCACCGGTCCCGCAGCCGCCGTCCCGCAGGCCCTGCGGTTACCACTGGGTAGAGATGACGTTTCGCGCGGCGCGGTACACGATGGATGCGGCGCGACCCAGTAGAGCACCGAGCACCGACGAGCAGCAAAGGAAAAGCGTGGCTTCCGGATCCGATCGCAACCCGATCATCATTGGCGGCCTTCCCAGCCAGGTCCCGGATTTCGATCCCGAGGAGACGGCGGAATGGCTGGACTCGCTGGACGCGGCCATCGACGAGCGCGGCCGTGAGCGTGCCCGCTACCTGATGCTGCGCCTCATCGAACGCGCGCGCGAGAAGCGCGTGGCGGTGCCCGAGATGCGCAGCACCGACTACGTGAACACCATCGCGACCAAGGACGAGCCGTTCTTCCCCGGAAACGAGGAGATCGAGCGGCGCATCCTGAACGCGACCCGGTGGAATGCCGCGGTGATGGTCTCCCGCGCGCAGCGCCCGGGAATCGGTGTCGGCGGCCACATCGCGACGTTCGCTTCGTCCGCGTCGCTCTACGACGTGGGCTTCAACCACTTCTTCCGCGGCAAGGACGACGGCCGCGGCGGCGACCAGATCTTCTTCCAGGGCCACGCCTCGCCCGGTATCTACGCCCGCGCCTTCCTGCTCGACCGGCTGAGCGAGGCGCAGCTCGACGCCTTCCGGCAGGAGAAGTCCAAGGCGCCCGACGGGCTGTCCAGCTACCCGCACCCGCGGCTGATGCCGGACTTCTGGGAGTTCCCGACCGTGTCCATGGGCCTGGGCCCGCTGGGCGCGATCTACCAGGCCAGGATGAACCGCTACATGGAGGCGCGCGGCATCGCCGACACCTCCGCGTCGCACGTGTGGGCCTTCCTCGGCGACGGCGAGATGGACGAGCCCGAGTCGCTGGGCCAGCTGTCCATCGCCGCCCGCGAGGGCCTGGACAACCTGACCTTCGTGGTCAACTGCAACCTCCAGCGGCTCGACGGCCCGGTGCGCGGCAACGGCAAGATCATCCAGGAGCTGGAGTCGCAGTTCCGCGGCGCCGGCTGGAATGTCATCAAGCTGGTCTGGGACCGCTCCTGGGACCCGCTGCTGGCCCAGGACCGCGACGGCCTGCTGGTCAACAAGATGAACATCACGCCGGACGGGCAGTTCCAGACGTACGCCACCGAGACCGGCGCGTACATCCGCGAGCACTTCTTCGGCGACGACCAGCGGCTGCGCAAGATGGTCGAGGACCTCACCGACGAGCAGATCCTGCACCTCGGGCGCGGCGGCCACGACCACCGCAAGGTCTTCGCGGCCTACACCGCGGCCATGCAGCACAAGGGCCAGCCGACGGTGATCCTCGCCCAGACCATCAAGGGCTGGACGCTGGGACCGAACTTCGAGGGCCGCAACGCGACCCACCAGATGAAGAAGCTCACGGTCGACGACCTCAAGCGCTTCCGCGACCGGCTGCACCTCCCGATCACCGACCGCCAGCTGGACGAGGGCTACCCGCCCTACTACCACCCGGGCCGGGACTCCGAGGAGATCCAGTACATGCACGACCACCGCAAGGCCTGCGGTGGCTACGTGCCGACCCGGATCGTCCGCGCCAAGCCGCTGCCGCTGCCGGACGACAAGGCGTACGCGACGGCGAAGAAGGGCTCGGGCCAGCAGTCCATCGCCACGACGATGGCCTTCGTGCGGGTGCTCAAGGACCTGATGCGGGACAAGGAGATCGGCAAGCGCTTCGTGCTGATCGCCCCCGACGAATACCGCACCTTCGGCATGGACGCGTTCTTCCCGAGCGCGAAGATCTACAACCCGCTGGGCCAGCAGTACGAGTCGGTCGACCGCGAGCTGCTGCTGGCGTACAAGGAGTCGCCGACCGGGCAGATGCTGCACGACGGCATCTCCGAGGCGGGCTGCACGGCGTCGCTCATCGCCGCGGGCTCGGCGTACGCCACCCACGGCGAGCCGCTGATCCCGGTCTACGTCTTCTACTCGATGTTCGGCTTCCAGCGCACCGGCGACCAGTTCTGGCAGATGGCCGACCAGCTGGCCCGCGGCTTCGTACTGGGCGCCACCGCCGGGCGGACCACCCTTACGGGTGAAGGCCTCCAGCACGCCGACGGCCACTCCCAGCTGCTGGCGTCCACCAACCCGGCCTGCGTCGCCTACGACCCGGCCTACGGCTACGAGATCGCGCACATCGTGCAGGACGGCCTGCGCCGGATGTACGGGCCGACGGCCGACGGCAGGCCCGGCGAGGACGTCTTCTACTACCTGACGGTCTACAACGAGCCGATCCAGCACCCGGCCGAGCCCGCGGACGTGGACGTCGAGGGCATCCTCAAGGGCGTCCACCGCTTCAAGACCGGCGAGTCCGGCGCCATCCCGGCGCAGATCATGGCGTCCGGCGTGGCGGTGCCGTGGGCGGTCGAGGCGCAGCGGCTGCTCGCAGCGGAGTGGAACGTACGGGCCGACGTATGGTCCGCGACGTCCTGGAACGAGCTGCGGCGCGACGCGGTGGCCGTCGAGGAGCACAACCTGCTGCACCCCGAGGAGGAGCAGCAGGTCCCGTACGTGACCCGGAAGCTCTCCGGGGCGCAGGGGCCGTTCGTGGCGGTCTCCGACTGGATGCGCGCGGTGCCCGACCAGATCGCCCGCTGGGTGCCCGGCCGCTACACCTCGCTGGGCGCCGACGGTTTCGGCTTCGCCGACACGCGCGGGGCCGCACGCCGTTTCTTCCACATCGACGCCCAGTCGATCGTGCTCGCGGTGCTCACCGAGCTGGCCCGCGACGGGAAGATCGACCGGTCGGTGCTCAAGCAGGCCGTCGACCGGTATCAGCTGCTCGACGTGGCCGCGGCCCACCCGGGCGCGGCCGGCGGCGACGCCTGACACACCGCTCGCGGAGCCCCGGACCGGCAGCACGCCGGCCGGGGCTCCGGTGTTTTCCGGCCACTCCCCTTGCCCGGGAGGGCCCACCCGAAACCCGGTCCCGGACTTCCGCGTCCGGAGGGCGCCCATGATCTTCTACGCTGGGCCGACCCGCCCGGACCCTCGCGCGGGCGTCTTCCGGAAGGCAGCCGCGGGTGACCCTGCTCGAAGCGCGTATGAGTCCCACCTCCTTCCGCGCGGCTCTGGCGCTCGCCGTGGTCTTCGTCATGCTGGCCACCACCGGTTGGACGGCGGTACGCCCGCACGGCCCCGCCGACGCGCGGACCGCGGCGGTCACGGCCTGGCTGCGCGCCACGGTCGCCGGCCGCCGGCTGCCCGACCCGGACACCGCGCCGGCCGGCGCCGTCGCCCGCTTCTTCGCCTCGCTCACCCGCCCGCAGGCGCTGCGGCTCGCCCGCCGCCACCCGCTGGTCGTCGGCAACCTCAACGGTGCCCCCCTCGCGCTGCGCTACCAGGCCAACCGCTTCTCGCTGGCCAGGTCCCGCACCGACGAGCGGGCCCGCGCGTCGGGCAACACGCTGACGCCGGCCGGCCGCAAGGACGCGGCGCGGCGGGCCGACCGCTACACCTCGCTGCTCGCCGGCCACCGGCAGATCCTGGCCTTCGACCCCAGCGGCACCGGCCTGGCCGCCGAGGTCTTCGGCGACCTCACGACCGCGACGCGGGTCGCGGTGGTGGTGCCCGGCGCCGACACGAACGTCCTCACCTTCGAGCGGGTCGAGAAGGCCTACACGGCCCCGGTCGGCATGGCCCGCGCCCTCTACCGGCGGGAGCGGGCGGCCGAGCCCGACGCGCGCACCGCGGTGATCGCCTGGGCCGACTACGTGACCCCCAGCGGCCTCGGCCTCGACGCGTCCACCGCGAACCTGGCCGAGCACGGCGCCGCGCGGCTGCTGGCGCTGCTGGGCGCGCTGCCCCGGCGGCAGCGGGTCTCGCTCTTCTGCCACTCCTACGGCTCGGTGCTGTGCGGGGTGGCCGCGCCCGGCCTGGCAGGGAGCCAGGTCGCCGACATCACCGTCTTCGGCAGCCCGGGAATGCACGTGAAGCGGGCCTCGCAGTTGCACACCACGGCGAACGTGTGGGCGGCCAGGGACAGCGGCGACTGGATCGAGGACGTCCCCCACCTCGAATTCGCCGGCCTCGGCCACGGTACGGATCCGGTCTCGGCCAAATTCGGCGCCCGTGTCGTGAGCGCCCGCGGCGCCGCCGGGCACCCGGGCTACTTCGCGCCGGGCACCGCGAGCCTGGCCAACTTCACCTCGATCGCCCTCGGCTCCTACGCGGCCGTCACCTGCGACGGCGCCGCCCCCTCGGCCTGCACCACCGGTCTGGCCTGACCCCGGACGGGGACGCACCGCGAGCCGGTCGCCTGGGGCGCGGCCGCCCGGAGGAATAGGCTGGCCGTATGGGCGATGTGCTGGCCGGAAGCAATGCCGTATGGGAGTTCGAGCCCGACGCCGTCGTGATCCGGTACAGCCGGGCGGCCCGGGGAGCACGGCTGCTGCAGGTGCTCGGCGAGCGGCGGGTGCCGCATGCGGCGCTGGCGTCCGTGGACCTGGCGGACGGGCGCCGCGGGCACGTCGTCCTGCGGGCGGCACCGCGCCCGGGAGCGGACCCGCTGATCGAGGCGGCCGGCGGCCAGCTGAAGGACAGCGCGGACCCCTACCGGCTCATCGTCCCGGAGGAATTCAGCACCCTGGCGGAGTATTACCGCGACGAGCTACGCGCGAAGATCGGCGGACCCGCCGACGACGTCCTGGGCGGGTTCCTGGTCGAGGCACCGTCACCGCCGCTGTCCTTCAAGGCCTATGACGCCAAGGCACTCTTCGACGGACGCACCGTCTGCTTCCGCTGGTTCTGGACGGGCGCGTCCTCGGCCAAGTGGAAGGCGGGCGACCAGAGCTTCCCGGTCGAGGAGCTGAGCGGCGTCGACTGGCGCTCCCCCGAGATGCTGCACGGCTACCTGCGGCTGCTGACCAGGGCCGGCGGCGGCCCGCAGCCGGGTGAGCCCGACCAGGATCCCGCCGCCGTCATCTTCGGGCTCGGCTACGGGCCCGTGCACGAGTCGCTGCCGTTCGCGGCGGCGGTGCTGGCCGCGATCCGCTCCGTCCGCGTACGGCAGCAGCCGTAGGACCTGCCTACTCGCGCGCCGCGGCCGTCGTGCTCATGTCCGGGTAGCGGTCGCCGAGCACCCGTGCCGCGATCGGCTCCAGCTCGGCCAGCTCCGCCGCGTCCAGGATGATGCCGGCCGCCGCGACGTTCTCCCGTACACGGGAGGCGCGGCGGGTGCCGGGGATCGGGACGACGGGCAGGCCGTGCACCCGCGCCCGCTGGTGCACCCAGGCCAGCGCGACCTGCCCGGGGGTGGCGTCGTGGGCCGCCGCGATACGGCGGACCGGCTCCAGCAGGTCCGCGTTGTGCCGGGCGTTGGCGCCGGTGAAACGCGGCTGGCGGCGGCGCATGTCGCTCTCGTGCAGCTCGCTGCCCGCGTCCTGGAAGGCACCGGTCAGGAAGCCGCGGCCGAGCGGCGAATACGGCACGAAGGCGACACCGAGGTCCGCCGCCGCGCCCACCGCGGACTGCTCCACGTCCCGGCTGAAGAGCGACCACTCCGACTGGACCGCGGTGATCGGGTGCGCCGCGTACGCCTCGCGCAGCTCCGCGCCGGTCACCTCGGACAGGCCGAGGAAGCGCACCTTGCCCGCGGCCACCAGCTCGCCCATCGCGCCGACCGACTCGGCCAGCGGCACCTTCGGGTCGCGGCGGTGCATGTAGTACAGGTCGATGACGTCGACGCCGAGCCTTCGCAGGCTGGCGTCCACGGCCTGCCGGATGTACGGCGGGTCGTTGCGGATCGACCGGTAGGTGGGGTCGTCGGCCCTGCGCTCGTTGGCGAACTTCGTCGCCAGGGTGATCTCGTCGCGGTGCGCCTTGACGAAGGGCGCGAGGAATTCCTCGTTGGCTCCCTGGCCGTACATGTCGGCCGTGTCGTAGAGGGTCACCCCGGCGTCGAGGGCGGTCTCCAGCGTCTCGCGGGCCGCGGCCTCGTCGGTGTCGCCGTAGAACTCGCTGATACCCATGCAGCCCAGGCCCTGGACGCCGACCAGCGGCCCGTCGGCACCCAGTCGTACCGTCCCCAACAGTTCAGCCGACATCACGCGCCTGTCCTCTCCGGCGCCGGCTCGGCGCCCGCATACGTCCCGATCTTGTAGTCCAGCACCGTCAGGGTGTCCTGCAACTCGGCGATCCGCCGCACCACGTCCGTCCTGGTCGCCTCAAGCAGCGCCTTGCGCTGCGGCTCGGTGCCCTTGCCCTCCCTGACCAGCTCGGCATAGGTCACCATGTCGGCGACCGGCATCCCGGTGAGCCGCAGCTTGCCGACGAAGGCCAGCCAGTCGAGGTCGCGGTTGCTGAAGCGGCGCTGGCCGGTGTTCGAGCGGTCCACGTGCGGCATCAGCCCGATCCGCTCGTACCACCGCAGGGTGTGCGCGCTCATCCCGGTGAAGGCGGCGACCTCGCTGATCGTGTACTGGTCCCTGCCGTCGGGCCGCGGATGCGTCTCCTCCGCCACGCACAGCGCGACCATCGGCGCGGCTTCCTGGTTCACCATCTGCACGACCGTCATGGTCTCCACGCTAAGACCTTCGAGTGCACTCCAGGCAAGTGCGGGCCATTAGGCTCACCATATGGACAGCCTACGGTTGATCGATCAGTGGCCGGTTCCGAACGCGGCGGCGGTCGTCGTCCGCCAGGACGGCACGGTGGCGGGGTCGCACGGACCGCAGGACCACGCCTTCCCGCTGGCCTCGGTGACCAAGCCGCTCACCGCCTACGCGGCGCTCGTCGCGTACGAGGAGGGCGTCTTCGACCTGGACGACCCGGCAGGGCCCGACGGCTCCACGGTCCGCCACCTGCTGGCCCACACCTCGGGGCTGGCCTTCGACGAACACCGGGTGCAGGCCCCGCCCGGCACCCGGCGGATCTACTCGAACGCCGGGTTCGAGGTCCTCGGCGACACGATCGCCAAGGCGGCGGGCATACCCTTCGCGTCCTACCTCCACGAGGCGGTGCTCCAGCCGCTCGGCATGACCGCCACGACGCTCCCGGGCTCCCCGGCCGCCAGCGCCGTCTCCACGGCCGCCGACCTGGCCCGCTTCGCGGCGGAAGTGCTGGCGCCGCGGCTGCTCCACGCTTCCTCCGTGGCCCTGGCCACGGAGGTCTCCTTCCCCGGGCTCCGGGGGGTGCTTCCCGGCTACGGGCCGCAGAACCCCAACGACTGGGGGCTCGGCTTCGAGATCCGCGCGCACAAGTCGCCGCACTGGACCGGCGCGCACTCCTCGTCCGCGACCTTCGGTCACTTCGGGCAGTCCGGGTCCTTCCTCTGGTTCGACCCGGCCGCGGCCGCGGCCTGCGCGGTCCTCACCGACCGCCCCTTCGGCCCCTGGACCACCCCCCTCTGGCCCACCCTGACCGACGCCGTCCTCACGGACCTCTCCACCTAGGACGCCACCCCTCGCCCGAGACCTTCCCCCGGTGGGGGCTGGTCGCTCCGTTCCCCCCAGCGCGACAAGCCCCCACCGGCCCGCAGACAAGCACCGCACCGCAAGGGGCAATCACGTCAGGGGCGCGGGGAACTGCGCGCACAGCCACCCGCCGGGGGAAGGTCTCGGGGCCGGGGGAAGGGGCGCCCACGGGGAGCCCCCCTACGCAGGAGCCGGCTCCGACCGCATGGACCAGAAGAGATATTCGGCGCCGCCCGAAGCGTGGAGGGAGAGGGCCGGCTCGCCGGCCACCCTGGCGGCGTCGCCCGGATGAAGCACCGCACCGTCGAGACCGACCGTGCCGCCGAGCACGTGGAGGTAGCAGAAGGCACCCGGCGGCAGGGTGAGGTGCTCGGGCCCGAGAGGTCGGCCCACCCACAGCGCGGCGGCCCCTTGCCGCAAGCGCAACGGCGGGGTCGCGTCCGGCGCCCCGGACGCCAGCAGCGTGAGCCCGGGGCCGGGCGGCACCGGCGAGGTCACCGCCGCGTAGTCGGGGCGAGCCCCGAAGACGTCGGGGTGCAGCCACATCTGCAGGAAGCGCAGCGTCGACGCGCCGACGTTGCGCTCCACGTGCCGAACCCCGCTGCCGGCGCTGAGCCACTGCGCGTCGCTGGCCCGCAGCCGCGCCACGCGCCCTTCGGCGTCCCGGTGCTCCAGCTCTCCCTCGATCACCCAGGTGACGATCTCGGTGTCGCGGTGCGTGTGCTCGGCGAATCCGGCGCCCGGCGCGAGCCGTTCCTCGTTGCAGGCGACGAGCAGCCCGAACCGTACGTTGTCGGGGTCGTAGAAGCCGGAGAAGGAGAAGGCGTGCCGGGTGTCGACCCCGGCTTCCGGCTCTCCTCCGGCGTAGCGGTCGGCGGCCCGGCGCACGTCGATCATGCCTCTACCGTAGACGGCCGGAACACCTACGGCCCGACGCCGGGGAGGCGGGAAAAACCGACCCCATAGGCTTGGCTCCGTGCCGAACGCCTCTCAGTCACCGCAGACCCCCGCCGAACCCGGTCGCGGGGAGCATTCCGCGACGCTGCGCCGGCTGGAGAAGTCCGCCGGGCGGCTGGCGGCGAACGCCATCGCCCGGATGGACGCGAATCTGCCCTGGTATCGGGCGATGCCGCCGGAGAACCGTTCCTGGATCGGCCTGGTGGCGCAGGCCGGCATCGCGGCCTTCACCGAGTGGTTCCGGCACCCCGAGGCGCCGCAGGCGATCAGCACGGACGTCTTCGGCACCGCGCCCAGGGAGCTGACCCGGGCGATCAGCCTGCGGCAGACCGTGGAGATGGTGCGGACCACGATCGAGGTGATGGAGGCCGCGATCGACGAGGTCGCGGCGCCGGGCGACGAGGCGGTGCTGCGCGAGGCGCTGCTGGTCTACGCGCGGGAGATCGCCTTCGCCACGGCGCAGGTGTACGCGCAGGCCGCGGAGGCGCGCGGCGCGTGGGACGCGCGGCTGGAGTCGCTGGTGGTCAACGCGGTGCTGTCGGGCGAGGCCGACGAGGGGGTGCTGTCGCGGGCGGCGGCGCTGGGCTGGAGTTCGCCGGACAAGATCGTCGTGGTGCTCGGCACCGCGCCGAACGGGGACAGCGAACTGACCGTCGAGGCGATCAGGCGGGCGTCCCGGCACGCGAAGCTCCAGGTGCTGACCGGGGTGCTGGGCGAGCGCCTGGTGGTGGTGGCCGGCGGCGACGACGATCCGCTGCGGGTCGCGAAGGCGCTGATCGGCCCGTTCGCGGCCGGCCCGGTGGTGGCCGGTCCTGTGGTGGGCGACCTGCTGTCGGCGACCCGCTCGGCGCAGGCGGCCGCGGCCGGTCTGCGGGCCTGCCACGCGTGGCCCGACGCGCCGCGTCCGGTGTCGTCCGACGATCTGCTGCCCGAGCGTGCGATGGCGGGTGACCGCCATGCGCGTGAGCAGTTGGTGGAGGAGATCTACAGGCCTCTGGAAGAAGCGGGCTCCGCGCTGCTGGAGACGCTGAGTGTCTATCTGGAGCAGGCGTCGTCCCTCGAAGGGGCCGCCCGTATGCTGTTCGTCCACCCCAATACCGTCCGCTACCGGCTGCGACGTGTGACCGATGTCACCGGGTGGTCACCCTCCGACGTCCGTTCGGCGTTCACCCTGCGCATCGCCCTCATCCTGGGCAGGCTGTCCGATGCGGGGCGGCGCGGCTGAGCGTTTGTGGGACACCCACAAATCACCTGACAGTTCTTGGTCCCTGTCCCCACGGGCGGTCATCCCCGCCCGCGAGAGAGAGTGTGAAGGTGCTCGTACTCGTCGCTCCCGGCCAGGGCGCTCAGACGCCCGGCTTCCTCGCTCCCTGGCTCGAACTCCCCGGCGCCGCCGACCGCCTCGCAGGCTGGTCCGCCGCGGCGGAGCTGGACCTCGCGCGTTTCGGCACCGTCGCCGACGCGGACGAGATCCGCGACACCAAGGTCGCGCAGCCGCTGCTGGTCGCCGCGGGCCTGCTGTCCGCCGGCGAGCTGGGGCTGACCCCGGATGTGGTCGCCGGGCACAGCGTCGGCGAGATCACCGCGGCCGTCCTGGCCGGGGTGCTGTCCGCGCAGGACGCGATGGCCTTCGTGGCGGCCCGCGGCCGTGCGATGGCCGACGCCGCCGCGGTGACGGCCACCGGCATGTCCGCGGTGCTCGGCGGCGACCACGACGCGGTGGTGGCCCATCTGGCCGCTCTGGGGCTGACCCCGGCGAACGTGAACGGGGCGGGCCAGATCGTGGCCGCGGGCACTCTGGAGCAGCTCGCCGCGCTCGCCGAGGACAAGCCGGAGAAGGCGCGGGTGGTCCCGCTGAAGGTCGCGGGCGCCTTCCACACCGCCCACATGGCCCCCGCGGTCGCGACGCTCGAAGCGCTCGCGCCCTCGCTGACCGTCTCCGACCCCGCGCTGCCGTATGTTTCGAACGCGGACGGGCAGGCGGTGGAGAGCGGGGCTGACGTCGTACGCCGGCTGGTCGCCCAGGTGTCCAATCCGGTGCGCTGGGATCTGTGCATGGAGACGTTCAAGGAGCGCGGGGTCACCGCGATCATCGAGGTGTCGCCGGGCGGCACGCTGGTGGGTCTGGCCAAGCGGGCGCTGCCCGGGGTGCGGACGCTGGCGCTGAAGACGCCCGACGACCTCGACGCGGCCCGTGCGCTGGTGGCCGAGGTGGCGGCGCAGGCCGCGGCCGAGGGCGCCGTCGTACCGCAAGCCACACCCGAACAGGAGCCGTTGCAGCGATGACAGCGAAGATCAGCCCGAGCAAGGGCTCCCCGTACGCACGCATCCTCGGCGTCGGCGGCTACCGTCCCACCCGGGTGGTGCCCAACGAGGTGATCCTGGAGCACATCGACTCCAGCGACGAGTGGATCAGGTCGCGGTCCGGGATCGCCAGCAGGCACTGGGCCGGCCCGGACGAGACGGTGGCGGAGATGTCCATCGCCGCCGGCGGCAAGGCCATCGCGGACGCCGGGATCAGCGCCTCCGACATCGACGCCGTCATCGTCGCGACCGTCTCGCACTTCAAGCAGACCCCCGCGGTCGCCACCGACATCGCGCACCGGATCGGCGCGGGCAAGCCGGCCGCGTTCGACATCTCCGCGGGCTGCGCCGGCTTCACCTACGGCCTGACCCTCGCCAAGGGCATGGTCACCGACGGCACCGCCGGATACGTGCTGGTGATCGGTGTGGAGCGGCTGAGCGACCTGACGGACCTGGAGGACCGCGCGACGGCCTTCCTGTTCGGCGACGGCGCCGGCGCGGTCATCGTCGGCCCGTCGAAGGAGCCCGCCATAGGCCCCACGGTGTGGGGTTCCGAGGGCGACAAGTCGGAGACGATCAAGCAGACCGTCTCCTGGGAGGTCTACCGGGACACGCCCGGCGAGCAGGTGCGCTTCCCGGCGATCACCCAGGAGGGCCAGGCGGTCTTCCGCTGGGCGGTCTTCGAGATGGCCAAGGTCGCCCAGGAGGCGCTGGACGCCGCGGGGATCACCGCGGACCAGCTCGACGCCTTCATCCCGCACCAGGCGAACATGCGGATCATCGACTCGATGATCAAGGCGCTGAAGCTCCCCGAACACGTCGCGGTGGCCCGCGACGTGGAGACCACGGGCAACACCTCCGCCGCGTCCATCCCGCTCGCCATGGAGCGGCTGCTCGCCACCGGCCAGGCCAAGAGCGGCGACACCGCCCTGGTCATCGGCTTCGGGGCGGGTCTGGTCTACGCGGCGACTGTGGTTACTCTCCCCTAGTCACACACCCTCGCGGCGCCGCAGTCCCGCACGCCGCGCCATCGGTTACACATCAAGGAGCGCCGTAAAAAATGGCCACCCAGGAAGAGATCGTCGCCGGTCTCGCCGACATCGTCAACGAGATCGCCGGTATCCCCACCGAGGACGTCAAGCTCGACAAGTCCTTCACCGATGACCTGGACGTCGACTCCCTGTCGATGGTCGAGGTCGTGGTGGCGGCCGAGGAGCAGTTCGGCGTGAAGATCCCGGACGACGACGTCAAGAACCTCAAGACCGTCGGCGACGCGGCCGACTACATCCTCAAGGCCCAGCAGGTCTGAGGCCGCTGGCCGAAACGATCCCTCGGCGCGTGGCCCGCGGGATCGGCATCCGGGACGACGCGTCTGTCGCCCGCCCTTCTAGACGTGGAGAGACAATTCCTGTGAGCCCGACCAATCGCACCGTGGTCGTCACCGGTATCGGAGCAACCACACCGCTGGGTGGCGACAGCGCGTCGACCTGGGAGGCGCTGCTGGCCGGCCGGTCAGGCGTGCGCCCGCTCGAACAGGACTGGGCCGCCGAACTGCCCGTGCGGATCGCCGCGCAGATCGCCGTGGAGCCCGGGGAGATCCTGCCCAGGCCGCTGGCCCGCAAGCTGGACCGCAGCGCGCAGTTCGCGCTGATCGCGGCCCGTGAGGCGTGGGCGGACGCCGGTTTCACCGCGAAGGCGGGCGAGGACCCGGCGGTCGACCCCGACCGGCTCGGCGCGGTCGTCGCGTCCGGCATCGGCGGTGTCACCACGCTGCTGGGGCAGTACGACGTGCTCAAGGAGCAGGGCGTACGCAAGGTGTCGCCGCACACCGTGCCGATGCTGATGCCCAACAGCCCGTCGGCGAACGTCGGTATCGACATCAACGCGCGTGCCGGTGTGCACACCCCGGTGAGCGCGTGCGCCTCGGGCGCCGAGGCGATCGGCTACGCGGTCGAGATGATCCGCACCGGCCGCGCCGACGTGGTCGTGGCCGGCGGCACCGAGGCGGCGATCCACCCGCTGCCCATCGTCGCCTTCGGCAACATGATGGCGATGTCCAAGAACAACGGCGACCCGCAGGGCGCCTCGCGCCCCTACGACGCCGGCCGGGACGGCTTCGTCCTCGGCGAGGGCGCGGGCGTGGTCGTGCTGGAGTCGATCGAGCACGCGAGGGCGCGCGGCGCCCGGGTGTACGCGGAGCTGGTCGGCCAGGGCATCTCGGCCGACGCGCACCACATCACCCAGCCGGAGCCGACCGGCCGCGGTATCGCGGCGGCGCTCCAGCACCTGATGGACGGCTCGGACCTCAAGCCGGCCGAGATCGTGCACGTCAACGCGCACGCCACGTCCACCCCGCAGGGTGATGTGGCGGAGATCAAGGCGCTGCGCAGCGTGTTCGGCGACGACGTGGACCACATGGCGATCTCCGCCACCAAGTCCATGACGGGCCACCTGCTCGGCGGCGCCGGCGGTATCGAGACGGTCGCCTCCGTGCTGGCCCTCTACCACCGCATCGCCCCGCCGACGATCAACCTGGTCGAACGGGACCCCGAGGCGGACGCCGACATCGTCGGCGACAAGCCCCGCCCGCTCCCCGAGGGCACGATCGCCGCCCTGAACGACTCCTTCGGCTTCGGCGGCCACAACGTGGTCCTGGCCCTCCGCAGCGTCGAAAGCTGAGCCTCTCCCCCGCGCCCCTCAACACGGCCACCCTCCGAGTGGAGGGCGCCCCAAAGGGGCGCGGGGAACCGCGCGCCAAGCCACGACGCACCGGCACTGCGACTGCCACCGCAAGTGGCAATCGCCTGGGGGCGCGTGGGGGCACCCCCAGGCGAAGCTCTGGGGGAGAACTGCGCGCTCAGCCCACCACCGGCCGGTGGTTCGGCACGGACCGAACGGCCCTTTTCGCACGGTGACGACCCGCGGCCGGTCGACGGCTGGTCGCGCAGTTCCCCGCGCCCCTGGTGGGAGCCCTCCGCGGCGCGCAACCCGCCGCCGGACGGCAGCCGAGGGACGCACCGCAAGGGGCACCCCCTCAAGCCCAACTGGCGAAGTACCCGGCGGCCATGTCCTCGCCGCCATGTCCCTGCGCAGCAGCCCGCTGGAAGCGAGCGGCGGCGGCAGCCGCGAGGTCCATGCGGGCGCCGGCCGCCTCCCCGGCCCCCACGATGAGCCCCAGGTCCTTGGCCGCGCCGGTGACCGTGAAGTTGGGCGTGAAGTCACCGCCCAGGATGGCCGCGGCCTTCATCCGAAGGTAAGGCGTGTCCATGGAGCCGCCCTCGATGGCCGCGAAGAAGTCGTCGGGGTCGACGTCCAGTGCCTTGGCCAGGGCGAGCGTCTCGCCGGCGGCGGCGGTCAGGGCGAGCACCCAGTTGTTGAGCACCAGCTTGAGCCGGCTGGCCGGCCCGTCGGCGGCGTCCCCCGGCAGCCAGAAGGTCTTGCCGCCGATCGCGTCGAAGACCTGGTCGGCGACCGTACGGGCGGCGTCGGGCCCCGCGGCCAGCACGGTCAGCTGCCCGGCGTCGGCGACCGTACGCGTGCCCAGGACGGGCGCGTCGACGAAGAGCAGGCCGTGATCGGCGGCGCGGGCGGCCAGCAGGCCCTGCGCCTCGGGCCCCACGGTGCCGGTCTGCAGCCAGACCGCGCCGGCCTTGAAGGCGTCGGCGGCGGCGACAGCGCCGACGACCTCCTGGGTGGCGGGCCCGTCGAGCAGCATGGTGACGACGGCGTCGGCGCCGCGTACGGCCTCGGCGGGGTCGGTGACGACGGTGACGCCGTCGGCGGCCAGCGGCTGGGCGCGGGCCGGGGTGCGGTTCCAGGCGCGGACGTCGTGGCCGGCGGCGGACAGGTTGCGGGCCATCCCGGCGCCCATGAGGCCGGTGCCGAGGACCGCGACGGTGAGAGAGTCGGACATGAGGGCAGGTTACGTCCGACCGGGCGACGCCGGCGGCGCGCTGACCGCGTGTCAGACCACGTACGCGTCAGACCACGCGCGGGCGACCCGCACGCTGCCCGGGACGGACGCCCTGCCACCGGACGCGGCCGGGCCAGGCGCAGGCCGGACCACGCGCGGGCGACCCGCACGCTGCCCGGGACGGGCGCCCTGCCACCGGGCGCGGAGGGGCCACGCACGGGCCGGACCACGGCGCCGGACCGCGTACGGGCCGCAAGACCCGCGCGTGTTCAGACGACCTGGTGCAGCCAGCGCACCGGAGCGCCCTCACCCGCGTAGCGGAACGGCTCCAGCTCGTCGTCCCACGGCTTGCCCAGCAGCCGGGACAGCTCGCTCTCCAGGTCGGCCTCGCCGCTGCGGGCCCGCTGCATGGCGGCGCGCAGCCGGTCCTCGGGGATCAGGATGTCGCCGTGCATGCCGATCACGGCGTGGAAGATGCCCAGCTCGGGCGTGGCACTGTAGCGCTCGCCCTCCGCGCCGGCCGACGGCTCCGCGGTGACCTCGAAGCGCAGCAGGTGCCAGCCGCGCAGCGCGGACGCCAGCTTGGACGCCGTGCCCGGTTCGCCCTGCCAGGAGAATTCGGCACGCCAGGTGCCCGGCGCGGCGGGCTGCCGGATCCAGTCCAGGCTGACGCGCACGCCGAGGACGCCCGCGACGGCCCATTCGACGTGCGGGCAGAGCGCGCGCGGTGCGGCGTGCACGTACAGAACACCACGTGTCGTCACCGGTACCTCCAGTGTGGGACGAGGTTCGCCTTCCCCAGCGGCCTCAACACCCGAACCGGCTGCTCCCGGGGCAACATGAGAGACATTCTGCACTATTCGCGGCAAACAGGACAACAACTGGCGGTTTGACGCCCGGTCGCGGCCGACCTCCCGTCACATCGATCCGGGTGTCAGGGAAAAAGCTACCTTGCGGCGTCTCCCAGAACGTGACGTACGGTCGGGCTGTTACCGGATGTCACCCACTCGTCGGAGGGAAGAGCCGTATGCGACCGCTGCTGCGACGCGGCCTGTCACTGGCCGTCGGTGCCGCTCTGCTGGGCGGATGCGTCTCCGGGTGCTCCTCGGGCGCGTCGCCGGACGGCGGGCGGGCGCCCACGGCCGGGTCCCCCACCGCACACACCTCGCATTCCGCGCGCGAGCCCGCGCCCGCCGCCCCGGCCGCACCCGCCCGCCCGTGGAATGTGCACCCGGCGTCGGTCGCCGCCCTCGGCGACTCCATCACCCGCGGCTTCGACGCCTGCAAGCCGCTGTCCGACTGCCCCGAGGTGTCCTGGGCGACCGGCTCGCGCACCGGCGTCGGAAGCATCGCCGGCCGGCTGACCGCGGCCGCGCCCGCCACCCGCAGCTGGAATCTGGCCGGCACCGGCGCCCGGGTCGCCGACCTGCCCGCCCAGGCGCGGGCGGCGGCCGCCCACCGGCCGGCCATGGTGACGGTGCTGATCGGCGGGAACGACGCCTGTACGTCACGGCCCGGCACGATGACCTCGGTCGCGCACTTCCGCAGGGACTTCGCCGCCACGATGGCGTATCTGCACAAGACGCTGCCGGCCACCCAGATCCTGGTCGCCAGCATTCCCGACCTCCAGCGGCTGTGGTCGGTGGGCCGGTCCAACGTGCTGGGCAAGGAGGTCTGGAAGCTCGGCCTGTGCCCGTCCATGCTCGCCGACCCGGACTCGCAGAGCCCTTCCGCCGTGTCCCGGCGCACCGCCGTCCACGACCGGGTGGTCGCCTACAACGGGGTGCTCGGCCAGGTCTGCGGGCAGTACGCGCGCTGCCGCTACGACGGCGGCGCGGTCTTCGGCTACCACTTCGGGAGCGACGAGCTGAGCACCTGGGACTGGTTCCACCCGAACGAGAAGGGCCAGGAGCAACTGGCCAGGCTCCTGGCGGCGGTGGCCTTCCGACCGGCGTCGTGAGCCCCCCGCATGCGGACAGAAGCTGACCGCATGGGGCCATAGCGTGTTCGTCATGGACACCACGAAGGAACCCGTTCCCGACTCCTCGCCCGCCGCACAGCCCGGCCGCTGGCTCGGCTACACCGCGGTGCTCGCCGCCAGCGTCATGGACCTGCTGGACTCGACCATCGCGAACGTCGCGGCGCCCTCGATCCGTACGTCGCTCGGCGGCTCCTACGCCGACCTGCAGTGGATCGCCGCGAGCTACACCCTGGCGATGGCCGTCGCCCTGCTCGTCGGCGGGCGGCTCGGCGACATGTTCGGCCGCAAGCGGGTGCTGCTCACCGGGATGGCGGGCTTCGTCCTCGGCTCGCTGGTCTGCGCCGCGGCGCAGAACCCGTCGATGCTCGTCACCGCCCGGATCGTGCAGGGCGCCTTCGGCGCGGTGATGATCCCGCAGTGCTTCGCCATCCCGCGGGAGATCTTCTCGCCGCAGGAGGTCAAGAAGGCCTGGGGCATCTTCGGCCCGCTGATGGGCCTGTCCGCGGTGCTCGGCCCGGTCGTCGCGGGTGTCCTCATCCACGCGGACCTCTTCGGCGCCGGCTGGCGGATGATCTTCGGCATCAACCTGCCGATCGGTCTTGCCGCGCTGGTGATCGGCTGGAGGTTCCTGCCGGCCGTCACGCCCGCCGCCCGCGGTGTGCGGCTCGACGCGCTCGGTGTGCTGCTCGCCGGCGCCGGCGCCTTCCTGCTGGTCTTCCCGCTGGTCCAGGGCCGCGAACTGGGCTGGCCCGGCTGGACGCTGGCGATGCTCGCGGCCTCGATCCCGGTCCTCGGCGTCTTCGCCCTGCACCAGGTGCGGCGCAGCCGCGCCGGGCTCAGCCCGCTGGTCGAGCCCAGCGTCTTCCGCAAGCGCTCCTACGTCTCCGGCGTCGCCTTCGCCATCGCCTTCACCGCGTCCATGGGCGGCATGATCCTCACCCTCGGCGTCTTCCTCCAGGTCGGCCTCGGCTACACCGCGCTCCACTCCGCGCTGGCCACCGCGCCCTGGGCCGTCGGCGCGCTCTTCGGCTCCGCGGGCGGTGCGATCTTCATGGGCAGCCTGGGCAGGAAGGTCCTGCACATCGGCCTGCTGCTGATGGGCGCCGGGGTCCTCGGCCTCTACGGGGTCTTCCAGACCGCGGGCGCCGACCTGACGGCCTGGCAGCTCGCGGGTCCGCTGGTCGTCGGGGGCGCCGGCATGGGCATGATCTTCGTCCCCCTCTTCGACATCATCCTCGGCGGTGTCGAGCCGCACGAGATCGGCTCCGCCTCGGGGACGCTGCAAGCCGTGCAGCAGCTCGGGATGACGCTGGGCATCGCCGCCCTGGGCACGGTCTTCTTCAACGTCCTGGGCCGGGGCCACGCCGCCGCGGCGGTGGACGCGGCGTCCACGACCGCCCTGTGCACGGCCGCCCTGATCGCGCTGGCCTTCGCGCTCGGCTTCTTCCTGCCCCGGGCGGCCCGCCCGGCCGCCGACGAGCCCGCCCCGGCCCCGGCCCGCACCGACCTGGCCGCGGTCTGACCCCTCCGAGCGCCGCCACCGGCCCCGCACCCGCGCGGTGCGGGGGCCGGTGGCGGTGCTACGGCAGGGTGAGGGTGAGGGTGAGGGGGCCCGCGGTCAGGCGGGCAGGGCCCGGGGGGAGCACGGAGAGCGGGACGGTGGCCTCGGCCACCGTGCCGGGGGCCGCGGTGACGGAGGCGAAGCCGACAAGGCCGAAGCCGGCGAGGTAGAGCTGGACGACCTCGCGCCCGGCCCGGTGGCCGACATTGCGGACCCGTACGGTGACGGACGCCGGGGAGTCCGGCCCGGCGGCCAGCTCCTCGTAGGCCCACGAGGTGTAGCCGAGCCCGTGCCCGAAGGGGTAGGCGGGGGCCGGATCCCCGCGCCGCTGCCAGGCGCGGTATCCCACGAAGACCCCTTCGTCGTACGTGAGCACCCCGGAGCGCGGCTCGACCTCGGTGACCGGCGCGTCCGCGAGGCGGACCGGCCAGGTCGTGGGGAGCCGCCCGCCGGGCTCGGCGGCACCGAGCAGGACGTCCGCGAGCGCGGCGCCGCCCTCCTGCCCGGGGAACCAGCAGACCAGCACCGCCGCGACGTCCCCGCGCCACGGAAGCTCCACCGGCGCACCGGAGTTGACGATGACGACCGTGCGGGGGTTGGCCGCGGCGACGCGGGCGACGAGTTCGTCCTGCCGCCCCGGCAGCCGCAGGTCCCGCCGGTCGAAGCCCTCCGACTCGACGCGCTCGGTGGTGCCGACCACGACCACCGCCGTGTACGCGGCGCGTGCCGCGGCGACCGCCTCGGTCAGCAACTCCTCCTCGTCCCGCTCGGGTTCACCGTGCAGCAGGCTGCATCCGATGGCCTGGACGGGAAGTTCCGCATCCTTGGGCGGCGTGTGGACCATGCTCACCGCCACCGGCTCGCACGCCGCGAGCCGCACCGTGCCGCGCTGCGTCGGCTGGCCGAAGAAGGCCTCGAAGGGGTCGGAGTGCGGGTCGAACTGCGGCCCGTCGTAGACGACTTCGCCCGCCACGGTGAGGGTGAAGGCACCGGTGCCGCGGGTGCCGAAGCGGTGTTCGCCGCTGGCCGTGGGGGTGAAGGTGCCGCACACCTCGACGGTGTGCACCTCGTCGTAGTCCACACCGGGCGGCATCTCGCCGAACCACTGCACCTGCCCGGACGGCAGCGCCTCGGACCCGAGTTCGCGCCCGTCGGCCGCGCGGGCGACCGCCCACAGCGCGAACCCGGCCGCGGCGGGCGCCAGTTCCTCGCCGGGGTCGGCGCCGAGGGCGTAGCCGAGCTGCACGCCCGCGGGCAGCTCGACCCGCAGCGCATCGAGCAGCGAGACCACATGCCCGGGGAAGACCTGCGCGGATCCGCCGCCCAGGATGCGCGGTTCGCGCGCGGCGGCACCGATCAGGGCGATGCCGCCGTGCACGGCGGCGGTGTCCAGCGGCAGGACCGGGGCCTCGTCCCGCACCTCGTTGCGCAGCAGCACGAAGCCGCGGGCGGCGATCTCCCGGGCGAGCGCGTCGCCGTCGACCGGTGCGGGCCGGTCGGCGGGCGCGACGGCCGCGGGGGCGCCGTCGAGCAGCCCGACCCTGGCGGCCAGCCGCAGCACCCTTCTGGCGGCCGCCTCCACCAGCTCCTCGGGCACCTCGCCGGCCCTGACCGCGGCGGCCAGCGCCTCGCCGTAGACGGTGTGCGGCCCCGGCATGGCCAGGTCGAGCCCGCCGTGGATCGCGCCGACCGTGGAGCGGGCGGCCAGCCAGTCGGAGACGACGACGCCGTCGAAGCCCCATTCGCCGCGCAGCACACCGTTGATCAGCTCGGCGTGCTCGGTCATGGTGACGCCGTTCACCGCGTTGTAGCCGGCCATGACGCCCCACGGGCGGGCGTCGGCGACGATCGCCTCGAAGGGTGCGAGGTACAGCTCGCGCAGGGTGTGCGGATCGATGCGGTTGTCGACGGTGAAGCGGTCGGTCTCGGCCTCGTTGCCGACGAAGTGCTTGACGGTGACGCCGACGCCGCCCTCCTGCACCCCGCGCACATACCCGGTGCCGATCGCCCCCGTGAGCAGCGGGTCCTCGCTGTACGCCTCGAAGTGCCGCCCGCCCAGCGGGCTGCGGTGCAGATTCACCGTGGGTGCCAGCAGCACGTGCACACCTTTGCGGTGCGCCTCCTGCGCCAGCAGCCGGCCCGCCCTGCGGGCCAGCTCCGGGTCCCACGAGGCCGCGAGCGCGGTGGGGCTCGGCAGCGCCACGGACGGGTCCTCGGCCGACCAGCGCCTGCCGCGCACCCCGATGGGACCGTCCGACATCACCAGCGAGCCCAGGCCGATCGCCGGGAAGGCGGGCAGTGACCACATGTCCTGCCCGGCCAGCAGCCGCGCCCTGTCATCGAGCCCCAGCGCACGCAGCGCGGCCTCCACGGCCCGCTCGCGCTCGGCGTCACCCGCGTCGACGGTCATCGCCCCATGCTCGCGCCGTGGAGCAGCCGTGCCCTCCCCTCCGGGGGTGATAGATGCGAAGCCGTGATCTCCCCCGGTCCCTCCGCGCCCCCGGGTGATTGCCACTTGCGGTGGCGTTGCTCGCCCGCGGCCCGGTGGTGGGTCGCGCGCGCGGTTCCCCGCGCCCCTGAAGAACGCCCACCCTCCCGAATGAGCCTTGCCGGGGGCGGGGCGTCAGCCGAAGAGTTGCGCGCCCCAGTCCTGGCCGGCGGCCAGTCCGGGCGGCACGGCGAAGACGCCGCTGCCGATGTGCTGGATGTACTCGTTGAGCGCGTCGTGCGCCCCCAGCACCCGCTGGAGCGTGACGAACCGGTCGGGGCTGTTCATGAACGCGATGAAGAACAGCCCGCCCAGCAGGTCCCCGGTCTCCTTGTCGATGCCGTCCGTGTATGAGTAGCCGCGGCGCAGGATGCGCAGGCCCTTGTTGTTCTCGGGCGAGGCGAGCCTGATGTGCGCGTCGTCGGGGATCACGTACTGCCCGCCGGACTTCGCGGCGAAGTCGGGGGTGTCGAACTCGCTGTGGCCGGTCAGCGGGGCGCCGCTGCCCTTGTAGCGGCCGAAGACGTCCTGCTGGTCGCCGAGCCGGTCGCGGTCCCACTGCTCCATCCGCATCCGGATCTTGCGGCTGACGAGGTAGGAGCCGCCGCGTACCCACCGCTGCGGCTCCTCCTCGCCGATCCAGACGTGCCGGCCCATGACCTTCTCGTCGCGGGCGTCGATGTTGCGGGTGCCGTCCTTGAAGCCCATCAGGTTGCGCGGGGTGGCCTGCTGGGGGGAGGTGGAGGACGTGCGGCCGAAGCCGAGCTCCATCCAGCGCGGCAGGACGGTGCCGAAGCCGAGCCTGCGCAGGTTGCGTACCGCGTGGAAGGCGACCTGCGGGTCGTCCGCGCAGGCCTGCACGCACAGGTCGCCGCCGGTGACCGCCGGGTCGAGGTTCTCGCCGGGCAGCTTCGGCAGCGGCCGCAGGGCGCTGGGCCGGCGGGCGGCGAGGCCGAAGCGGTCGTCGAAGAGCCCCGGGCCGTAGCCGATGGTGATGGTGAGGCGGCCGGGGCTGAGGCCGACCGCCTCGCCGGTGTCGTCGGGCGGGGTGTTGAGGTCGCCCTCGTCGCCGGGCACCGGGCGGCCCAGGGCCATCGCCTCGGCCGCGGCGGTCCAGGTGGTGAGCAGCGCGGCCAGGTCGGCGCGGGTCGCGTTCGGCGCCACGTCGAAGGTCGCGAAGCACAGCCGGTCCTGGGAGGGGGTGGCGATGCCCGCCTGGTGGGCGCCGCGGAAGTCGACCGTGGCGGGGGCGGCGTGGCCGGTCGGGGCGCCGGAGCCCGAGCCGCTGTCGCGGTTGGCGAGCGCGGTGCCGCCCGCGCCCAGGGCGGCGCCGGCGACCGCCGCCCCCGCTCCGACGGCCCCGAGCAGCCGGCGCCGGCTGACGGCGGAGGTGGCGGGACCGGAGTCGCGCTGGGCGTCCGGTGTGATGTCTGGCGTGTCGTCGGGCTCGGGGCCCTGGGGCGGGGTCACGGTCAGGCGATCTTTCCGGCGATCTTCGACACCGACTCGGCGTACGCGTCGACCGCCTGGGCCAGGACGCGGCGCTGGGCGTCGGTGACCTTGCTGTAGTCGACGTAGCCGCTGTCCTCGTAACCGGGCGTGGCCGCGTACGCCTTGAGGGCGGTGGCGGTGGCCTGGTAGCGCTGGGCCACGGTGTCGGCGAGCGCCGGGTCCTTCTGCTTGAGCACCGGCAGCAGCACGCTGACCGCCTCGTTGGCGCCGGCCAGGTTGCCGTCGAAGTCGAGCAGGTCGATGTGCGAGTAGCGCTCCTCCTCACCGGTGATCTTGGAGGACTGGATCTCGTTGACCAGGTCGGTGGCGCCGTTGGCGATGGCGGCCGGCTGGTACTCGACCTTCTGCACCTTGGTGTAGAGGTCGTGCACGTCGGCGCTCAACCGGTCGGCGAGCGTGCCGAGTCCGGCGGTGGAGTTCTTCTCCCACAGCTCCTGCTCGATGCGGTGGAAGCCGGTGAAGTCGGCGGCGGTGGCCGCGTCGTCGATGCGGCCGTCGATACGGCCGTCGATGTCGCCCCAGACCTCGGCGGTCGACTCGATGCGCTCGTAGTGGACGCGCGCCTTGCCGTAGAGCTTCTTGGCGTCGTCGGTCTTGCCGGCCTTGACCGCGGCGGTGAAGGCGTCGGTGCCGGTGACCAGTTCCCTGACCTCGCCGGTGACCCAGGTCGCGTACTGCCGGGTGGCGGTGACCAGGGCCGGCTCGTCCTTCCAGGTCTTCTCGGCGGTGCCGGTGACGGTGAACTCGGTCTTCTCGGTCTTCGCCCCCGGGCAGTAGACCTGGTATTTGCCGGCGTCGAGGTTGAGGGTGAAGTCGCCGGACAGGCCCGGCGTCAGGTTCTCCTTCTCGCCCAGGATCTTGCCGCCGTCGAGCAGTTCGGCCTCGGTGACCTTCGCGGAGCCCTTGTTGCCGACGTCGAACTTCACCGTGCCGGCCGGGACCGTCGCCGGGGTGGGCGCGCAGTCCTTGTCGCTGATGTCGATCTTGACGGTGGAGGACTTGGCTGCGGCGTTGTCGGCGTCGGCGGGCGTGGAGCCCTTCGAGTCGTCCTTGCCGCCGCCGCAGGCGGTCATCAGCAGGCCTGCGGTGATCACGGTGGCCGCGCAGGCCAGTGCGCGGCGGTGGGTGGCTCGGGGGGTCACGGTCAGCTCCTGTTGGGGGTTGCTTGCTGCGGGGACGGGCGAGAGGTTCAGTGGGCGACGGGCTGCGGGGCCCTGGCCGTACGCCGGCGGGCCGGCCACAGCACGACGGCCGTCATCGGGATCGCGTAGACGAGCCAGCCGGCGACCATCGTCCAGTCGGGGTAGGGCTGGATGCCCAGCACGCCGGTGGCGACCGAGGAGGTCGGGGTGCCGGGGCGCACCAGCCAGGACAGGTCGAAGGCGCGGGTGCCCTGCTCCAGCCAGCCGCCCTCGGCGGCGGTCATCAGCGCGGTGGCGACCAGGCCCGCGGCGACCAGGATCAGCACCAGGCCGGTGACGCGGAAGAAGCGCGAGAGGTTGATGCGGACCCCGCCGCGGTAGATGCCGTAGCCGATGCCCGCGGCGAGCACGACGCCGAGCGCGGCGCCGGTGCCGCCGTAGGCGGGGTTGTCGCTCTCGTTGAAGGTGGCCAGCAGGAAGACCGAGGTCTCGAAGCCCTCGCGCAGCACCGCGAGGAAGGCCATCGTCACCAGTGCGGAGGCCGATCCCTCGCTCAGCGCACGGCCGGCCGCGCCCTCCAGGTCCTTGCGCAGGTCGCGGGAGTGCCGCTTCATCCACAGCACCATGTAGCTGACCATCACCACGGCGATGGCGCCGATGACGGTCTCCAACTGCTCCTGCTGCTTCTGCGGCAGGTCGCTGGAGTAGACCTGCAGCCCGATCGCGACCGCCACGCAGATCGCCACCGCCGCGGCGACGCCCAGCCACACCTTCTTGAGCGCGTCCCTGCGGCCCTGCTGGGCGAGGAAGGAGGCGATGATGCCCACGATGAGTGCCGCTTCCAGTCCTTCGCGGAGTCCGATGACGAACGTGGGGAGCATGGGGGTCCTTCGCGTGAGCGGGGATGATCTTAAGGTAAGGAGAACCTTACTTAGGTTAGGGCAGCCTTATTAGAAGGCTTGCACCGGGGTGCCGTCAAGAGCCCCCACCTGCGCTGATTTGGGATGCGGGGGAATTTCCCGGCGAAGCCGGGACAAGCGGGAGGCCGGGGTTTCGTCACGCCGCGGGAGTCCCATAGGGTCCTTGCGCCATGGATTACTGCTACGCGTGCCGCCGGCACCTCAACGGCGCCTACTCCTGCCCGGGGTGCGGCACGCCTGCCGACCAGCTGAAGCTTCCGCAGGTCGGCGAGACCGCCCAACTGCCGCTGATCACCGAGGACGACGACGCGCCCGACGCGCCGCCGCCGCCCGGCGCCGGGCGGGCCGCGGCCCGCGGCAGGCAGCGCAGGAGGTCCCGCGGGCGGCAGCAGCGGGTGGCCGTCTACGGGGTCGGCCTGGTCGCCGTGGCCGGCGCGCTGGTGATGCTGTCGATGGCCGCGCTGTCCGGCGCCGACTCCGGCGGGGGCACGCCGCCGGAAGCGCCCGTCGTCACCGGCACCACCCCGCCGCCGACCGGCCCCTCCTCGCCGGACGCCGCGGGGTCGGCCAGGCCGCACAAAGGCGGTGCGACGGGCGGCCCGCGCCGTTCGCAGAGCCCGAGCGCCAAGCCGAGCACCAGCAGCGCCACGCCGAGCGCGTCCGCGACCGGCGGCAAGCCGCCGGCCACCAGCGCCCCGCCGCCCGCCAGCAGCAGCGCGCCGCCGCCCGCGACGCCGACACCGAGGCACACCCGGCCGCCGTCGCCCTCGCCGACCTGCAAGCCGGTGCTGTGGTGGTGCCAGTAGCCCGCTGACGCGGGACGCCCCGGCGGTCGGCCGGGTCGGGCCGCCGCTCGGCGGGTGAAAGATTAAGGTCCATGGTTAACGCCTTGAGGGCCTGAACATCTGCTGAAGTGAAGCGCTGGCCACGGCGTGGCTCCACGAGCCGGCCCGTGGCGGAAGGAGACGGTTCCCGTCATGTCCACGAGCACGCCGACGACCAAGCCCACGGGCCGCGAATGGCAGCTGGCGGCACGGCCGCACGGCTGGCCGACGCCGGCGGACTTCGCCCTGGCCGAGGCACCCGTCCCGGAGCCCGGCGCCGGCCAGGTCCTGGTGCGCAACCTCTTCCTGTCGGTCGACCCCTACATGCGCGGCCGGATGAACGACGCGAAGTCGTACGCCGCGCCCTACGAGCTGGGCAAGGCCATGCAGGGCGCCGCGGTCGGCCGGGTGGTGGCCTCGGCGGCCGAGGGCGTCCCGGTCGGCACGCATGTGCTGCACGGGCTCGGCTGGCGCGAGTACGCCCTCGTGGACGCGGCGCAGGCGGCGGTCGTCGACCCCGGGCAGGCCCCGCTGTCCGCCTACCTCGGGGTGCTCGGCATGACCGGCCTGACCGCCTACGCGGGCCTGCTGCGTATCGCGGAGTTCGCACCCGGCGAGACGGTCTTCGTCTCCGGCGCGGCCGGCGCGGTCGGCAGCCAGGCCGGCCAGATCGCCAAGCTCAAGGGCGCCGCCCGGGTGATCGGCAGCGCGGGCTCCGACGAGAAGTGCGCGCTGCTGGTCGACGAGTACGGCTTCGACGCCGCCTTCAACTACAAGAACGGCCCGGTGGCCGAGCAGCTGCGGGCCGCGGCCCCCGACGGCATCGACGTCTACTTCGACAACGTCGGCGGCGAGCACCTGGAGGCCGCGATCTTCTCGCTGCGGGTGCACGGGCGGGCGGCGCTGTGCGGCGCCATCTCGGCCTACAACGACACCGAGCCGGCGCCGGGCCCGCGCAACCTCGGCCTGCTGGTCGGCAGGCGGATCACGCTGCGCGGCTTCCTGGTCGGCGACCACCAGGACCTCAGGGGCGACTTCGTCCGCGAGGTCGGCGGCTGGCTGCGGGACGGGCGGCTGCGCTACCGCGAGACCGCCTTCACCGGAATCGACCAGGCCGTGGCGGCGTTCCTGGGGATGCTGCGCGGGGAGACCACCGGGAAGACGGTCGTCGCCCTCCCGGAGTGACCGTCGCGAGCAGCCGGGACCGCGGTCCCGGCTCGGCGCCGAACCGTTGAACCTTCTGTTGAGGAGCCCTCATGACCATTCAGTACGTGGACGTGCTGTACACCGCCGTCGCCACCGCCGAGAACGGCCGCGACGGGCGGGTCGCCACGGATGACGGCAAGCTCGACGTCATCGTCAACCCGCCGATCGAGCTGGGCGGCACCGGCGCCGGGACCAATCCCGAGCAGCTCTTCGCGGCCGGCTACAGCGCGTGCTTCCAGAGCGCGCTCGGCGTGGTCGCCCGGCGGGCGAAGACGGACGTCTCCGGGTCCCGGGTGACCGCGAAGGTCGGCCTCGGCAAGGCCGAGTCCGGCGGCTTCGGGCTCACCGTCCAGCTGGAGGTCTCCGTGCCGAACGTCCCGGCGGACGAGGCGGCCGCGCTGGTCGAGCAGGCCCACGAGGTCTGCCCGTATTCGGTCGCGACCCGCGGCAATGTGGCGGTGACGCTGTCCGTCGTCTGACCCCTTCACAGGGGGTCGGGCGGCGGACACACCGTGGTCAGCCGGGTCTTGCCGGCGTTGCCTGTGACCCGGTCGAGGGTGTCGAGCTGGTCGTCGAGGGTCCCGGGGTCGGCGAGGTAGCGCAGCACGGCCAGGGCGAAGGCGTCGCGGACCTGGGCCGGCATCGCGTCGGAGGCGTCGTAGCAGAGGACCGCGTCCGAGGCGCCCAGGATGCCGGCGATCGTGCCGTCGGTGCCGGTGCTCGGGTAGCGGTCGAGCACCGCGCGCTTGACGGAGTAGCCGGACTGCGTGCCGGCCCAGGCGCGTTGGGCCTCGTCCGAGGCGAGGTAGCCGATCAGCTCGGCGGCCTGCGGAGTGCTGTGCAGCACCGCGGCGAGGTCGCCGGAGACCTCCCAGCGGTTGCCGGCCCGCGCGCCGGGGATGACGTCGGCGGAGTGGGTGTACGCGGTGCCCTTGCTCCACCCGTCGCTGCTGCGGGCGAAGGACGACTGGTGCTCCAGGTCGCACGTTCGCGGTTGCCGGAGCACACCGTCGGCGGCGTCGGCGAACGGCCTGGACAGCGCGGGCCCCATCAGCTTCTCGTCGCCCGCGCCGACCATCCGGCCCCAGGTGGTCCAGGCGCGGCGGACCCTGGGGTCCCGCCACGGCAGCTTCCCCTCGGCCCAGTCGGTGTACGTCCTCGGGTCGGTCTGCTGGAGCAGGATGTCCTCGATCCAGTCCGAGCCCGGCCACCCGGAGGTGGCGTCGCCGCCCATGCCCAGGCACCAGGAGGCGGGCCGGCCCGCGGCCCGCGCCACAGCGGCGGCGTCCATCGCCGGCGGGTGCCACACCATGCTCTTGAGGTCGGCCTTGATCGGCAGCCAGTAGGTGTGCCGCGCCCCGTCCGGGCCCTCCACCGGGGTGACCCAGGTCGAGGCGAAGCGGGCCTCGCCGACCAGGTCGTCCAGCGGGGTGAGCGCGCCCTGGGTCGCGTATCCGGCCAGCTCACCGGGGCCGGGCAGGATCGCGACGTCCGGCGGTGTGCCGAACTCGACGTCGGCGGCGAGCACCTGGCTCTCGGCCGAACTGCCCTGGTAGACCACGTGGATACGGTGCTCGTCCTCGAACTTGTCGATCACCTGCCGCTGGAACTGCGCCTGTTCCGTACCCGTCCAGTTGGCCAGCAGGGTCACCGAGCCCCTCCAGCCGGTGGCCCGCACGGCGAGCGCGCCGCCGCCGGCCAGCAGCACCAGGCACACCCCGACCACCCCGAGCGTGCGCGGCCGCGGCCACTTCAGGGCGACGACCTGGACGCGGTATTCGCTGATGCGCGGCTGGAGTCCCAGCACCACGAGCAGCCCGAGCAGCAGGCCGCCGACGAGGATCCAGTCGTCCGCCGCCGCGCGGAAACCGGTGTCCGCCAGCCGCCGCGAGACCGCGGCCCCGGTGCGCTGGATCGCCGTGTCGGCCGGCGAGCCGGAGAGCGCGGTCCGCGCGGCGGCCATCCCCGAGTGCGTCAGCGCGGTGAAGACGATCAGCAGGGTGACGCCCGCGACCAGCAGCACGGCGGCGGCGAGCAGCGCCGGGTTGAACTGCCGCCGGAAGCGCGCGGCGAAGTAGCGGTGCGCCTCGGCGAGCAGCACGAGCAGCGCCAGCGCCAGGGCGAGCGCGACGCTCCACTCCAGCCACAGCAGCGGCCCGAAGTCCGTCTGCCCGCGAACCACTTGGAGCTGCTCGTCGTGCAGCGCGCTGAGCCTGCCCATGATGGTGGCGTCCGCCGCGGGACCCTTGGTCTCGCGGCCGAGCATGCTGTCGGCGTAGGCCAGAAAGGCCTCGCGGAGCACGCTGCCCGTGTGCTGGGCCTCGGCGTCCTCGATCCAGCCGGAGTAGGTCGCTATCAGACCGGTCACCGTCTGGAGTGTCTGGCGGCCGCTGAGCCCGGTGACGTCGGCGCCCGCTGCCCGCGCGAGGCTCTGGCCGGCCACCGAGACATGGGTGTGGAAGGCGCTCGTGGTGCCGATGTCCCCCTCGACACCGTCCTGCGCCTGGTCCAGCGCGTCCTTCGCGGTGTCCACGGCCAGCACACCGGGGGCGCTCGCGGACTTCAGCGGCACCGCGTCGGTGTGCACCCCGCGGTAGGCGTGGAAGAGCGAGAGGGTGGTCAGGACCACCAGGACGAGCAGCAGCAGCATGCGGCGGTTCAGCTCGCGCAGGGTGCGGCTGCCGCCCGGTGCCCGCGGGGGTGGCGGTGCCTGGGCCGGAACCGGCGTCGGTGCCGGGGACGGTGTCCGGGCGGTCGCCCGTATCGGGCCCGTCGGCGCGCTCATGACGCCCCCAGCGTGTGCCCGCAGCGCGGGCAGAAGCCGGCCTTCGACGGGATGCGCCGCTTGCAGGCCGGGCAGTCGGTCAGGGCCGCGCCGGGCAGCATGCCCGGGTCGACCGCCCGGCCCGCGGGCTCGGGGCCGTAGGTGGTCTGGCTGCTCGCGGTGATCAGGTGCTGGAAGTCGACCGGGTCGATGTCCCGGCGCAGCGACACCACGCCCGCCGCGGCGTCGTGGATGTCCACCAGCCGCCGCAGCTCGTCGAGTTGGCGGCGGGCGCCGGTGCGGTGGGCCAGCGCGGCGGCCTCGCCGAGGAGTTGCGCGGCCCGGTCGAGCTGCCCGCGGCGGTGGGCGTCCGCCGCGTCCGCCACGGCCTGGCCGAGCTGCTCGTACAGCTGGAAGTGCAGCACCTGCTCGTCGGTCATCCCGGACAGCGCCGGGTCGTCGGTCCAGTGCACCACCAGCGGCCGCGCTTCGGGCAGCCGGACGCCGGCCTCCTCCGGGGTGCGCACACCGACCTCGGCGGCCAGCAACTCCTCGCCGTGCAGCTGCCCTTCGGGGTCGACGGCGATGCAGACGTGATAGCGGCGGACCTCGTTGCCCCAGGCCCGGGTCACGTACGTGCCGGGTGCGTCCGCCTCCGGCCGCAGGGGCGTCTCGTCGGGGAAGGTCTGCCGGACGTACCGCAGCCGGCTGCCTGGCACCAGTTCGACGGTGAGGGTCACCTCCGGCACCGCCTTGACGAGCAGGGCGCGTATCAACTGCTCGTAGGCGGTGACGAGTTCGGCCTCCCGGCGGACCGCGTCGGCCCTGCCGTGCAGGGCGCCGGCCACTGCCAGCAGCACCTGGGCGTCCCAGCCGTCGCCGATGCCCCAGGCGTCGCAGACGAATCTCCCCGCGACCGCGGTGAGCACACCGGCGAGCGGCCGGCGGTCGTCGTGCTCGTTGCGCCCGTCGGTGAGCAGCAGCACATGCCGGATCGGCGCGGGCTGCCCGGCGAGCAACAGGTCCGCCAGCTGCAGCCAGTTGCCCACGCAGGTGCCGCCGGCCGCGACCAGGCGGCGTACCGCGGCCTCCGCCCCGGCCCGCGTGGCGGCGTCGGCCACCGCCATCGCGCCGGCCTGCGCGGGTGTCCCCCCCGGCTGCGGCGGATAGGCGGTGACGGCGTCGTGGGTGCCGGCGACGACGGCGAAGAGAGTGCCGTCGGGGAGCAGGCGCAGCGCGGCGATCGCGGCGTTCTTGGCCGCCCGGAATTTCTCCTCGGGACTGTCCATCGAGGTGGAGCAGTCGACCACCAGGACCTCGGCGAGCGCGGGACCGGGCGCCGCGCCGTCCGCGCCGCTGACCTCGACGGTCACGATGGCGTGCAGGTCCTTGTGGCCCGCGCCCGCGGGGAGGTACCTCTGCTGGCTGACCGCGAGGCCGATCGTGGTGTCCACTGTGGTCGTGACTCCTCACCGATGAGCTGCTGTTCCCGCTGCTGCGCGGGGTGTTGCGGGTCAGAAGCGGCTTTCCGGGCGTACGGCGTAGGCGCGGTCGAGCAGTTCGGCGCGCTGCGCTTCCGGCGCCTGGCCGACGAGGCCGCGCAGCGAGCCGTGGAGCAGCTGCGCCAGCGCCCTGCGGCTGCCGGCGCCGTCGAAGAGCTCCCCCGGCGGCAGCCGCGGGAAGTCCGGCTCGGCGTCCACCGTCGCGGTGCCGCCGGTCCGGCGGCCCCGGGCCAGGGTGAGCCGGGTGCGCCAGGGGGCGGGGCGGCCGGGGTCCCGGTGGCCCGCGAGCACGTTCTCCCTGATCTCGGCGACCAGCCGGTCGCGGGCGTCGTCGTGCGGCAGCTCCGCCAGCCGCTCGCAGGCCTGCCTGAGGTCGGCCTGCGAGGGCGCGGTGCCGGTCACCCGCCCGGTGAGGATGCGCAGGGCGGCGATCCGGGCGAGGTCGTAGTTGCGGGAGGTCGTAGGCACCTGGTCGAGCACCCGGACCGCGTCGGCCCGGTCGCCGTGCAGCAGCCGCAGCCGGGCGAGCCCGAGGGCCGCGCTGGTGTGGGCGCGGTCGCGCGCCCACACGGCCCGGTAGTAGGCCTCGGCCTCCGCTTCCGCCTCCCGGGCCTTGCCCCTGGCCTCCTCGGCCGCCGCGCGCTCGGCCTCGGTCGCCTCCTGGCCCGCGGGCTGCTCCCGGGCGAGCTGTCCGCGCAGGTTCTCCGCGCAGTAGCCGAGCGCCAGCTTCGGCGCCCACTCCCCCGGCACCGTCGCGTAGACGGCGGCGAATTCGCCCTGCGCGGCCTTCACCTGCCCGCGCATCAGGTGCAGCAGCCCGCGGTGCCACGGCGGCCGCCAGTCGTAGCCGGCGACGTCGGGGCCCATCAGCCGGACGGCCTCGCCGAGCCACTTCTCCGCCGCCGCGCGGGCCGGATCGCCCGCCGGGCCCGCCTCGCCGGACAGCAGATACGACCGGCACAGCCACAGTGCGACCTCGACGGTCCGCAGCGCCGGGTCGTCGCGTACGCGCTCCGCGGTGCGCTCGGGCGCGTCGCCGGCCAGGCCGCCGAGCAGCACCGCCGCCGGGTCGTCCGGGTCGGCGATCGGCCCCGGCAGCGCGCGGGCCGTCTCCTGCGGGGTCGGTGCGCCGGTGGCCAGGTCGGGTGGTGGCACGCCCTCGGGCCGCAGCGTCCAGTGGGTGAGCGCGGGGGCCGTGCCGAGGGCGGCGCCGAAGGCGACGGCGGTGGGCTCGAAGCGGGTGGACCGCTCGGGATGGCGCTCGCCGCGGGCCAGGGCGCGGTGCTCGCGCAGCACCTCCCACAGCTGGCGGGACATCTGCGCGGCGGAGGTGAAGCGGGCGGCGGGGTCGTCGTGGGTGGCGCGGCCGATCAGCCGGTCGAAGGAGCGGGCGGCGAGCCCGGCGGGCACCTCGGCGCGGGCCGCGAGCGCGGCCAGGGTGCGGCCGACGGTGAAGAGGTCGCTGTCGACCAGGAAGCCGCGCTCGTCGCGCTCGCGCTTCTTCGGCGCGAAGCGCGGGGTGTGGACCAGGGCGCTCTCGTGGTCGTCGATACGGCGGACGGCGCCGAGGTCGATGACCTTGATCTGCCGCTCGTAGTGGATGACGTTCTCCGGCTTCATGTCGCAGTAGAGCAGGTCCTGGTCGTGCAGGTACTCCAGGGCGCCGAGGATCTTGCAGCCGTAGGTCACCACGTGGTCGAGCGCGAAGGGCTCGCCGAACAGCCGCGTCAGCTCCTCGTCGGAGGCCAGCAGGAGCTGGTCGAGCGGCCGCCCGGCGACGTATTCCATGACGATGTAGTCGGTGGGCTCGCTCTCGCCCTCGCGCCGGTGCTGCTTGGACGCGATGATCCCGACGATGTCCCGGTGGTGCAGGGTGGTCAGCGAGCGCCGCTCCTCGACGGCCTTGCGGCGGGCCGCCGCGTCCTGGGTGTTGATCTGCGTCTTGAGCACGACCCGCTGGCCCGGCAGGTCGAGGTCCTCGGCGAGGTAGACCCAGCCGGTGCCGCCGGGCGACAGGTATCCGATCACGCGGTATTGCCCGGCGACGACGTCGCCGGGGCCGAGCTGCGGGAGGAAGGAGTAACGGGTGCCGCAGACCGGGCAGAAGCCCTCGTCGGGGGCGGGCTCGTCGTCGTAGGACAGGCCGATGGTGCCGGTGCAGTCCGGCACCCCGCAGCGCCGGCCGCCCTCGGGGCGGCGGGGCTGGGCGCGCACGACGTCGGCGTCGGCGGGGCGCGGGATGACGGGCAGCTGGACCAGGCCGTCCCGGTCGAGGGCGCCGGGGGCGGCGGCCGGGCGGGGCGTCCCGGCAGGGGCGTCGGTGTCGCCCTGCGGGGCACGCGGGCCCGGTACGGTCTCCGGTCCCGCCCTCTGCCGCGTGGGCGCGGTGGAGGGGTGGCGGCGGCAGGTGCCGCAGTAGCCGGAGGCGCGGATCGTGCCGTCGCAGGGGTGGTGCGGGCAGGGTGCGCCGGGCGCGGTCATGTCGGCGTACCTCCTTCGTCGCTGTCCCGTCCTTCAGGGGGCCCCGGGGCGGGCTGCCGCCCCGGCCGGTCCACCAGGTCGCGGAAGCGGCGGACCGCGGCCTCCGCTTCGATCACGTCGCAGGGGCGTTCGCGCAGGCGCCGGTATGCCGTCAGGTACAGCTCGTCGGCCGCGACGTTCTCACCGCGGGCGGCACCGTCCTCGTACAGCCGGCGGTAGGGGCCCAGCTCGCCGCGTAGTTCGTCGCGCCGGGCGAGCAGTTCGCGCAGCGCGGCGATGGCGGGCGGCAGCCGGTTCTCGGCGCGGGCGGCCATGCGCTCGTAGCGCGCCGGATCGGGGCCGTCCTCCGGCGGGCCGGCGAAAGCGCCCCGGCTCGCGGCCAGTTCCGCGCGGGCGGTCATGACGTTGATCAGCACGTCGACGGCCTTGTCGGTCAACTCCCCGGCGCCGCGCACCCGGGCCATCAGGCTGTCCAGCTCGCGGCCGGGGCCGAGGGCGATCCGCTCAAGACGCCCGGCCAGCGCCGCCCTGCGCTCCGTCGCCGGCCGCAGCAGCAGCTCCTGCCGGGCGAGTTCGAGGGCCTCCCCAGGGGCGCGGAAGACCAGCAGCACCCGGTTGCCCCGGGAGGTCAGCAGCGCCAGCAGCCCGATCAGCGACGCCGGGTCGGCGGCGGCGTCGACGCCGTCCACGACCAGGGTGATGGTCACCGCGGCCGCCGCGATGCGCTGCGCGGCCGGCAGATCCCGGTGCTGGAGCAGGTCCATGCGGCCGGCGATCCGCTCGGCGATCTCGTCGGTGCCGCGGCCGGTGGCGTAGACGGCGAGGTCGAGGCCGCCGGCCGCCGGCACGGTCCCCGGCGAGTCCAGCGAGGGGCGCCCGGTGGAGAAGCGGCTGCGCAATTCCCGGTCGGCCAGGGTGATCGCGCGCCGCAGGGTGGCGGCGCGCACCGGGTCGTCGTCCGGCACCAGGCTGATCTTGACCTGGCGGGCGGCGGGGCCGCCGCGCAGCCAGCGGGCCAGCCGCTCGGCGAACGGTTTGTCGAGCGGCGACCCGTCGTCGCCGGAGGCAGCGGAGCGCAATTCCTCGTCGACCGCGGTCCTGCCCTCGACCCAGGTCCTCACCTCGCGCAGGTGCTGCACGATGGTCTCCGCCGGGCTCATGAAGGAGAAGCCGCCGCCCTCTTCCGGCGAGCTGGCCAGCACCATGCCGATGACCTTGTCGGTGGCCAGGTCCACCACCCCGCCGCCGCTGAAGCCGCGCCTGGCCACTCCCGCCGGGCTGGTCGGCTCCAGCTGCACCTGCCCGTCCCGGCCGCAGCCGCCGAGGATGGTGGCGGGCAGCCACAGGCCGCCGTTGTAGGCGGCGGGGAAGCCGTACATCCGCACCGCGCGGCCCGGCGCGGACACCCGGTGCAGCGACGTCGGCTCGGCGGCGGGCCGCGGCCGGTCCAGGGCGAGCAGCGCCACGTCCCCGACCGGGTCGCCGTTGGAGTCGCGCACCTCGGGCCGGTAGGCGTCCCCGGCGACCCTGGCGGCCACCTCGGGCACCCGCGGCCCGTGCGCGCCGACGAACTCGGCGGTGACCTCCTCGTCCCGGCCCACCACATGCGCACAGGTCAGCACGCGGTCAGGGCTCAGCAGAATCCCGCTCCCCGCGATCGTCCCGTTGGCCCGCCGGATTCGCACCGCCCACAGCGGCGTCGCCAGGGGCCCGGTACCGATTCCCCCGTCGGCCTCCATGACGGGCAATCTTACGCCTGACATAACGTCATGTCCTGTTAAAAGACGTAGACTTGCCACCCCGTCCGCGAGATCACCCGTTGGGGGCACGCACCGTGGAACCGCCGCCCTTCGTCGGCCTGGCCGAGGTCATCCAGCAGATCCGCGGCGAGCTGGAAGTGGCCCGGGTCGCCGCCGAGGACGAGCGGATCGGCTTCGACGTCGACCGGGTCAGCCTGGAATTCACCGTCCAGGTCCACCGCGCGGGCACCGCGGGCGGCGGCCTGCGCATCGGGGTGGTGACCGCGGAGCTGGGCGGGTCCGTCGACCGCGGTACGACGCACCGCGTCCAGGTCGAACTCAAGCCGCACACGGACGGCGGCCCGCTCAAAGTCGGCCGCTGATGCCTTCCGCTCCTCGGCCTTCCTCAGGCTTTCCCTTCGTGTTGAGTTTTTGTTTCACACATCTCCCAGCACCCTGGCCGGTGGCCTACCCACCAGCCACGATGGCCGGTTGAGGCGGATTCACGCACGTTTCAGCGCTCGCTGCATTTGACGTGCACGACACCCGTGCGAAACAAAACAATGAAGTAGATTCACCCTGAATGAAAGTAACCGTCAATGGCTTCCCTCTGCCATTACCCGCGTCCTAGTGTCTCCCCGTAGGAAACGTCTTCCCCCCACGTTCATCCTTTTCTTTCAGCACGCAGAGGACAGGGAAGCTGCACATGCCGGCAGAACGTGTCATGTCCACCCGCACCCCCGGCCCCACCCCCGCACCGACCGATCCGCCCGCCGGCATGAGCCGCCGGGCGGTGCTGGGCGGGGCCGCCGCAGTCACCGGCGCCGCCGCCGTCACCGCGGCCGTCGCCACACCCGCGTCGGCCGCCCAGCCCGGCGACTCCCCCTCCCGCACGGCCCACTTGCTCAGCTCCCTGCCCGCGGTCTCCGGCATCAAGAAGCGGGCCCGCCTCGTCGACTACGAGGTGGTCGAACTCGCCGCGCTGATGCGGGCCCGCGTCGTCACCGCGGTCCAGGTCACCAAGGCCTACCTGGACCGTATCGACCGCTTCAACGGCCCCTTCGAGACCTACGGCGACAACGGCCTCTACAACGCCTTCGTCCGCGTCGACCGGGCCGGGGCGCTGGCCCAGGCGGCCGCCGCCGACGTCCGCTTCGCCCGAGCCCGGCACAGCCGCGAGGACCTCCCGCCGCTGCTCGGCATCCCCTTCGGGATCAAGGACTCCGTCGCGGTCAAGGGACTTGAGGCCAAGGACGGCAGCCACGCCTTCGACGGCAACGCCGCCCTGCGGGACGCCACCGTCGTGCACCGGCTGCGCGAGGCCGGCGCGGTGATCCTCGGCCACACCGTCGCCTCGGCCTTCTCCGGCTCCATCACCGGCACCTTCGCCGGCAATGCCTGGAACAAGGCCTACGTGCCCGGCGGTTCGAGCCAGGGCTCGGGTGTCGCCCCGGTCGCCCGGCTGGCGGCGGCCGCCATCGGCGAGGAGACCGGCGGCTCCATCATGATGCCCTCGGCCGCGAACGGCGCCAGCGGCATCAAGCCTTCGCTCGGCACCAGTTCGGTCGCCGGGCTGATGCCGCTCTCTCCCGGATACGACGTGCTGGGGCCGATCGCCCGCTCGGTGCGCGACGCGTCGCTGATCCTCTCGGTGATCCTCGGCCCCGACCCGGCCGGCGACCCGCTGTCGCTGTCGGCGCCCGACCCCTTCCCCGCGATGCCGCTCACCGCCCGCAAGGGCCGCAGGCCGCTGGCGGGCGTCACCATCGGCATACCGCAGTCCGACTGGATGCGCACCAGCCGCGGCATCCAGACCGGCACCTCGCCGCAGGACACCTACGACGCCGACCACCTGGCCGCCTTCAACCGGCTCAAGCAGCAACTCGCCTCGCTGGGCGCCACGGTGAAGGAATTCCCCGGCCTGGACGTCACCGTGCCCGCCAACGACCCGTACTTCTCCAGCACCGACGTGCTGGCCACCGTCGACGGCTCCCCGGTCTCGCCGTCCTCCGCGGTGCTCAGCCCCAACCGCTACGAGATCCGCTACTGGGACGCGGTCAAGGACTTCGCCGCGACCCGCCCCGCCGACCAGGCCGCCGCGCTGCTGGCGCAGTACGGCCGCAAGGCGCCCGGCGAGACGGCGGCCTCCTTCGAGTCGGCCACCAGGTTCGCCGGGCTGATCCCGGCCGCCGTCCGCGTCGAGGGCGAGCGGCGCAGGCGCACCCTCCAGGCCAACTACCAGGCCGCGCTGGACAAGGCGGGCGTCGACTTCATGCTGGTGTTCTCGCTCGGCGCGCAGATCGGCCTGCGCACCGGCAGCGGCTTCCCGGTCTACCGGGCCTACTACCAGCTGCCCAACGCCCTTGCCTGGCCGATGGTCTCCTTCCCGGTCGGCTACGACAGCACGGTCGGCCTGCCGATCGCCGCGCAGTTCTGGGGCCCGCGGTTCAGCGAGCCGGAGATCGTGCAGGCGGCGATCGACTACCAGGAGCACTTCCCGCAGTACCACAACGCGGCGCCGCCCGACCCGGTGGCCGACGCCCCCAAGGTCGCCCCGCGGATGCTGCGTTCCGCCGAGCCGGGCACGCCGCCCGAGCTGTCCAACGACCCGCTGGTCGCCGAGGAGGCCCTGCGATGACCTTCCTGACCGTCGGCTGGGGCCCGGTGATCAACGCCGGACTGCCCCCGCAGCACCCGGGCGACGACACCTCCCCGGTCGCCACCGTGGGCTGGCTGCCCAAGCTCGGCACCGCCTTCTACCCCTACCCCGATGACGACCCCGACCAGGACGAGGCGCCGCACAAGTGACCAGACGCATATCGGGGCGGCCCTCGCGCCGCCCGCTCACCACGCTGACCGTGGGCCTGCTGGCCCTCGGCGCGGCCACCGCCGCCGCCCTGCCCGCCGCCGCGGCGACACCCGGCGCCCGCTCGGCCACCGTGGCGTCCGGCGACGGCTGGACGGTCACCCGCGGCGCCGCGGGCTACGCGGTCTCGCTCCAGCTCGGCACCCGGCTGCCGATCAGGGACGACGTCCCCGAACTGCTCGCCGACGGCGTCGACCTCGGTCCCGCCGCCGAGTCCGCCGACGGCCGTACCCTCACCGCGACGACCGCCGACCCCGCCGTCGCCAAGGCCTCGACGATCGGCTGGCAGTGGTCGACCGGCGGCAGCAGCACCGCCACCGGCCCCACCTCCCTCACCTCCGCGACGGCGCAACTCCAGGCCCAGCGCAAGACCCTGGACGCGGCCCACGCCGGCGGCCGTCCCGCCCCGGCGAAGCCCGGCGGCAGCGGCAGCACCCCCGCCGACCCGACGACCGTCGGCACCGGCAAATACACCGTCGCCGACTACGACTTCGGCGCCCAGTCCATCGCGCTGGCCGACATCGGCGGTATCCGCGGCGAGTTGGAGGGCCGTGTCTACCTGCCCTCCGGCCGGGGCACGCACCCGCTGGTGATCTTCCTGCACGGCCGGCACAGCGCCTGCTACAACACCACCACGCTCAAGGGCGCCAGCGGCTGGCCCTGCCCGGTCGGCACCACGCCGATCCTCAGCTACGCCGGCTACGACGGCGCCGGCGAGGCGCTCGCGGCCGACGGCTACACCGTCGTGTCGATCTCGGCGAACGCGGTCAACGCCAACGACAACCAGCTCTCCCCCGACGACGGGGCCGTCACCCGCGGCCAGTTGGTGCTGGACACGCTGACCATGCTCAAGGCGGCGAACAGCGGCCACAAGGTCGCCTACCACGACGCGGCGACCGGCCAGGACGTCACGCTGGACCAGGCGCTGACCGCCGGCCGGGACACGTATCCCACGGGCACGATCACCGCACACCAGCTGGCCGGGACGATGGACTTCGGCAGCATCGGCCTGATGGGCCACTCGCGCGGCGGCGAGGGCGTCGTCACCGCGGGCACGCTCAACGAGGCGCTGCCGCACCCGTGGAGCATCAAGTCGGTCTTCGCGCTGGCGCCGATCGACTTCACCCGCGCCACCCTGCCGGACGTCATCACCACCACGCTGCTGCCGTACTGCGACGGCGACGTCTCCGACCAGCAGGGCCAGCACTTCTACGCCGACTCGCGCGACGGCACCTTCACCGACGACGTGCAGCGCTCCGACATCTGGGTGATGGGCACCGACCACGACTTCTACAACACGTCCTGGACACCGCCCTATCCGGCGGCCTCCGACGACTGGTCGAAGGCCGACGACCCGGTCTGCGGCACCAGCGCCACCGCGCTCGCCTCGGGCCAGAACATCCGGTTGACCGCCGCCCAGCAATACCAGGTCGGATCGGCCTACATCGCCGGGTTCTTCGAGGCCACCCTCGGCCGGCAGACCGCCTTCCAGGGCCTCTTCGACGGCTCGGGCCAGGAACCGCCGTCCGTGTCCGGCTTCGCCGACGTCCGTACGGTCGCGCAGCAGCCGCGCACCGACCGGGCCGACCTCACCACCTTCAAGGCCCCCTCCCCGCTGGTGACCGCCACCGGTGACATGACCGCCACGGTCTGCGCCAACAAGTACGGCCGCACCGTGCCCGAGGCGCTGCCGTACTGCACCAACCCCGGCAGCACCCTGACCAACCAGCAGGTCCCGTACTGGACCCCGGCGAACTACGCGCCGAACGTACCGCTCAACCCCATGACCCACCTGGCCTGGACCGGCAAGGCCGGCGGCCTGGCCGTCACCGTCCCGTCCTCGCAGCGGGACGTGACGCGGTACGACGAGATGACCCTCGACATGTCACCCGACGAGAGCGTCACCACCGGCACCGACCTCACCCTCACCGTGGCCGACGCCTCGGGACGCCGCTGGAGCGCCCCGGTCTCCACCCTCAACCCCTGGGCCGTGAACCGGATGCCCGCCAGCACGTCCACCAACCTCGGCAAGATCGTGCTCCAGCAGGTGCACGTGCCGACCGCGACCCTGCGCAAGGCGGGCCTCGACCTGCGCCGCCTGGCATCGGTCCGGCTCACCCCGGCCGCGGACTCCGGCGGGGCCTACGTGTCCGACCTGGGCTTCGACCGCAAGGCGCTGGGCACACCGCACGCCCAGCGGCGCAGCACCGTCAACGTGGCCTCCACGACGGTGGAGGAGGGCTCCGCGGTGTCCACCGACCATGTGGCGGTCTACCTGTCGCAGCCGAGCCCGTACCCGGTCAGCGCCTACCTCACCGTGCTCGGCAGCGCCACCACCGGGGCGCTGGCCCCGGCGATGGCGCAGGTCAGCTTCCGGCCGGGTGAGACCTGCCAGGCGGTCGCCTTCCCGGTGACCGGCGACACCCTGCCGGGAGCGACCGCAAGCACCGCCTACAAGGTCGCGGTGTCCGACTCCGTCAACGCGGTGCTGGGCGACCACGACTTCGGCACCATCACCGTCCGCGAGGACGACGGTGTGACCGCCCCGGCCACCGCGATACCCCCGGTCGGCGGCCAGGGCGACGTCTGCGCCGGGCACCACGCCCCGGGAGGCCACCACTGACCCGGCGCCGCTGAGACCTCGCCCCGCCGCTCACCGCGGCGGGGCGTCGTCAGGTCCGCTTCTTGCGGCTCGTGTGCCGGAAGCCGAACGGGCCCGGCAGATCCCACGAGGTGGTGCGCCGTCCGGTCGACGAGCGCGTGTGGTGGGGACCGTGCCCCTTGAACCCGAATGTGAACGACCGGGAATTGCGGCCCAGGTTGAGCCGGACCCCCGGGAATATCCAGAACGACTTTCGAAACGTGACCGGCATGTCGGACCCCTTCCGTGTCGGTGGCGACACCGTCTCCCCACCGGCTGCCCCGCGTCCGCCTCCTCAGACACCCGGCATTGTCACGGTCCCGCACCACTGGTGGCACGCCCTAGCCGTACTGCCGCAGCACCTCGGCGACGGAGGCCCGATAGGTCGTCAGGGCCCGCAGGTCGGCGGCATATCCGTCGGGGTGCGCGGCGATGTCGGCGGCCTGCTTCTGCGCCCGTACGGTGTGCCAGATGTCGGCGGTGCGGTGGCGGCGCTTGCAGTCGACGTCCGCCACCGCGGTGGCCCGCTCGCGCGGTGTATGCGCGGTGTTGCCGTCGCTGCCCCGCTTCCAGGCGGCGTCCGTGTACGCGGCGACGGGGTCGGGGTAGCGGGTGAATCCCTGGTCCGCCAGGCACCGGGACCACACGTCCCAGGCCGCGCGCAGGCGCGGGTCGCGCTCGACCGCCTTGTTCACTTCGACCCCGCGCGTGCCCGCGTAGAGCCAGTCCCGCTTGACGTCGATGCCCCGCAGCAGCCGCTTGTCCGCCTCGTTGTCGCAGGCCGGCAGGTCCGCGAACTCGGCACCGGTCATCCGGCGCCCCTCGGGCCGGTCGCCCGGGTGTTCCGCCGGGTCCCACCCGTAGCCCCAGCGGCGGGCGGTGGCGGCGTCGAGGACCCCGTAATCGGTGGTCACCATGGTGGTGACCAGGGGGTCGCTCGGGTACCGGGGGTCGAGCGGGAAGTCCGGATGCCCGTGGTCCGCCATGCACTCCCTGACCAGCAAGGCCGTCGCCCGCTGGGACCGCTGGTAGTCCTGCGACGTGTAGGCGTACCGGTCGGCGGGCAGCGGCCCCGGATCCCCCGCCGTCCCCCCGGCCTCCGGGACCTCCGCCCCCGAGGCGCAGGTCGCCGCGAGCACCACCACCAGCCCCGCCGCGGCTCCCAGCCGCCGCCACCCCCGCCACGCCATGCGAAGGATGCTAGCGCCGCCCCACCCGCGCCCGCCCGGCAGGGGCCCGGCCGGATCATGAGCCGCCAGGGCCCCGCGCCCGGCCCTTCCCGCGCAACCGGAGCACCCTGCCCCGCGGCGCCGTCCGGAGCGAGGGCAAGCGGGGGACCTGCGGAAATGCCGTGGAGCCGGGAAGTGGCCCTCCCGTAGGGTCGCGGCATGAACCAGCTGTGGCGCGACGCCGTTCGCCCGATACGTGCCGACGAGTGGCCCCAGGTGAAGGAGCTGCGGCTCTTCGCGCTGCGGGATCCGGCGGCCCCGATCGCCTTTCTCGAGACGTACGAGCGGGCGGTCGCCGAGCCGGAGTCCTTCTGGCGGGAGCGGGCCGAAGGGGCGGCCGGCGGGACGCGGGTGCGGCAGTTCGTGGCCGAGGGGCCGGGCGGGGTCTGGAGCGGCACGGTGACCGTGCTGGTCGAGGAGGCGGGCGGCGACGACGTGTTCGGCGTGACCGTCCAGCAGCGCCAGGCGCATATCGTCGGCGTGTTCGTACGCCCCGAATTCCGCGGAAGCGGAGCGGTCGACGCGCTCTTCGAGGCGGCCGTCGAGTGGGCCGTTGCGGACGCGGAGGTGGCGCGGGTGCGGCTCTACGTCCACGAGGACAACGCGCGGGCCGAGGGCTTCTACCGGCGGTTCGGATTCGTACGCTCCGGGGTGACCGCCCCGATGAAGGGCGATCCCTCCAAGGCGGAGGTCGAGATGGTCCTCGCCCGGCAAGAGGTGCCGTCCGACGGTCCCTTGTGACCGCGGGCCGCCCCGACAGGGCCCCTGAAGCGGTGAACGAGGCGCCCCGCAAACGGAATTGGGCGGCGGTCAGCTGAAGCGCTTGTTCCGTATGTGACTCTTGCGAACCCTGTGAAGGCGCTTACATAGTGGGTATACGAACGGGGTTTCTGTGGGGGATGGTTCGTGGGGGGAACATCACGAATGCTGGGTGCCTCGACAGCGGCTCCCGTGTGTCCAGACCACGGCACAAGGGGACTCAGTTGCGCAAGAGTTGGCGAAGGACGCGGGCGGCAGCGCTCGCGGTAGGGGTGGCGGCGGCGCTGACCGCCGGGGCGGTGGCTCCCGTAGGGGCCGCGGCCGAAAGCCCGGCGCAGAAGGCCCGCGCGGCGGCGCCGGCAAGGGCCGCGGGAGCCGGGGCGAAGACCTGGGTGACCCTCATCACCGGTGACCGGATCGGCGTGAGCGCCGGCGGCAAGCCGGTCGCGATCCAGCACGGCAAGGGACGCGAGCACATCCCGGTCGAGTTACAGACCGCCGACGGGCACGCGTACGCGCTGCCGCTGGACGCGGTGCGGCTGATCGAGCAGGGCCGTGTCGACCGGCGACTGTTCGACGTCACGACCCTGAACCGGCCGGAATACCGCAAGGCGCAGGCACACGGCCTGGGTTACATCGTCACCTACCAGGGCGCCGGCTCCGACGCGAAGGCCGATCTGCACCGGGCCGACGGCACCAGGATCACCCGCGCGTACGGCACGCTCAATGCCGAGGCCGTCACCGCGCCGGCGGGCCGCACCGCCGGGGTCTGGCAGGCGCTGACGAACGCGCCGGCGAAGGGCACCCCGTACGCGGCCGCCGAGCCGGGCCTGAAGAAGGTGTGGCTGGACGCGGTGCAGAAGGCGTCGAGCCTGGACTGGAGCCGTCAGCAGATCGGCGCGCCGAGCGCGTGGGACGCCGGCTACGACGGCACCGGCGTGAAGATCGCCGTGCTCGACACCGGTGTCGACAAGGACCACCAGGACCTGGCCGGCCAGGTGGCCGACGTGCAGAACTTCTCCACGGCCGACAACCCGGACGACCACTACGGGCACGGCACGCACGTCGCGTCCATCGCGGCGGGCACCGGCGCGCGGTCCGGCGGCACGTACAAGGGCGTCGCACCCGGCGCGAAGATCATCTCGGGCAAGGTGCTCGACGACGACGGTTTCGGCGAGGACTCCGACATCCTGGCGGGCCTGGAGTGGGCCGCCAAGTCCGGGGCGAAGATAGCCAACCTGAGCCTCGGCGGCACGGACACGCCCGGCACCGACGTGCTGGAGTCGGCCGTCGACACCCTGTCCGCCGACTACGGCACGCTGTTCGTCATCGCGGCGGGCAACGACGGCTCCGCCGCAGGGACGGTCGGCTCGCCGGGCAGCGCGGACGCCGCCCTGACCGTCGGCGCGGTCGACAAGGACAGCGCGCTGGCCGACTTCTCCTCACGCGGCCCGCGCGTCGGCGACGACGCCGTCAAACCGGACGTGACCGCGCCCGGCGTCGACATCACCGCCGCCGCCGCGCCCGGCACGGTCATCGACCAGGAGGTCGGCGAGGACCCGGCGGGCTATCTGACGATCTCGGGTACGTCGATGGCCACCCCGCATGTCGCGGGCGCCGCCGCCGACCTGGCGCAGGAGCACCCGGACTGGACCGGGCAGCAGATCAAGGCCGCGCTGGTCGCCGCCACCACCGACAGCGGCGCCGGATACTCGCCCTTCGAGCAGGGCACCGGCCAAGTCGACCTGGCCAAGGCCGTCAAGCAGACCGTCACGGCCGAGCCCGGCTCGACCAGCCTGAGTTACGACACGGCCGTCTGGCCGCACGGGGACGACCCGAAGCAGACCAGGACGCTCACCTACACCAACACCGGCAGCCAGGACGTCGTCCTCGCGCTCGCCGTGCAGGGCACGGACCCGCGTCAACAGGCCGCTCCCGCAGGCTTCTTCACCCTCTCCGCCGACTCGGTGACGGTGCCCGCCGGGGGCTCGGCGAGCGTCGGCGTCACCGTGGACACCACGCTCGGCGGCAGCGTCGACGGCGCCTACACCGCCTACATCACGGCCACTTCGGCCGACGGCCAGACCGTCCGCACCGCGGCCGGCGTGACACGCGAGGTCGAGTCGTACGACCTCACGGTCAAGCACCTGGACCGGCAGGGCAAGGCGACCGGCGCCTACGACACCTCGCTCTTCCCGATGTCCGGCGACCTGGCCGGCACGTTCATCCCCGTCTACGACGCCGACGGCACGGCCACGATCCGCGTGCCCAAGGGCCGTTACCTGCTCAGCAGCACCGTCTTCGTCGGCGACGGGGACACCTGGGAGGGCGGCGACTGGATCAACCAGCCCGATCTCACGGTCGATCACACCACCGAGGTCACCGTCGACGCGCGCACCGCGCGGCCGGTCGACCTCACCGTCCCCGACCGTGCGGCCGTCGCGCGGTTCGCGGCACCCGACATCACCGTCGAGACCGCGGACTTCGCCAACAGCGTCGGATGGTGGATGGACAGCTATGCCGGCTTCCGCACCGCGCACCTCGGCCCCGCCCTCGCCCCCGGCACCCTGCACCAGTCGTTCGCGGGCACCTGGACGGACGGCGGGAAGCGCTACGACCTGGCGTACGGCCTCAGCAGGACCACGCTGGCGACCGGCTACACCAAGCACGCCAAGGCCGCGGAACTGGCCGAGGTCAAGGTCGCGATCGGCACATCGGTGAGGGGCAAGAAGGGCATGCTCCTCGTCTTCGGCGCGACCTCCGACCCGGGTTCCAGCGCGGTCGGCTTCACCGAGGACCTGCCGGTCACCACCACCGAGTACGTCAACGGCGGCCCGTCGGTCCAGTGGAACTTCGAATTCGACCAGCTCGACAGCGCGGGCGAGCAGTTCGAGGCGATGTACGGCACCGTAGGCAGGACGTACAAGTCCGGCGGGAGCTACGCCAGGATCTTCAACGTCGGCGTCTTCGGCCCGAGCATCGACGCCACCACCGGGCTCTACCGGCTCGGCAACGAGATCTACGGCTACGTCCCGCTGTTCACTGACGGCTCGGGCCAATCGGGCGCCTCCGCCTACGACACGGCGGTGACCACCCTCTACCGCAACGGCAAGAAGGTCGGCGCCAACGAAGACCCGCTGAGCGGCGAGCCGTTCACCGTGCCCGCGGCGGCCGCCACGTACAAGCTCACCACGTCGGTGACCCGCAGCGGCGTCGCGGCGGTCAGCACCAAGGTGACGGCGGCGTGGACCTTCTCCTCCAAGGAGCCCTCGACCCCGGACGAGGTCCGGCTGCCCTCCTCCGCCGTGAAGTTCAGCCCGGCGCTGAGCCTCGCGAGCACTTCCAGGGCCGGGGCGAGCATCAAGGTGCCGGTCTCCGTCCAGGGTTCGGCCGCGGGCAGGAACCTCAAGTCGCTGAAGGTCTACGTCTCCTTCGACGGCGGCAGGCACTGGAAGCGGCTCGCCGTCAGGAACGGCAAGGTGACGGTGGCGAACCCCAAGGCCGGCAAGGGGGTCTCCTTCAAGGCCGACGTCACCGACAAGAAGGGCGACACCCTTTCGCAGGCGATCTACAACGCGTATCTGACCAGGTAGCGCAGGGCAGCGCGCCGGCCGCCAGGACCTTTCGTGGTCCTGGCGGCCGGCGCGCGGCGCACGGGCGACGGGTCAGGCCGGGGCGGACGAGCCGCCGAGGACCCGGCGTACCAGGTGCAGACACACGACGGAGCCCACCACGAGCTGCCGCTGGGCCGGCCCGAGTTCGTCGCTGAACTCCACGACGTAGCGCAGCAGGGTGTGGAGCGGACCGAATGCCGAGGACGTCACCGTGCCGAGGACGGGAGACGCCTTCGGCTCGCCCTCGCGGACCGCCCACTGCAGGCTCGCGGGAGTGGTCCGCGACAGCAGGAGCCCGGCCCCGTCCGCCCCGCGCAGCTCCAGCGCGAACGCCCGCGGCAGCACCCTGCGCGACTGCGCCGTCCCCACGGCGGCGCCCTGGCCGTCGGTGAGCCGGAAGTGCGGGCGCAGCCGCCGGGTGCCCACCTCGATCCGCAGGGCGACGCCGCCGCCCCGGTTCACCACCGTGTACATGCGGCCCGGCCGCCCGGTCTCGACATCGGCCAGCGGCGTGCCGTCCACGTCGCACAGCTCCAGCACGGGCCCCTTGTACCTACCGAACAGCCCCCGCCGAGGCTGGGCCACGACAACCGCCCCCAGCCCGAACAGCTCCCCACCCATGCCCACCCCTCCCCCGCCCCTTTGCGTCTCCGACGCCCCAGCCCCCACCCCGGTTGCGGACCCCGCCGCCACGACACTCCGGCGGGGCGGGCAGGGTGCCGGCCAGGGGCCGGCCAAGGGTCACTCGAACGAGGGTGGCTCCGGGGGCCGGGACCTCCAGGGGGCTCCGGTACGGGTCCAGCGGCGTCCGGGCTCACACCCGGCTCACCAACAGGGCCCGGGAGGCAGGTCCGTGGTGGTGAGCTTGTCGCCGATCACCGATTCCCCCGGGAGATCGTGCGCAGACATGGATGGCCGAGCCCTGCGCCCGAGCCGCGCGCAGGGCCGTCTGTCACGTGTCCGTCACAGGATGCGGCTGGTCCTGACGGGCCGCCGGTGCGGCCGATACCCTGGGTCGCGGAACAGTCACCATCCGCCGGGGGGCGCGATGAGCACGTCAGGAGAGGACAACGGTTCGAGGCCGGCGTTACGTCCGCACAGACTGCGCGAGACGACGCCAGCGTCTTCTGCGAGCCGGATCGGCCCAGCCGCGGCCCTGAAGCTGCGTGCGGGCTCCACGGCCACGGCCGTCTGGGCCGCGGTGCGTCCGACGCGTAACCGGGCCACCGGATATCTGGCCGTGACGGCGGTGGGCGCCCTGATCGGCGCCTCCGTGGCGGTGGGCGTGGGCACCTCTGGGTCGCTGCCGCGATTAGCCGATATCGGCGCGTGGCTGTCGAGCAGTGACAAGGGTGAGGCCACACATGCCGACGGCTTGACCGGCGACGTGGACGGCAAGACGCAACTGCCTGGTACGCGCAGGCACGAGGTGTCGATCTCCCAGGACGGCAAGACCGTCCTGGTGCTGGACAGGACGACAGGCAAGGTGGTCCGGATCGATCCCGCGCAGCTCACCGCGGAGCAGTCCGCCGACTACGGGGCTTCGGGGCTGCAGTTGGCGTCCGGTGGGTCGTACGCCTATGTGGTGGACCCGCTCAAGGGTACGGTCCAGCGGATCGACCCGGTGATGACCACGCCTGTGGGCACCCCGGTGACCCTCAAGCCGCACCTGGGTGCGGCGGGAGTGGACGACAAGGGCGTGTTGTGGGTGCCCGTCCCGGACGACGGCACGGTGGTGCCGTTCGTCAACGGTGTCAGAAGCACGCCGGTGAAGGTGTCCCCCGCCCGTCATGATCTGTTGCTGACGCTGGCCGGCGGCACGCCGGTGGTGACCGACCGGACGGCCGGGGTCGTCAAAGTGGTCTCCCTCTCGGGCACCAGGCAGACGTTCAACCTTCAAGGCGGCATCGCCGGCTCCGCACCGGCCACCGTCCTGGTGCCGGCCCGCACGGACGGCTCCCTGGTCCCGATACTGGGCACCGGGGCCGGGACTCTGGACCTGGTCGACATCCGCAGCGGTCAGACGACCAACGCCAAGGTCCCGGCCGAGGGAGACACCCTGGGCGCCCCCCAGGTCCTGGGGACCCACGTCTACATACCGGACGAGAGCCTGGGCAGCCTGCTGGTGTACGACACCGCTTCCTCGCAGTTCGACGACGCGGTGAAGGTCACCGGTGCCAAGGGCACCCTTGAACTGTTCGTCCGCAACGGTCTGCTGTGGGTCAACGACCAGCACAACGCTGCCGCCGCCGTCATCAACGCGGGCGGCCAGGTCAAGCACATCGGCAAGTACAAGACCGGCGTCCCCTCCGCGCCCAAGAAGACACAGCAGCCGGTACCGAACCATGTGCCCCCCGTCCCACCTCCCACGAAGAACCCGCCGCCCCCGCCTGCCCCTGGTCCTACCGTGCAGGTGAGTCCTTCCGACGCACCGCACCCGTCGAAGCCGCAGCCCCCGCCTGCCCCTGGTCCTACCGTGCAGGTGAGTCCTTCCGACGCACCGCACCCGTCGCAGTCGCAGCCCCCGCCGCACGCGCCGCAGCGGAACTGCTCCGCCCAGTGGCAGCCGGGCTGCCCCGAACCCAAGGCACCCGGCACTCCGCAGGTCCAGTCCGGCGCCGGCGGGATCACTGTCACCTTCGCCGCGGCCTCGGGCGTGACTCCGCAGGGCTACGTACTCAAGGGAGCCCCGGCCGACGCGACGGTCGCACCGAGCGAGGTGGGGCCGGGCGGCCCGTTCACCTTCGACGTACGCGGCGGCTCCTGCTCCCGCCAGTACACCTTCACGGTGGTGGCGAAGTACGCCGGAGGGGCGGGCGACAAGGAGTCCGCTCCTTCCGCGCCGGCGCGGCCGTGCCTGGCCCCCGGCGCGCCGCAGAACCTGCAGGTGACCTACCCCACCGGCGGCCACGGCGGCACGCTGAGCTGGCAGGCACCGACGGATGCTGGCTCGCCGACGACGTACACCGTCACCGGCCCGAGCACGGTGACGACGGAGAACACCAGCCACACCTACACCGGCCTGGCCAACAGCCAGGCGTACGCGGTGTCGGTGACGGCCTCGAACGCCGCCGGCTCCAGCGGCACCGTCGGCGGGACGCTCGACCTCACGCCGCCGGACCAGAAGATGAACATCACCAACAACAGCCACGACACCATCCCCGTCGGCATCCGGTCCCAGCCCACCACCAAGGCGGGCCAGCACATCGGCGGCATCCCCGGCAAGACCACACCGCAGGTGACGGTGCACTGCAAGACCGTCGGCTCCACGGAGAACGACCCCTACTCGAAGACGACCAGCGACGTCTGGGCCTCAATCACCTACGAGGGCACCAGCGGCTACGTAGCCGACGTCTACCTCGATGCCCGGGACAACCCCGCTGTCTGGTCCTGCACATGACCCGCGCCGCACCACGACGAAGTGAGCCAGTGCCATGACCGCATCCCCGCCCTACCAGCACCAGGACGCCGTCGCCCTCTTCGCCCAGTGCTTCCAGGCGCTCGGCGACACGATCGAGCGGGTGGTCAAGGGCAAGCGCCCCGTCATCGACCTCGCGCTGACCTGTCTGTTCGCCGAGGGACACCTGCTGATCGAGGACGTGCCGGGCACCGGCAAGACGACCCTGGCCCGGTGTCTCGCCTCGTGCGTGGAGGCAAAGTTCGCCCGGGTCCAGTTCACCCCGGACCTCCTGCCCTCCGACATCACCGGTGTCACCGTCTACCGCCAGAACACCGGGCAGTTCGAGTTCATGCCCGGCCCGGTGTTCGCCAACGTCGTGCTGGGGGACGAGATCAACCGCGCCTCGCCCAAGACGCAGTCGGCGATGCTGGAGGTGATGGAGGAGCGCCGGGTCACCGCGGACGGCAGGACCCACCAGGTCCCGCGCCCGTTCATGGTGCTGGCCACCCAGAATTCGGTGGACATGGGCGGCACCTATCCTCTGCCGGAGGCACAGCTCGATCGTTTCCTGATGCGCATCACGGTCGGCTACCCGGACCTCGCCGCCGAGATCGCCGTCCTGTCCGGTTCGGCTTCCAGCCTGACTCCCGAGTCACTGCCCACCGTCGCCACCGCGGAGCAGATCGCCCAGTTCGCGCGTGTCGCGGAGCGGGCCACGGTGGTCGAGCCGCTGTACGAGTACATGGTCCGGGTGGTGGCCGCGACGCGCGCGCTGCCGGACGTCAGGCTCGGTGCCTCCCCCCGCGGGTCCATCGCGCTGCTGCGTGCCGTACGCGTGCGGGCGGCCTCTCAGGCCCGCACGTACGCCGTCCCGGAAGACGTCAAGGCCATGGCCCCGTACGTGCTGGCGCACCGGCTGATCCTCACCCCCGAGGCGGAGTTGAGCGCACGCACCGGTGGCGATGTCGTCGCGGAGGTACTGGCGAGCGTGCCGGTGCCTCAGCACAGCGGAGCGCCGGTGTGATGCTGACGCCCACGGGCTGGGGCACTTTCGTATCCGGCGCGGCCCTGACCACGGCCGGATACGCGCTCGGCTACGGGGAAGCGGCCGCCCTGGGAGCGGCCTGCCTGCTCGCGGTCACCGCGGCCGTGGTGTGGACGTGGCTCCGGCCCGACCTGACCGCCGAGCGCCGCGTCACGCCGCACAAGGTCAGCCGCGGCGAGCACGCCGACGCCCTCGTGACCCTGACGAACACCGGCGGCCGGACCAGGCGCGGCCTGCGGGTCCGCGACCGCGCCGGAGACCAGGCGCCCAGCGCCGACATCCCCATGCTGCGCCCTGGCGACGCCCACGAGGCGAGCTACCCCCTCCCCACCGGCCGCCGCGGCATCGTCCAGATAGGTCCGCTCCAGGTCGAACGGACCGATCCGCTGGGCCTGTCCTGCCGCGCCCGCACCTACGGCGCCGTCGGCACCCTCGTCGTCCGCCCGCGGATCTGCCTGCTGCCGGTGCTGCCCTCCGGCACCGCGCACCACATCGAGGGCCCGACCTCCGACACAGCCGATGACGGTTCGCTGACCTTCCACGCGTTGCGCGAGTACGTGCTGGGCGACGACCTGCGCCGGGTGCACTGGCGGTCCAGCGCCCGAACCGGCACGCTGATGGTCCGGCAGATGGTCGACGTCGCCCTGCCCCACACCACCGTCGTCCTGGACACCCGCGGCACCGCCTATGGCGGCGAGGACGACTTCGAGCTCGCCGTGGACTGCGCCGCCTCCGTCGCGTACGCCGCCGCCCGGTCGAACTTCCCCGTTTACGTGGTCACAGAGACCGGCCCGGTCCTGCGCGCCCAGGGGTCGGCGGGCGACGCGGAGGCCCTCCTCGACCGGCTGGCGCTGACCGTGCCCTCAGACCGCCGGTCCTGCGCCGCCGCCTTCGACGACCTGGAACAGCACCGCGGTGGCGGCCAGCTCGTCGTGGTCACCGGCACCGGCGACACGGATGGTCTCGCGGCGCTCGGTCGGGTCGGTCGTCGCTTCGACCGCGTGGCGATGCTGCGCGCCGGCGCCGAAGCGGCCGGCTCTCCCCAGGTGGCGGGCACGGGCAGGGACGTCCACCAGGTGCACGTCACCTCGCTGAACGCCCTGCTCGCCACATGGCGATGGGAGGCGGTGCGATGAGCTCGGCCCCCGGCCGCCCGGTCCGCACCGCGCCCCTGTCGCCGCACACCGACGGACCGGACTGGGCGTGGGCCGCCCCCACTCCCCGCCCGACCGCGGCCGGCGCCGGGCAGCGCCGGGCCGCGTTGCAGACCGCCCCCGCCCACGGCCTGGGCCGCGCCCGCCGCTTGTGGTCGCTGCCGCTGGTGGCCGCCCTGACCGCCGCATCCGGGTACGGTTTCCACCGCGTCTTCACCCTGCGCGGCCTGCTGCCGGTGGTGTCCGTCGCCGCCGTCGTACCGGTCGCCCTGTCCGCCGTCTTGTCCGGACTGCTCTTGGGGAAAGCGGACCGGCCTCCGCGCCCGCTGTGGCCGTCCGTGCTGCTGACGGTCGTGGCCTGGCTCGCGACGGTCAGCGCCACGCTCTTCCGTGGTGCGGGAAGCGGGCTGCCGACACCGTCCACCGTACGTACCGAGGGCTCTGCCCTCCTCGACGCGCCGCACGCCGTCCTTACCGTGATCCTGCCCGCCCCCGGCGACCACCGGCTGCTCGTCCTGCCGCACGCGGTGCTGTGGCTGGCCGCCTTCGCCGCAGCCGAACTGGCCCTGCGCACCAGCAGCCCGCTCCTGCCCGCCGTGCCTGCGGTCCTGGCGCTGGGCGTCCCGCTGCTCCTCGGCGTGGACGGCACCGGCTCGAACACGCCGGCCGTCGCCGCGCTCGCCGGCTTGGCCGCCGCGCTCGCGCTGGTGCGCTCCCGAGCCCACCTGTCCGGCCGAGCCCTGGGGCTGGGCCTGCCCTTCGCCGCCGGACTGGCGCTGGCCGCCGGGCTGCTCGGCACCCACCTGCCGGGACTCGGCACCCCGTACGACCCGCGCGGCGCCGTGCCGCCCGCGACCGTACGCCCGCAGACCACCAGCCCGCTGGACGAGGTGGCCGCCTGGATGCGCAACGGCGACGAGAAGGTCTTCACCGTCAAGGCCGCCGCCGCGCAGAACTACCGCCTCGCCGTGCTCGACACCTACGACGGTGTCACCTGGTCCCCCAGCGCGAAGCTGACCCGCACCGGCGGCCGCGTCCCCGCCCCGCAGGGCACCGCGGCGCCCGTCACGTCCAGCACGCTCACCCAGCGCTTCACCATCCAGCAACTGCCGGGCATCTGGCTGCCCGCAGCCGACCGGCCAGCGGCCGTTCATACGCCCGCCCACACATCCGTCCTCGTCGACCCGGACACCGGCGTCCTGTCCACCGGAGAGGACATCCCTTCCGGGCTCACCTACTCCGCCACCTCACAGGTCCCCGTGTACGACTCCCAACGCCTGGAATACGCCGACGTCGCCGACGACCCGATCATGCTCGCGCTCCCGCGTACCGACGCGGCCGGTCGCCCCATTCCCGCCGTCGACACCTTCCAGCAGCTCGCCGCCCAGGCCACCGGCGGCAGCACCTACCCGTACCAGCAGGCCAGCCGCCTCGCCGACTGGCTCCGGAACGGCCACGCCTTCGACCCGGCCGCCCTGCCGGGCCACACCTACCGCTCGCTGGAGTTCTTCCTCACCACCGGCAAACGCGGTACCTCGGAGCAGTTCGCCGCCTCGTACGCCGTCATGGCCCGCACCCTCGGGCTGCCCGCCCGCGTCGTGGTCGGCTTCCGCCCCGGCGCCCGGATCGCCCCCGGCACCTGGCAGATCACCGGCAAGGACGTCCTGGCCTGGCCGGAGGTCGAGTTCAAGGGCGTCGGATGGGTGCCGTTCTACCCGACCCCCGGTGAGACGTCGAAGTCCGGGGCGTCCGCACCTCCGGCCGGCGAGCCGAAGCAGCGCCAGGACGTCGACCGGGACATCACCGGGCAGGCCCGCCCCACCACCGCGCCCAAGGCCTCCGGACACGCGGCGGCGGGTTCGCAGCCGGGCGGGGGCTCCGGCGGCCTGCCCACCTGGGCCTGGGCGCTCGTGCTGCTGCTCACTCTCACCTGCGGCTACCTGCTGTACGCGGCGTGGGTCCCCCACCGGCGCCGTGCCCGGCGGCGCGGGAATCCCGACACTCGTCTGCGGGTGATCGGCGCGTGGCAGCAGATCACCGACCGCCTCACCGAGATCGGCCTGCCCGCCACCGGCGCCCACACCGCGCAGGAGGTCGCGGCGTTCGGCCAGGACCGCGTGGGCGGCGCCGCCGGCGCGCGGCTGCCCCAACTGGCGCAACTGGTCAACGAGATCGGCTACGGGGGCCGGCCCGCCGACTTGGCCACCGCCGACGCGGCCTGGTCCCACTGCGACATCGTCGAGAAGGCGGTCCTGGCCACCGTCCCGCGCCGGGAACGCCTGCGCCGGGCGCTTCGTCCCGCCGCGCTGCTGGGCAGATGACCGCACCACGAACCGACGCCACCGCAACCGCCGACAACCAGGGAGGCCCGAGGTGAACCGAACGCCGGAATGGACCGGCGCGGCCGGAGCGCCGAGCGGCCCGGCTGCCCCCCGGCCCGCGGCCCACCACCTGCAACCCGCGAAGTCCCTGGCCCCCGAGCAGGGCTCCATGGTGCCTGCCGGCTACACCGCGGTACGCCTCGTCGGCGCAGGCCGGCACGCCACGGTATTCCTCTGCCGGGAGGACGAGACGGGAAGCGAGGTCGCCGTCAAACTCCTGCACGTCGCCGTCGAGGAGGAGCGGCCACGGCTGGCCGCCCACTCCGAACTCCTCGCCGCTGGTGCCGCCGCGAGGCACCCGTGCTCCGTCCCCGTCCTGGAAGCGGGCGTCACCAGCGACCACCGGCCGTATGTCACACAGGAGTTCTGCCCGGGCGGCGACGCGCAGTCGCTCCTCGGCACCACCGGTCCCTTCCCCGCCGCCGACGTCATCGCCATCGGTACGCGCCTGGCCCTGGCCCTGCACTCCTCCCACCGCCGCGGCGTCCTGCACCTGGCGGTGCGCCCCGGCAACGTCCTCTTCGACGCGGCCGGGGACGCGCTGCTCGCCGACCACGGCATCGACCGCGTCCTGCAACGAGCCGCGCCCGGCCTCGGCTCGGTCTTCGACCCGCTGTACGCGCCGCGGGAGTTCTTCGGCTGGGAGAAACCGGGCCCGGCCGCCGACGTCTACAGCCTCGGAGCCACCCTCTACGCGCTGCTGAACGGGGCACCCGCCCACGCCGAGGCCGCCCGCGCCGGCGGGGCCGAGCTGTACGAGGCGGTGCTGCGCGGCGAGGTACCACACCCGGCCCGGCCTGACGCGCCCGAAGCACTTCTCACCCTGGTCAGCCGCATGATGTCCGTGAACCCCGAGGGCCGCCCTCCGCTGACCGAGATCCACCGCACGCTGCGGCTCCTCCTGCCCGACACGCACTCCTCCCGCGTGCCCGCCCTGGAACCCGAGCCGGCGCCCGTGCTTCCACTGCCCGGCTGGGACCCCGCCGACGAGGACGAGCAAGTCACCGACACCGGGGCCGAGTCCGCCCGGCGGGAGGCCCGACGTCAGGCGCGCATCCGGCTGATCGCCGCCTGCACGGCACTGGTGGTCTTCGCCGGCGCGGCAACCGCGCTGACCCTGCTCCTGGGCCACGGCGACAAGCACCCGGCGGCATCACCCACCGCGTCGCCGAGCACCGCCGTCCCACGGCCCGTACCCACCGACCAGCTGCCTGTGCTGATGCCGCGACACGTCACCGTGACCAGAGCCGACGGCCAGGTGCAGGTCACCTGGCAACTCCCGGAACAGGCTCAGCGGATCAGCGGCTATGTCGTGCAGGCGAAGGTCCGAGGGACGCAGTCGTCTCCGCGCAGAACCGCCGGCAACGCCGATCCCGTGGCGACGTTTCCAGCCAATTCCGTCTCACCCGGGACCTGTTACACGGTGACGTCCCTGATCCTCACGAATGGAATCGTGGAGTACGCTTCCGCCCCCGACATGTGCCACACCGGAACTGCGTAGCCGCACCCTTCCCCGAATATGCCAGTGGGCCACCGCCCCCAACAGCGAGACGGCGGCCCAGTCGAACTCCTCCAGCCCGTGGACTTCAGCCGCGGGCACCCTTGGCCAGATCCTCGTCCGTCTGCTGGAACAGCGCGGCCGCATGCTCCAGGAACTTCGCCATGCCCTCCAGCCCCTCGATCGTCCTGGTCGCCCCGTTGGTGAACTCCGAGTATGACTGGTCGAACTGCTTGGACGACCGGTCCGTGACGTAGCCGCCGTTGACCAGGCCCTGAATGAACTTCTGCAGCGTATTGAGCTTGTCCGTGATGTCGGACTGCCCCGAACGAAGCTTCGTCGCCGCGTCCTGCATCTCCTGGTACGTGACGTTCACATTCGCCATGAAGGATCCCAACTCTCGATCGAACAGCGGTAACGGGATAAGCCCATTGGGCCGGCGGTTGCGCAATGCGATGCACAAAAGCGCCGGTACCTCCGCATCAGCCTACGGAAGAAGACAACCGGACGGCAGTCCATGGTTCCCGGCCGGAAAACATGACGGGCACCATCCCGCAGGTTGGCGAAATCTCGTCCACGTCGACCGTCGATGCCCACCACCAGGGAACCGGCGGCAACCCGTCCAGCATCATGAGTAAAGACAACGCGTCCTTGCAGGAGACGGCGACGCGTGAAGGCGGGGGTCCTGATGTCTCTCGAATTGCCAGGCTGGGTCGTCGACGCGTTCAACTTCCTCGGTCTTCCCTGGCCGGCGATCGACGAGGACGAACTGCGCGGCTGGGCGAAGGACCTGCGCGAGTTCACCACGGAGATCACGCAGCTGTCCCAACTGAGCCATGACGCGGTCCACGGCCTGAAGGACACCAACCAGTCCGGCGCGGTCAGCACCCTGGCCGAGCACTGGGACCACCATCACTCCCAGATGATGGCCATGCGCGGCCCGATGCACGACTTCGCCGGGGCCCTCGACATCGCCGCCAAGGCAGTCGAGATCCAGAAGGGCGTGGTGATCGCGGAGGCGAGCGCCCTGGCGGCCGAGGTCATCGCGACCCAGGGCGAGGCCCTGTTCACCTTGGGCATAGCCGAGGGTGAACTACCGCTGGAAATCGCCCTCACCAAGACGGCGGTCAAGTTCGTGCTCCAGGAACTCGAGAACAAGATCGTCGGCTACCTCGTCAACCAGGCGGCCGAAGAGGTCAGCAACAATGTGAGCGCGACCGTCTCCAAGATGTTGACCGGCAGCACCACCGTCGTCTTCGAGACCCTCACCCTGAAGGCGGACTACCAGGCCCTCCAACGCGTCGCCGCCACAGCCAGAACCCACAAGAGCCGTGTCGAGAACGCCAGCATCCGGGCCCACCGCCGGGCCAACGCCCGCAAGATCGAAACCCACTCCGCCGGCGGCAAGTGGCACGTCGTCCAAGTTCTGGAAGCGGCTCTGAAGTCCATAGCCGAGGACATCTTCAGGAAGTTACCCGGCACCCTCCACCGCGTCCTGGACGAGACGGAGAAGGACCTGGAAAAGGCGGCCGCCAAACTCAAGGCCACCGACGGCAAAGTCGCCGACGACGCACCGAAGCCCCTGACCGAGGAAACCCCACTGCCCGACGGTAGTGGTGGCGGCATCCCGCCCGTCAAACCGCCCGAGCGCCCCGCCGGTTCGGCCAGGTACCCCTCCCCTGAGGACCCGATGGCGGTGGTCCGAATACAGGTCGATAAGGCCAATTCCGACCGCACATGGTTCGAGCAGCATTACCGCTCCGACGGTCACCGTCACAGCACCGAAGGCAGGGATGAGAACGGCAACCCGCTGCCGCAACTCAAGCCCGACCCGACGCGTCCGGGAAAGTGGATCCCTGCCAGCGACGCTCCACCGCCCCTCCCACCCCTCTACAAGGACGGCCCGTCCAAGGTCGGGGATCGACCCGGGGACGACCACCCGCACCAGAAGGCCCTCGACGAGGCTGCCGCCAAGCGCCAGAGAGCGATCGACGCGGACCAGGCCGCCCACCAAGCGCAGAAGGATGCCCAAGCGGCATACGACGCCAACCCGACGCCCGGGAACAAACGCGCTCGCGATGATGCCAACACGGCCCACCCGCCGTTGCACGACCAGATGAGTCGGGCCGGTGAAGATCTCGGCGATGCCGCGGCGGCGAACCATGCCATTCCGGAGAACTTTCCCGGCGCCACTCGCGTCGACAACAGGGCGCGAGGGAAAAATCGATTCGACCAGATATGGCGACGGCCCGATGGTGGGTTCGTCGTGGTCGAGGCGAAAGCATCCCCGACCACGCGGCTCGGGGACCGCGCGTCTCTGCCTGACGGGCCTCTGTCAGGACGGCAGGTCATGCAGGGCCACCGTGCGTACTTCGAGGCGATCATCGTCCAGATGGAAAAACGAGGGGCCGGGGACCTCGATGAGGCCAAGCTCGCCGTTGAACTCCAAAAGGCCCTTGACGACAACAAACTGGACTATGTCGTAGTCAAGGCCAAGTCCGAGGACGGTCAGTATGATGGCTACGTCATGAGGCACTTCGACATCGACCAAGGGAGCTGAACAGGTGCCAGTGACCGTATCTCGCCATGAGTTGCCGACTGACACGGTCGGCAACGCCAGCAGCCTCCTTGAGGTACTGGGCGGGGGGCTCACGCAATCACTCAGTCGTGTCGAGAGTTCGCCGCGGACGCTGGCCCGCGCGCTGGCCACAGCCGAGACGGTGGCGCAGGTCCATTGCCTCCTCGACCCCACCGCCAGCAAGATCGAGACGTGGGAGGCATTCATCACGGCAATGCAGACCTCAAGCGCGATCTTCGCTGCTGCGAATTCCACCGAAGGCTCGATTCAGTGCCGGATCGACCACAACATGAGGACAATCCCCGCCACCGGCCCGCAATACTACACGGACGCCGGTACATGGATCACCGCTTTTTGGCTGTCAGTAATTTGCCGTGAATCGTCCAGGTTGGACATGCTGAGCGCCATCCCCCTTGATCTGCTGCGCAGTTCCGGTGCCATATTTGACGACTACATCTACCCGTGGGTCGACACACTTCAGACTTCCTGGAGGGAACGCTCAGTACCACTCGACAAACTCCTCGAAGCCCTGAACGAAACAGACCCCGAAACCCTGCGGGTCGCCCCCCGCGAGCTGATCCTCAAAATTCTGTCCCCGCCCCTTGAAATGTTCCTTTACTACGTCCGCGAGGACAGCGAGAGGTTCAACGCATCGCTCGTCCAGGCCCTGGAGCTCCACAAGCAGTACTGGACCGCCGACGAGGAACGGGCCACTGACCCCACGGGCCTAGTGGCCATCGGCCCCCTCGCCGTTGCCTGCCTCGCCCATGACGCCGGCGTCATCCCCATCGAGGTCGAGTCCGACTACCTGCCCAAACACCTGCTGCTGCGCAGCTGGCTGGGTGAGTTCGACACCTGAACGACGGTGTCGGCCCCGCTTCCCCGACGCAGAATCGTCGGGCGGGTACGGCGTATCGCGCGTCCAGGACGACGAGGGCGTCAGCGTCACCAGCAGCACAATACCGACGGGCCAGGGGGGCAACCGGTGGAACTCCGATTCAGTGTGACCGACCCGATCCGCGACTGTTGTGCGGACTTCGCGGTCACCACCGGCCTGGAAGGGTTCACGGGCGCGCTGGCGTCCGAGGTCGGGCGCTTACTCGGGCGGCCGGCGGACGCGCAGGGGGCGCCGACCCTTCACGTCAACGGATTCGCCGTTGACCACGCGTTGAGCCTGGATACCTCCCCCCTCCGCGACGGCGCCGTCGTCAGTCTCGGCGGGCCCGGGGCGGCGAGCCCCGAGGCCCAGGGCCTCGTCGAGGTGCGGGTCGTCGGGGGGCCCGGTGCCGGCGGGGTGTGGCGGCTCGGGCCCGGGGTCGCCGTCGTCGGGAGCAGCCCCGACGCGTGGATCACGGTGGGCGACGCCGCCTTACCGCCCACCGCCTTCGAGGTGGACGTCACCGTCGACGGCACCGTCACCGTACGTCCGGCGTACGGCGCTTCCGCGACCATGGACGGTCAACCCCTGACCGCCGAGAAGCCGTGGCAGCCGCGCAGCGTCATCGCGGCCGGGCACACGCTCTTCGAGCTGAACCCGCCCCGCTTCCCCGACGCCGCGCTCAAGCCGTCCGAGGACGGCACCGGCCTGGACTACAACCGGCCGCCCCGCATCACTCCCCCGCCCCGCACCACCAGGTTCCAACTGCCGGCCGCACCACGCCAGTCGGAGAGCCGGCCGCTCCCGTGGCTGATGGCGGTCGTCCCGCTGGTCGGCGCGGTGGCGATGGCCATGGTGATGAAGCAGCCCACGTACCTGTTCATGGCCGTACTCAGCCCGATCTCCATGATCGGCAACTACCTCAACGACAAGAAGCACGGCAAGAAGACCTACCGCCAGATGCTCGCCGAGTACGAGCAGCGCAAGGCGTCGATCGAGCGCCAGGCCCGCAAGGCCATGGCGGCCGAGACCGCCGCGCGCCGCGCGGGCGCCCCCGACCCGGCTGAGGTGTGGGGCACGGCAACGGGCCCCGGCCAGCGGCTGTGGGAGCGTCGCCTTTCAGACCCGGACTACGGGCTGCTGCGGGTCGGCACCGGCACGGTCCCCTCCGAGGTGGAGGTCGGCGACCCCGGCCAGGAGGAGCACAAGCGAGGCGAGACCCGCGGGCTCGCCGACGTACCGGTGACCGTGCCGCTGCGGCAGCACGGTGTGCTGGGCATCGCCGGCCGAGGTGACCTGCCGCGGGCGGTCGGGCGCTGGCTGGTGGCCCAGGCCGCCGCACTGCACTCGCCGGACGATCTGCGGATCTGCGTGCTGACCGACCCCACCGGTCAGGCGAGTTGGGAGTGGGTGCGGTGGCTGCCGCACGCCCGCGCCCGTGAAGGGCAGTCGGCGCTCGCCCTGGTCGGTACGGACGCCGACACCGTGGCCCGGCGGATCAGCGAACTCCTCTCCCAGGTCACCGCCCGGCAGGAGGCGGCAAGCGAGGCGGGCACAGCCCCCAACCAGACCTGGACCGGGCCGACCGTCCTTGTCGTACTCGACGGATCGCGGCGGCTGCGCGCGCTGCCGGGGCTGACCCAAGTGCTGCGGAACGGGCCCCGCGTGGGCATCCATCTCATCTGCCTGGACGCGGACCGGCGGCTGCTCCCGGAGGAGTGCCGCGCCCTGGTCGAGGAGGACTTCAGTGGCCTGCTGCAGGTCTCGACGGCCGGCGCCGAGCCGGCGCTGTCGGTACGGCCCGACTGCGTGACCCCGGAGTGGGCCGACCAGGTCGCACGAGCCCTGGCCCCGATCCGTGACGTCAGCGGGGACGAGGGCGCGGCGCTGCCGGACGCCTGCCGGCTGCTGGACGTGATCGGCCTGGAGCCGCCGACGGCCGCCGCCGTGTCGGCCCGCTGGGCCGCCGGGGGCCGTTCGACGACCGCCGTCGTGGGCGCCTCCTTCGACGGCCCCTTCGCCGTCGATCTCGTACGGGACGGCCCGCACGGGCTGGTCGCCGGCACCACCGGCTCCGGCAAGTCCGAACTGCTCCAGACCGTCGTGGCCTCGCTCGCCGTCGCCAACCGCCCGGACGCGATGACCTTCGTCCTGGTCGACTACAAGGGCGGCGCGGCCTTCAAGGACTGCGTGAAACTCCCGCACACCGTCGGCATGGTCACCGACCTCGACACCCACCTGGTCGAACGGGCCCTGGAGTCCCTGGGCGCCGAACTGCGGCGCCGCGAGCACATCCTGGCCGCCGCAGGCACCAAGGACCTGGAGGACTACGTCGTCGCGATGCGCACCAACCCCGCGCTCGCGCCCGTCCCCCGGCTCCTCATCGTCATCGACGAGTTCGCCTCCCTGGCCCGCGAACTGCCGGACTTCGTCACCGGCCTGGTGAACGTCGCCCAGCGCGGCCGGTCCCTCGGCATCCACCTGCTCCTTGCCACCCAGCGCCCGTCCGGCGTCGTCTCCCCCGAGATCCGCGCCAACACCAACCTGCGCATCGCGCTGCGCGTGACGGACGCGACGGAGTCCACCGACGTGATCGACGCGCCCGACGCCGGGTACATCGCCAAGTCCACGCCCGGCCGGGCCTTCGTACGGCTCGGGGCCGCGTCGTTGCTGCCCTTCCAGTCCGGCCGCGTCGGCGGCCGGCGGCCGGGGCAGGTCGCAGCCGAGGCGCCCGCGCCGTTCGCGGCAGTGGTCGGCTGGGACGGCATCGGCCGCCCGGTCCCCGAACCGCCCAGACGGGCCGGCGCGAACGACGACGACCTCCTCACCGACCTCGCAGTCCTCGTCGAGGCCGTCCAGCAAGCAGGAACCCAGCTCGCCATCCCGCCTCAGCACAGCCCCTGGCTGCCTGCCCTGCCCGAACGCCTGCTCCTCGACGAAATCGACGGACTCGACGCCCTCACCGCCCCGTCCCCGGACGGCCTCGTGCCCGCCCCGTACGCGGTGGACGACCTGCCCGCCGAACAGGCCCGCCGTACCGTCGCCGTCGACCTCGCCTCCTTCGGCCACCTGATGATCGCCGGCGCCCCGCAGAGCGGCAGGTCGCAGACGCTGCGCACCATCGCCGGATCGCTGACCCGTACGAACTCCTGCGCAGACGTGCACCTTTACGCCCTTGACTGCGGCAACGGCGCCCTGCTGGCCCTGAACTCCCTGCCGCACTGCGGGGCGGTCGTCCGCTCGGGCGAGGCGGACCGCGCGGTACGGCTGCTCGGGAAGCTCTCGGCCGAGTTGCAGCGGCGTATGGCCCTGCTCGGGGAGAGCGGCTTCACCGATATCAGGGAGCAGCGCGCCGCGGTACCGGCGGACCAGCGCCTGCCGCACATCGTCCTGCTCCTCGACCGCTGGGAGGGATTCGTCCCCTCCCTCGGAGATCTCGACAACGGCACCCTGCAGGACACGATCTTCCAGCTGATGCGCGAGGGCGCCTCCGCCGGCCTGCACCTTGTCATCTCCGGCGACCGGTCGCTGCTGATCGGCCGGATCTCCACCCTCACCGAGAACAAGATGGCACTGCAGCTCAGTGACCCCTCCGACCTGTCCCTGATCGGACTCAACCCCCGCAAGGCACCGGCCGAAATCCCACCGGGCCGCGCCTTCCGCGCCCAGGGCCGCCCGGTGGAAACCCACGTGGCCCTCCTCGCCGAGGACCGCCGCGGCCAGGCCCAGGCTGCGGCGCTCCAGGCCATCGGCCAGGCCGCGAAGGAACGGGACGCCGCGGTGCCGCGCTCACGCCGACCCTTCCGCGTGGACGTCCTGCCGGGCCGCATCACGTACGAGGAGGCGTGGGAGCTGCGCGACAGCCAGGAGATCGCGGCAATGCCCGGCGGCGGGCGACTGTGGTCGATGGCCGCGGTCGGCGGCGACCAGCTCACCGCCCTCGGCCCCGACCTCACCCAGGGCACACCCGGCTTCGTCATCGCCGGACCGCCACGCTCCGGCCGCAGCACAGCCCTGCTGACCATGACCCGATCTCTCCTATGGTCCGGTACCCAGGTCGTCGTCGCGGCACCCCGACGCCAGTCACCCCTGCGGCGCCTCGAACATGCCGAAGGCGTCGTCGGGTTCTTCGGCCACGACGACATCGACCCCGAAGACCTGCGGGCCGCCCTGGACCGCTTCGCCGGCCCCGGCATGATCATGGTCGACGACGCCGAGCTGCTGCGCACCTGCGACGCCGGAGACGTCCTCCAGTCCGTGGTGCGCAACGCCTCCGGCAAACACATCGGCATCGTCATCGCCGGCGACGCGGACGACATGTGCTCGGGCTTCAACGGCTGGCAGGTCGACCTCAAGAAGGCCCGCCGCGGCCTTCTCCTCTCCCCGCAGAACATGTCCGACGCCGAACTCATCGGAGTCCGGCTCCAGCGCAGCTCGATCGGCCAGGCCGTCCAGCCCGGCCGCGGCCTGCTCCACCTCGGCGACGGCGAGGTCCACACGGTCCAGGTCCCGCTCACCACCGTGTGAAGCGTTCTCACCCCCCCCACAACGAAATCCGCAGCACACGCATCAGCCGGCCGACCTGTGCGGATCCCGGCAACGTCCTGACTCGCGACACACGTACCGGCATCAGCCTGCACGCCCCCTGCAGGGGAGCACCCGGCACCGGACGAGCGGCTGCAGGACAGGGGAAAGGAGCTGCCGCCGAGGCCGGAATCAGGCTGTGCTCCGATGGGTGCCCTATGCCCTCCACCCGATGGCCAGGGCGGCCGACCCACCGTCGATCGGCTTCCGGGAGCTTGGCTATCCGGCAGCGCCCCTGGCACACACAGGCTGCCCGGACCGCAGGTCGGTGCACCTCCGGGCTCACGTGGCATCGCCGAGGGGCAGCACTTCTCACGCCAAGCCCCACCTCGGGCACAAACACACAGGTCAACGCCCATGCCCTAGAGGGCCGTGGTGGGGCGGGTGGGACTCGAACCCACGACCGGCGGATTATGAGTCACCCGGCACCCATGCCGGAGGGTGACGGGTAGTCCCGCCCGGTCCCGCCCGTGCAGGTCAGAGGGTGAGCCCGTCCGTCGGGGCGATTGCCGTGAGGACATATTGCAGGTGGGCCTTGGGCTGTTCTCGGTAGCGGCAGTGGCACATGCCGTATCCATGGGCGAACTCGTTGATGGTGCCTCCGCCCCGGAGCGGGTCGCGTAGCGGGTCTTCCACTCGGGTGTCTGCTGCTCGGTGCGGACGCGGATTTGGAGGTCGCGGAGTTCGCGCGGGGGAAAGTCCACGGTTCGGACGCTGTCTGCGGTGGTGGTGCAGCGTGTTTCGGGCTGGGCGGGGGCGACACTGGCTCTTGGTGAACCGGGCCACGATCAGGGGTGCGGCGATGGGTGAGGGGGTCGGGTAGGGGCCGTGCCAGCCCGCGCTGACCTGGCTCTGGGGGCAGGTGACCCGGCGGCGGTCGTAGTCGATGTGGAAGTCGTCCCGGTCGAAGCCTTCGCCTCGGCGGTGCTGGCTGGTGGGGTTGCCTGGCAGGGGCCCGGCGACGGTGATTTGGTGTTCGCGGGCGGCTCGGTCCAGGTGGACCAGGGAGGTGTAGCCGCCGTCGACGAGGTGCTCGTCGGGCAGCAGCCCGCGACGGGCCAGGCGGGTGTGGATGCCGGGCAGGGCCTGGCTGTCGTTGGTGGCGGCCGATGTGATGGCCACGTCCGTGATCACGTTGGCGCTGTCGTAGGCACACGTCTCGGCGAGATGGGCGGCGTACCCCTTCCAGCGGATAATGTGCCCGTGGCGGACGTAGTGGGCCGTGGTGCCATAGGGCGAGACGATCGCGCTGGAGGAGTGCGGCAGGCCGCAGTCCTCGATGGTGCGCCGAATCGCGGTGGTAGTTCTCATCGATGGTCGCCCTGGACCTGCGCCAGGTGGCAAGCCCCGCCGTGCGGGACCTGCTTCACCTGGTCAACCAGCCCGACTTCGACCGCGCACAGCAGCAGATCGAGCACCTCGGCGGTTGCACCAAACCCGTCCGCCCGACCGGCCGGAGCAGACCGTCGACACCACGACCGGCGAGGTTCTGCGCTCCTTTACCTCCTCCGTCGAACCGCCTGACCAGCTAGCCACTGCGACCAGTACCAATCCACGCGGAGGTGGGAACGCCGTCGGCGTTCCCACCTCCGCCCCACGTCTCACCACCCAGGAACTCCGTTGCAATACAGACGACTTCGCCCTACTACGATCGCCACGGCGGTCGCCCTCGCGTGGGGCCTCGCGTCCGCCCAGGCGGCGGAGGCCACGACCCCCATCCCGTCGATCATGTCGATAAGCTACGTCGACATCGACGAGTACGGGCCGGCCGGTGACCTCGCCATCACCATGACGGCACCGACGCCCGACGACGCATACATCAAGCTCTCCCTGACCGCGGCCAGCCTGGACCAGCTGACGATCACCGACGACTCCGGGACCGTCCTGCCGGTCACCATGCCCCCCGGCAACTCCGGGTCCACCCCGCCGGTCACCGCGGCCACGGGGACAGTGGACATCGGCACCGCCGACAGCGACGGCAACGGCATCCCCGGCGCCCCGCTGGCCACCGGCACCATCCACCTGCACGTCTCCGTCGGATACCCGGCACCCCCGTACGTCACCGTCAACGGCACCGTCATCGACGGGGCGAGCGGTTCGGTCATCGGCAGGTCAGCGATCGGCCACAACGGCAGGATCAACATCGGCGGACCCGACCCGACGACAGGATGGAACGTCCCCGGCCAAGCCCCCCCGGACACCGCCAACAGCACTGTCACGATTCCCACCGGCGGCCTCGTCGCCACCGCCAGCATATACACGCAGATGTACATGCAGACCCCACCGGCCGCCACACACACCCGCTGGACCATCCCCGCCGACCAGATCCGTGCCGCCGGGTACACCCCCGCCCAACTCGCAGCAGCTCTGCACATCGACTACGCCTCCGACACGGGCGCCTACACGACCAGGCACTGGACGACCACCACCGACGGCTCGCTCATCCTCGACCTCCCCGCCCACGAGTGGGTCGGAGAGCAGGCACACGCCGGGACATGGGAATACCTGCACGTCGCCGTCGACTGGGGGCTGCCCGCGGGCACGGTCACCGGCGTCTTCAAGACCCTGGCCGACGACGGAACGCCGTACGCGGAATGGGACCAACCGCTGCACTTCACCACGGACACGGTCCCGGCCGCGCACCGGGCCACGCTGTACGGCCGCGACAGCGCAGGGGTCCTTTGGCAGCACCAGGCCGACGCGGCAGCCTCCCGCCCCGGCACCTTCAGCCCCCGCACCCGCGTCGGCAGCGGCTGGGGCGTCTACAACACGATCACCGCCCTCGGCCCGCTCAAGGCCAACGGCACCGGCGACCTCGCCGCCCGCGACAGCTCCGGCGTCCTCTGGTACTACCGCGGCACCGGCAACAACAAGGCACCCTTCGCCACCCGCACCCGCATAGGCGGCGGCTGGAACATCTACAACCAGATCCTCGGAGCCGGCGACATCACCGGCGACGGCCACCCCGACCTCGTCGCCCGCGACGCGGCCGGCGTCCTCTGGCTCTACCGCGGCACCGGCAACCCCAACGCGCCACTCGCCAACCGCACCCGCATCTGCGCGGGGTGGAACCTCTACAACCAGCTCATCGCCGCCGGAGACATCACCAGCGACGGCCACCCCGACCTGCTCGCCCGCGACACCGCAGGCGTCCTCTGGTACTACCCCGGCACCGGCAAAGCCGCCGCCCCCTACGCGAACCGCGTCCGCATCGGCGGCGGCTGGCAGGGCTACACCAGCCTCGTCGGCATCGGCGACATGACCGGCAAGGGCCACCAGGACCTCGTCGCCCGTGACTCAGCCGGCAAGTTCTGGTACTACCGCGGCACCGGCAACCCCGCCGCCCCCTACGCCACCCGCGCCCTCAGCGGCGGCGGCATGAACACCTACAACACCCTCCTCTGACCCTTTGGCACCCGCTGCGGAGGCGTCGGGCACTCGTGCCGGGCGCCCCCTGTGGCGGCATGCACAGGGAGCGCATGAGCTGACCTGCTCTGTGCGGTGGATGGGAAGAATGCCCCTGCAGAGTCGCCAGGATCCTGGCTACCGCCCGACGAGTCCGAGCGCCTCTGCATCCGGGGACCGTCCTGACCGACGCCGGCTGCCCGGACGGCAGACTCGTGCACCTCCGGGCTCACCCGGGCTCACGTGGCATCGCCGAGAGGCAGCACTTCTCACGCCAAGCCCCACCTCGGGCACAAACACGCAGGTCAACGCCCATGCCCTAGAGGGCCGTGGTGGGGCGGGTGGGACTCGAACCCACGACCGGCGGATTATGAGTCCGCTGCTCTAACCGGCTGAGCTACCGCCCCGTACGGCGTGGCGTGCGCGCCGTCTGCCGCAGCATAGCCGCTCATACGATCTGTCGCCCTCGTGGGTCACAGACGCGTCATCAGGTGGACTCGCGGGGGCGGGGGGGTGGTTCCCGCGGGTATGAAAAAGGACCCCTGCGGGGCCCTGATCCGGCGCTCCCCCGACTGGACTCGAACCAGTAACCTGCCGGTTAACAGCCGGCTGCTCTGCCAATTGAGCTACAGGGGACCAGCTCCCCCGACTGGACTCGAACCAGTAACCTGCCGGTTAACAGCCGGCTGCTCTGCCAATTGAGCTACAGGGGATCGCACTGCGTGCACCGAATGCACCCGCCGGGATGGTCCCGGAAGGCGTGTTCCTGGTGCGACACATACATTAGCGCAAGTGGGGGGGTGCTTCGCCAACCGTTCTGCCCGGGGTTGTCGTCCGGGTGCGCAGGGTAGGCGCGGAGCACAGGCGCGGTGCGGACGAGTCCGGAGGAAAGGGTGGAGCCATGCGCTACAAGCTGACGTTCATCGTGGGAGCCGCGTTCGGCTTCGTGGTCGGCGCACGGGCGGGCCGGGAGCGGTACGACCAGCTGGTCGCCGCGGCGCAGCGCTTCGCGAAGAACCCCGCGGTGCGCAATGCCGCCGAGACCGCCGCGCAGCAGAGCAGGACCGCGGCGGTGAAGGCCGCGGACACCGTGTCGGCGAAGGTCGGGCCGCGGCTGCCCGACGCCCTGGCCGCCCGGGTGCGGTCGATGCGCAACGGGCACGGGCCGGACGACGAGTGGGGCACCTCGAACACCTGACCGTCGAACCGTGACGCGCGGGGGGCGCCCGGTACGGCATCATCGCCCGTATGGGCAAAGTGGCCGGTATAGACAGCTCCACCGCGGGTACCACCGTCGTCGTATGCGATTCCGACACCGGTGAGGTCCTGCGGCAGGGGTACGCACCCCACCAGGTGCCGGACGGCGGGAAGCCGACCGAGATCGACCCGCAGGCATGGCTGCTGTCGCTGGGCGAGGCGGCCAAGGGCGGGGTGCTCGAAGGTGTGCAGGCGATCGGGATCTCCGGGCAGCAGCACGGGCTGCTCGCGCTGGACGCGGGCGGTGTGACCGTACGCCCCGCGCTGCTGCGCGGGGACAAGCGGGCGCAGGCGCAGGCCGCGGACCTGACGGAGGAGCTGGGCGGGGCCGCGGGCTGGGCGGAGGCGGTGGGGGCGCAGCCGCAGGCGGCGTATCCGGTGGCGAAGCTGCGCTGGCTGGCGCAGCGCGAGCCGGCCGCGGCCAAGCGCGTCGCCGAGGTGCTGCTGCCGCACGACTGGCTGGTGTGGCAGCTGCTCGGCCAGCCGACCCGGCGCACCACCGACCGCGGCGACGCGTCCGGCACCGGCTACTGGTCGGCGGCGACCGGCGAATACCGCGAGGACCTGGTCGAGCTGGCGCTCGGCCACCAGGTGGCGCTGCCCGACGTGCTGGCGCCCGCGGAGCCCGCGGGCCAGACGCCCGAGGGCCTGCTGATCTCGGCCGGCACCGGCGACAACATGGCCGCGGCCCTGGGCCTCGGGCTCGGCCCGGGTGACGCGGTGGTCTCGCTCGGCGCCGCGGGCACCGTCTTCGCGGTGCACCACGAGGCGCTGAAGGACCCGACGGGCACGGTCACCGCCTTCGCCGACGCGACCGGCCGCCACCTCCCGGTGGTCCAGGTGCGCAATGCCGTACGCACCCTGCGCGGCACCGCCGAGCTGCTCGGCACGGACCTGGCGGGGCTCTCGGAGCTGGCGCTCCAGTCGACGCCGGGGGCCTACGGGCTGGTGCTGCTGCCGTATCTGGAGGGCGAGCGGACCCCGGACCTGCCGCACACCGCGGGCACCCTAACGGGGCTGCGCCGGGACTCGATGAAGCGGGAGCACGTGGCGCGGGCGGCCTTCGAGGGCATGCTGTGTGGGCTGGCCGACGCGCTGGACGTGCTGCGCAACAAGGGCGTGGAGGTGCACCGGGTCTTCCTGCTGGGCGCGGCGGCCGAGCTGCCCGCCGTGAGGGCGCTGGCGCCCGCGCTCTTCGGCACCCTGGTGGTGGTACCGGCCCCGGCGGAGTACGCGGCGATCGGCGCGGCCCGGCAGGCGGCCTGGTCGCTGGGCGCGGTGCTCGGCTCGCAGTCGCAGAGCGAGCCCCCGCACTGGCCGCAGCCCGGCGCGCTGCTGCTCGACCCGGCCGACGACGAGGCCCCCGCGGAGGGTGGTGCGGGTGGTGCGGAGGGCGGGAACGGCGGCGGCGGTACGGCCGTTGGCTCGGCTGTGCGCCAGCAGTACATCGCTGTGCGCGAACACACCCATCCGGGAGCCTTTGCCTCGCTTTAATCAAGTGCGGCCGGGGGATGCCTGAGGATAGTGTTGCGCGCCGGTCGTGGCCGAGCCGGACCGGGCCGCCAGAGAGCCGACCCCGAGCGACCCACCGACCGATGAGGTAGTCAGTGTGCTGATCCGACTCCTGCGCTCCCATCTGGGACCGTACAAGCGCCCCATCGGCGTGCTTGTCGTCCTCCAGCTCGTCCAGACCATCGCCGCGCTGTTCCTGCCCACCCTGAACGCCGACATCATCGACAACGGCGTGATCAAGGGTGACTCCGGTTACATCCTGGGCATGGGCGCCACCATGATCGGCGTCACCGTCGTGCAGGTGGTGTGCGCGATCGGCGCGGTCTACTACGGCGCCCGCACCGCGATGGCGGTCGGCCGCGACATCCGGAAGTCCGTCTTCGACCAGGTGCAGAGCTTCTCGGCCCGCGAGGTCGGGCAGTTCGGCGCCCCGTCGCTGATCACCCGCACCACCAACGACGTCCAGCAGGTGCAGATGCTGGTGCTGATGACCTTCACGATGATGGTCTCGGCGCCGATCATGTGCGTCGGCGGCATCATCATGGCTCTCGGCCAGGACGTGCCGCTGTCCTCGCTGCTGCTGGGCGTGGTGCCGGTGCTGGGCGTCGCGGTCAGCCTGATCATCCGCAAGCTGCGCCCGATCTTCCGCACCATGCAGAAGCGCGTCGACACCGTGAACCGGGTGCTGCGCGAGCAGATCACCGGTATCCGGGTGATCAGGGCCTTCGTCAAGGACGACTACGAGAAGCAGCGCTTCGCCAAGGCCAACGACGAGGTCACCGAGGTGTCGCTGGCCAGCGGCAAGCTGCTGGCGCTGATGTTCCCGACGGTGATGGCGATCGTGAACGTCTCCAGCGTCGCCGTGCTGTGGTTCGGGGCGCACCGGATCGACAGCGGCGGCATGCAGATCGGCGCGCTGACCGCCTTCCTGAGCTACCTGATGCAGATCCTGATGTCGGTGATGATGGCCACCTTCATGTTCATGATGGTGCCGCGCGCCGAGGTGTGCGCCGAGCGCATCGAGGAGGTGCTCGGCACCTCCTCCAGCGTCGTACCGCCCAAGGCGCCGATCACCACCCTGCGCCGGCACGGCGAGCTGGAGCTCTTCAACGTCGACTTCGCCTACCCCGGCGCCGAGGCCGCGGTGCTGCGGGGCGTCGACCTGATCGCCAGGCCCGGCGAGACCACCGCGGTGATCGGGTCCACCGGCAGCGGCAAGTCCACGCTGCTCGGCCTGATCCCGCGGCTCTACGACGCGACCGGCGGCCGGGTGCTCGTCGACGGCGAGGACGTGGCGGAGCTGGAGCCGGCGCTGCTGGCCGAGACGGTGGGCCTGGTGCCGCAGAAGCCGTATCTCTTCTCCGGGACGGTGGCGACGAACCTGCGCTACGGCAAGCCGGACGCGACCGACGAGGAGCTGTGGCACGCGCTGGAGGTGGCGCAGGCCAAGGGCTTCGTGGCGAAGCTGGAAGGCGGCCTCGACGCCCCGATCGCGCAGGGCGGCACGAACGTGTCCGGCGGGCAGCGCCAGCGGCTCGCGATCGCGCGGCTGCTGGTGCGGCGGCCGGAGATCTACCTCTTCGACGACTCCTTCTCCGCACTGGACTACGCCACGGACGCGGCGCTGCGCGGCGCGCTGGCGGCGGAGACCGCGCAGGCGACGGTGGTGATCGTGGCCCAGCGGGTGTCCACGATCCGCGACGCCGACCGGATCATCGTCCTGGACGAAGGCCGCGTCGTCGGCACCGGCACCCATGACGAGCTGATGGCCGAGAACGAGACCTACCGGGAGATCGTGTTGTCCCAGCTGACCGAGCAGGAGGCCGCGGCGTGAGCGGCGAGTCCGGCAACGGCTCGGGCACCCCGGGCAGCGACGGGGCCTCCGGCAACGGCGCGTCGAGCAACGGCGGCGCGTCCAGCAACGGCGCCCCCCATAACGGCGCCTCCAGCAACGGCGCCTCCGGCAAGGGCAACGGCGCCGCCCCCCTGAGCAAGGGCCCGGCGGCCGCCGGCAAGCCGATGGCCGTCGCCCGCCGCGGCCCCGCCGCCATGGCCGGCCCCGGCCGCTTCATGAGCGGCGGCCCGATCGAGCGCTCGATGGACTTCAAGGGCTCCCTCAAGCGCCTCCTCGGCCTGATGCGCCCCGACCGCCTCCTCCTCTACGTCGTCCTCGCCGTCGGCACGGTGAGCGTCGCGCTCGCCGTCACGGGCCCGCGCATCCTCGGCCACGCCACCGACCTGATCTTCGCCGGCGTGATCGGCAAGCAGCTCTCGGGCACCACCAAGGACCAGGCGCTCGACTCGCTGCGGGAGCACGGAAAGGGCGGGGTCGCCGACATGCTGTCGGGCATCGACTTCACCCCCGGCAAGGGCATGGACTTCGGCGCGATCGGCAGTGTGCTGCTGCTCGCCCTCGGCGTCTACGTGGTGGCGTCGCTCTTCAGCGTCGTCCAGATGCGGGTGGCGACCACGGTCATCAACCGGACGGCCTACCGGCTGCGCCAGGACGTCGAGGCGAAGCTGTCCCGGCTGCCGCTGTCGTACTTCGACCAGCAGCCGCGCGGGGAGGTGCTCAGCCGCGCCACCAACGACATCGACAACATCGGCACGACGATGCAGCAGACGATGGGCCAGCTGATCAACTCGCTGCTGACCATCGTCGGTGTGCTGGCGATGATGTTCTGGATCTCCTGGCTGCTCGCCCTGGTGGCGCTGGTCACCGTGCCGGTGACGCTGCTGGTGGCGACCCGGGTCGGCAAGCGGGCGCAGCCGCAGTTCGTGCAGCAGTGGAAGACCACGGGCCAGCTGAACGCGCACATCGAGGAGATGTACACCGGCCATTCCCTGGTGAAGGTCTTCGGCCGCGCGCAGGAGTCGGCGGAAACCTTCCGCCAGGAGAACGAGGCCCTCTACGACACCGGCTTCAAGGCACAGTTCATCTCCGGCACGATCCAGCCGATGATGATGTTCATCGGCAACCTGAACTACGTCCTGGTCGCCGTGGTCGGCGGCCTGCGGGTCGCGTCGGGCGCGCTGTCCATCGGCGACGTCCAGGCCTTCGTGCAGTATTCGCGGCAGTTCAGCCAGCCGCTGACGCAGGTCGCGAGCATGGCGAACCTGATCCAGTCCGGTGTCGCCTCGGCCGAGCGGGTCTTCGAGCTGCTCGACGCCGTGGAGCAGTCCGCGGAGCCGAAGGCGCCGGCCCGCCCGGCGGAGCTGACCGGCCGGGTCGCCCTGGAGGACGTGTCCTTCCGCTACGACCCGGACCAGCCGCTGATCGACGGCCTGTCGCTCGCGGTGCAGCCCGGCCAGACGGTCGCCATCGTCGGCCCGACAGGCGCGGGCAAGACCACCCTGGTCAACCTGCTGATGCGCTTCTACGAGGTCTCCGGCGGCCGGATCACCCTGGACGGCACGGATGTCGCGGCGATGTCCCGCGAGGAGCTGCGCTCCTCGATCGGCATGGTCCTCCAGGACACCTGGCTCTTCGGCGGCACGATCGCCGAGAACATCGGCTACGGCACCGAGGACGCCACCCGCGCCGACATCGAGGCGGCCGCCAGGGCGGCGCATGCCGACCGCTTCATCCGCACCCTCCCCGACGGCTACGACACGGTCATAGACGACGAGGGCACGGGCGTCAGCGCCGGCGAGAAGCAGCTCATCACCATCGCACGCGCCTTCCTGTCCAACCCGGTCATCCTGGTCCTGGACGAGGCGACCAGCTCGGTCGACACCCGCACCGAGGTCCTCATCCAGCGGGCGATGGCCAAGCTGAGCCACGGCAGGACGAGCTTCGTGATCGCCCACCGCCTGTCCACGATCCGCGACGCCGACGTGATCCTGGTCATGGAGTCCGGCGCGATCGTCGAACAGGGCACCCACGGCGAGCTGCTGTCCGCCGACGGTGCCTACGCGCGCCTGTACGCGGCCCAGTTCGCCCAGGCGGTGGCGGAGGTCGACTGAGTGCCCCGCAATCCGAGAAGCCCCCGCCTGCTGGTCACCGACGGGGGCACGTACCTGTGGAATCACCGCCACAGCCATGACGCGTCGCCGAGCGGCGGGGGGGTCAACTGCCGCCAGACGCTGATGCTTTATCCGCAGCCGGCGGGCACCGGCGGCTCGTTGCGCATCGTCTTCGCCGAGGGCCCGGACCGGTACGTCCCGGGCGGCGCCCCCCTGGGCTCCGGGGACGTCGGCTACGTCCGGGGCGGCTCGCTGAACCTGCACGAGCCGGGCGCCGTCCGCGCACTGCTCGACGCGGCGCTGTCCGCCGGTTGGCAGCCCCACGACAAGCGCCCACTGGAGCTCGACGGCTGGCCCCTGCTGCTGGCGGCGACAACCGAGAAGGCCGCCGGCACCGAGGAGCCTTAGCCCCCGGCCGGCTGTCAGCGGTTGACGGTCCGGGTCTCCCGGACGGTGACCGTCAGCGGGGTCCCCTGCGCCTCAGGGTCCGCAGCATCTGCCTGGCCTGGGGTACGGCCGCGACGATCACCGCGGATCCGCCTGCTGCTGCCGACGCGGCGAACAGCAGCAGGCGGGGGTGCGGATCCCCCCAGAGCGCCGCGGCTGCGAAGGCCGTCCCGACCGGCAGGCCGAGGACGGTCAGCAGCCCCAGTGCCGCGTTCACCCCGCGGTTCGTCATCGCCTCCACGAGACGTCCCGCGTCCGCCAGCTCGCCCACGATGCCCTCCAGGAGGGCCGGCAGCGCGTGCTGTGCCTGGAACTGCCGCAGCACCTCGTTCCCCTTGCCGCGCACGGTGATGTGGCTGGACCACAGCCGCCGCCTGACGTCCATCAGGCGGTGTTCCAGCTCGGCCAGGCGGTCCGCGTCGAGCCGCGTCGCGTCCGTGCCGGCGACCTGGTTCGCCACGTCGTTGAGCGCGTGCAGCTGCATGCAGCCGACGAGCAGCGCGTCCAGGTAGATGCTGTGCACGTGCGCCTTGGCCAGTGCGTGGAAGCAGTCGCCCCCCGCGTCGGGTGACGTGCCGACGAAGGCGGTGCCGTCCCGCAGGACGAGGGCTTTCCAGTCGGCGGAGAAGTACACCGTGCCGGCACGGACGGCGGGGTCCTCGGGGTCGGGCGCGAACCGCGCCTCCGATGTCGCCGATGCCAGCAGCCACAACCACTGCTCGACGGCCCTCCACCCGCTGTACGGCGGTGACATCACACGTACGGGACCGTCCGTGAAGGTCACGTGCGCCACCGTCCGGGCGCGGACCGCGCCGGGGAGCAGCCGCGCTTCGTCCGGTAGCAGCCGACCGAGGTCGGCCCGCACAGGACCTGACGGCCGGGACAGTGCCTCCAGGGCCGCGACCGGGTCGGCGCCCAGGTCCGCGTGCAGGACGGCGAGGCCCGGATCGCCGCCCGCCATCGGCATCCGCAGGATTTCGACGCTCTCGACGTCCACCCCCGCCAGGCGGGCCGGCGGGTCGTAGGTGTGGTGCCAGCGGACCGGGGCCGCGGCTGAGCCGTAGAGCACATCGCGCAGCCGCGCCTCGAAATAGGTCAGTCGCAGGTCCCGGTCGGCCGATTCGGGGCGCGACGGGAGCCGTACCGGTACGGGTCCCGGTCGCCACGCGGGGTCGGCTCCCAGGCGGATCTCGTAGATCACACAGCCGGACGCGCGTTCCGGTCGTGCCATGGGGCTCCCCTCCACCCGCGGTCAGAGGCCGGATTCAGCGTTGCCGCTCGTCCGCCGTCCCCCACAGTTCCGCCAGTTGCCCGGCGACCGGCTCGGACCCCGCGAGCAGCACCGGGGAGTCCCAGCCGAAGGGCCGGCCGCCGCTCCCCAGGACGGTGAGGCCGCGCTGCCGGACCAGGGCCACGCCCGCGGCCACGTCCCACGGTTTCGGGCCCACGCAGACGCAGGCGTCGAGCCATCCTTCGGCGACGCCGACCAGGTCCAGGCTCATCGCGCCGTGCATCCTGGTGCGGTACGCCCGGTCGAGCAGCAGTCGGATCAGTGTCGCGGCCCCGGGCCGGCTCCCGGTGCCGCTGACTCCGACCACCGCGCGGGAGAGGTCGCCCGCCCGCTGCGGTTCGTGCGGGACTCCCCCTTCCGGCCCCGCCGTCCAGCGGCGGCCGAGGGCCGGGGCGTAGACCACTCCGACGGTCGGTTCCCCCCGGTCCACGTAGGCCAGGGACAGGGCGTACAGCGGTCCGCGCCTGGTGAAGTTCATCGTGCCGTCGATGGGATCGAGCAGCCAGCACCGGGCGGGAGGCAGCGCACCGTCCGCGCTCTCCTCCCCCACGACGGGAACGTCAGGGGTACGGCTGCGCAGGACGCGCGTCACCAGGCGCTCGACCTCGACGTCGGCGTCCGTGACCTCCTCGCCCGACTCCTTGAACCTGGTCTCGGCCCACTCGTCCCCCGCCCCCTTTCCCGCGAGCCAGGCCGCCCCGGCGTCGATCGCCTCCTCGGCGACGGCGAGCAGATCACGATCACTCTTCACGGCCTCCTCAGCGTCCTTTCCACCAGCGTCCGCGCGTGAGCGCCGTGCTCACCCATCACATAGAAGCTCAGCCGGTCGAAGATCCAGCTGCCCGGCACGGAAGACCGCTCGCCCGCCGCCCGGACCAGCGCTCGTGCGGTCTCCTCCTCGGCATGGCCGAGGGTGATGTGCGGGGTGTAAGCCTCGCCGGTATAACGGTAGCCGTAGCGGGCGTAGCCGGCCTTTTCGGCGTCGGTGTACTGGGAGGTGTCCTTCGGGGCGAAGGCCTCGCGGTCGAGGTGCGGCGCCAGCGCGGCCAGCACGACGTCCTGCAGTTTCTCCAGCAGGGGCGACCGCTCCAGCGACAGGAAGACCCAGCCGGTGGGCTGGTAGACGATGCCGGGAGAATTCAGCCGGACCTCCCCGGGCAGGGTCAATGCCCCCCTGATCCGCTCCAGTTCGGCTTCCGGGGTGAGCGTATCGAGGAACGGCCCCTGGAAGACGGTGGTGTGCGGCAGGTTCCCCTCGGCCGTCAGCGGGGGGTGCAGGATGTGCCCGCCGGCCACCTCGTGCTGCACCCGGATGGCGGTCCGCAGATGATCAGCGCGCGGAAGCAGCGCTACGCCAAGCCACCTGGTCATGGGTGTGCTCCTGTCTGTGTCACGGTTCCCCCAGCCGGTAGCTCTCGAAGAGGACGTGCCGCACCAGTCTCTCCCGGCCGGTGGTGCCGCTGTCGGGCGGAAAGGCCGCCTGGCGTACCAGGTCCCGTACCAGGTCCTCGTAACGCCCCTCGTCGGAGGCCACGTCGTGGAAGGAGCGCATCAACTCCCTGTGCAGCTCCGCGGCTCCCACGCGCAGCTCGGCCAGCCAGTCGGCGTTGGCGATCAGTACATTGGCCGCCGCCGCGCGCAGCCGCGTCCGTGCGCTCTGCGGGAGCATCTCCGAGTCGAGCAGTTCGAAGTAGCCGTCGTCGTCGCGGGCGTGCATCCGCAGGTTCTGCCCGCCGACCGCCAGGACGTCGCGGTTCAGATGGAAGAGCTCAAGGCCGAGGTGGTGCGGCACGTCGAGGATCGTCACCCCCTTGGCGCGCAGGCCGGCCTCGTCGGTCGAGAACGCCGTGAGGATGTTGTGGAACATGTCGCTCTGCTTGGGGACGGCGATCTGCGCCCCGGCCGGGTTCGCCAGGAATTCCGGTCCTGTCACCGAGCCCCAGCGGCCCGTGCGCGCCGCGAGCAGATAGAAGTTGCGCCCTCCCATGGAGTAGCCGACCCGCCCGACCGTCACTACCTGGGACCGGATCGCCTCGTCGGACTCCAGGATCCGCAGCAGCCGCTGCTCGTTGTAGATGGCGAGGTCGAGCAGGCGCTCTGCCACATCGCCGACCAGGCTGTCCGACCAGGGCAGTTGTATGTGCGACACCCGGTGGTTGCGCTGGGCGAGCTGCTGCTCGAACCGGCAGCCGAGCAGCAGCGCTTTGACGACGATCAGGGTCGAGTCCGCGATACGCGTCGTGCCGCGGCTGCCGTGCGCGGCGCTCAGCCCCTGCCGCGCCTCGTTCTCGGCCAGCGAGGCCGTGACCTGTCCGTGCCACACGGATAACTGGGTGAGCGCGGTAAGACACGGCCGCACGTCCTCGGCGGAAATCTCCTCCCCTGAGGGGGCCTGGGCGTGCGTGCCGAAATTCCCGTAGTTCTGGATGGTCCGCACGGCCAGCACGACCTTCGGCGGCACCAGGTCCCTGGCCACCAGCACGGTCAGCAACGACTCAAGAGTGGGTCTGGAGCCGACGGCCTCCTGCATGGCGATGTCCAAAAGGATCGACTCCGCTGCTCTTCTCGCCGCTCCGAGAAAGACCTCCGGGTCCGTCTCGGCGTATCGCAGCGCCTTCCGGTAGAGGCGCAGCGGCTCCCCCTCGTTGACCGTCACGTCATCCGTACCTCTTCGCCTCTTTCCGCGTGACGCTACCAAGGCTCCGCGCATCGGACCGCCGCACGAGGACGATTGACCGGTTGTCAGCGGTCGACGGTCTGGATCTCCCGGACGGTGGTGGGCTGCTCGTGGGGGAAGGTGCCGGTGGGGAGGTCCACGGGGGTGGGCTGGCCGGTGCCGGTCCAGCTGATGTGCCAGGTGACGGTGACGGTCAGGGGGTAGGAGCCGCCGTCGGTGGCGCGGAGGTAGGTGAGGCCGCAGGGCGGGGTGCCGCGGTCGCCGGGGGTGTACGCGGTGCCCGTGTCGGGGCAGTCGCCGGAGGACGGGAAGACGGTGGCGTCGGGGGTGCCGGGGTCGATGTGGATGCCCACCGGGGTGGCGGTGGTCGTCGCGGAGACGTTGTAGTCGGGGAGGTAGGCGGTCACCGAGACCGGGTGGAAGACGGTGCGGTCGAGCCAGACCCAGGTGGGGAGGTTCACCGTCTGGGTGGTGGTCGGGTTGGTGGTGGCCCTGCCGGTGGGGATGAGGATCTGGCGGTAGGCCAGTTCGGCGAGGACCTGCGGGGTGATGGCGTTGGCGTGGCCCGGCGGCGGGGGGTCGCCCTTGTCGACCCAGAAGGGCTCGTCGGTGCAGGAGAGGGCGCCGGGGAGGCCGTAGTTCTCCCTCGGGGTGTAGCCGTACCACCAGTAGCCCTGGCCGGTCTTGGCCATGTTGAAGTCGGTGTAGGGCTTCCCGTTGGCGTAGTAGTCGGCCTGGCGGGTCTTCCAGTCGTAGCCGGGCGAGTCCTCGCTCCACACCGACTCGTCGGCGGCCTTCAACTGGGCCGGGGTGTAGTACGGCTGGTACCAGCACGGGGGCGGCGACCAGTTGCCGGTCGGCTTGAGCGGGCCGGCGGGCGAGCCGTCGGAGGAGGTGCCGTTCTTGCTGGTGTCGTACTTGACGCCCGCGGTGGCGGTGATGTTCCCGCCGCCGGCGCCGCCGCTCGTGTCCACGTCGCCGCGGCCGCCCGCATGGGCGAGGCCGGGTGTGCCGAGCGCCAGGGCCGCCGCCGCGGCCACCGCTGCGTGCCGCCGTCTGCGGCTCATGGCTGGCATTGCTTCGCCCCCCGGTTCTGCAGCATCCCGTCGGTCTGCCAGACGCCCTGCGCGTTCCTCTTCAGGTCCGTGTTGTAGAGGACGTAGCTGTCGGACGTCGTCGGCGTGTTGTCGATTTTCCCGCTCTTGCGGTCCTTGAGGAAGGCCTTGCTCTCGTCGGAGCAGTAGATGACCGCCGCGTGGCCCGTGCCCAGGATCGTGGCCTTGCGGTCGAAGAACCTGACCGTGCCGGTCCAGGTGTAGTTCTTCGACAGGTAGCCGCTGACGTAGCGGGTGGCGGTGTCGTTGGCGGTGCCCGCGGTGTAGAAGCCCAGCGCCTTCGTCGCGGCGGTGCCCTGGAAGATCGCGTCGTCCAGCGCCATGACCCACTGCTGGTTGTCGGCGAGGATCGCGTCCTTCGTCGCGTCACCGGTGGAGCCGCCCTCGAAGACGTCCTTCGCGTCCGCCGGGAAGGACGTGATCGCCGGCCGTGGGACGCCCGTCGCGGACGGGGACGCGGAGCCGGTGGGCGCGGCCGCCGTCGTGGCCGGCGTCGCGGTGCCGACGTTCTTGATCTTGCCGTCGTCCTTCGAGCCGCCGCCGCAGGCGGACAGCAGCAGCGCGGCTGAGACGGCCACACAGGTGGCGAGCGCGAGCGGTGCGGCGCGCATGGTCAACAGACTCCCCGTTCGTCGGCGGAACCGTCGAACCGGACTCGTCGCGCACAACCCGCGCGCCCCGCGCCCACGGCCCCCTGGCGTGTGACGCCCGACACTATCCAAGCCCCGGGCTCCGTACGAGAGGACGCCCGATACGCCCTCGGCCGTTCCCACCGATTCCGCCGGGGCCGGCCGACAGGAGGCCTTACCCGGCGGCCGGGCGCACTATGGAGTGAGGTCGGCCGGACACCGGGAGCGGCGATGTACGGATGGCGTGCGGTTGGGGCGGGTACAGCGGTCGCACTGGCGCTGGTCGCGGGCTGTACGCCCGGCGGCGACGACGCCGGCCCGAAGCCCACCCGGACGGCCGCGTCCCGGTCGGTCCTGACCGGGGAGCCGGGCGCCGCCGGCCGTGTGCTGGCCGTGAAGGTCGACAATGTGCCGGCCGCCCGCCCGCAGACCGGGCTGAACAGCGCGGCGATCGTCTACGCCATCGAGGTCGAGGGCGGCCTGTCCCGCCTGATGGCGGTCTTCGACAGCAAGCACCTGCCGCCGACCGTCGGCCCGGTCCGCAGCGCGCGGCAGACGGACCTGCAGCTGCTCAGCGAATACGACAAGCCCGCGCTCGCCTTCTCCGGTGCCCAGAGCAAGCTGCTGCCGGTGCTGAAGAAGAGCACGGAGCTGACGGCGGTGACCGGTACGAAGGACTTCTTCCGCAACCACGACCGCCCCGCGCCGCACAACGAGTTCCTGCACCCGGCGAACGCGGCGGCCAAGGGCGGCACCGCCGGGGACATCGGCCTGCGCTTCGCCGCCGCGGCCCCCGCGGGGGGCACCGCGAGGACGACCACCTCGGCCAGGATGCCCGCCGCCCGCTTCTCCTTCGTCTGGAACGGCTCGCAGTACAAGGTCGCCATGGACGGCCGCACGACCCCCTGGACGGCCGACAACGTCATAGTCCAGCACGTGTCCGTCAAGGAGTCCGACTTCCACAGCCGCACCGGCTTCGTCCCCTTCAGCCAGACCGTCGGCCACGGTTCCGCGGTGGTCCTGCGCGACGGCCGCTCGTACGCCGCCGCCTGGGACCGCCCGGCGGCGTCCGACGGGACGGCGTACACCCTCAATGGCCGTACGCTGCCGCTGCATCCGGGCCGCACCTGGATCGTGCTCGAACCCTGACCCCCGCTACGAGGACGTCGGAGCCGCGCACACCGCCCACACCAGCTTCCCCACGCCGCCGCGGCTGCTGACGCCCCACTGGTGGGCGGTGACCGAATCGACCAGCAGCAGTCCGCGCCCGCCCTCGTCGGTGTCGGCCGCCCGCCGCAGCACGGGCCGGTGGTCGCCCGCGTCGTGCACCTCGATCCGCAGGCGGCCGTCGGAGAGCCGGCAGAAGCGGGTCTCGATCTCGCGCCCCCGCGGACTGCCCGCGTGCCGTACGGCATTGGTGACCAGCTCCGACAGTACGAGGACGGCAGCGTCCTCCAGTTCGGGCAGTTTCCACGCCGCCAGCGTGTCCAGCAGCTCACGCCTGGCGCGCGGCACCGACCGCGCGGAGTTGGGCCAACGGCGTACGACCTGCTCGTCGTCCGCCGCGCCGTTCTCGGTTCCCATCATGGACCTTTCGCCGTTCTTGTCCCACGCCTCCTTGGCTACTCCCAGGCTGTCGCCCGGCCACGGAAAGTGATAGGCCGTCAGCCTGGACGCGCCTGCCCGTCCATCGTCGGCGCGGTCCATCACGACCTCATCGTCCTGCACGTGGACGACGACTTCGCCGCGGTCGCCGAGCTCCTCAAGGACGTACGACAGCAGGACATCCGCAGCACGGCGGGGCAGTACGAGAAATAGACAGCCAGCTGTACAGTTGGCTGCATAAGCGTTACCGTTGAAGCATGAACGGACAGCAGCCGGCACCCCCGCACGCGGAGACCGCGGACACCGCGGCGCTCGCCGGGGAGCTGCGGGTGGCGCTGGCGCAGCTCGTGCGGCGGCTGCGGGAGCAGGCGGACGGGATGGACCTCACGCGGTCGCAGTCGTCCGTGCTGCTCAGGCTGGAGCGGGACGGGGCCGCGACCGCGACCGCGCTGGCCCGCGCCGAGGGCGTACGGCCGCAGTCGATGGCGAAGATCGTGCAGGCGCTGGAAGCAGCCGGCCTCGTCAGCGGGGCGCCCGATCCCAAGGACGGGCGCAAGACGCTGCTGAGCATCACCGAGACCGCTCGCGAGGAGTTCAGGACCGGGCGGCTCGCCAAGGAGGACTGGCTGACGCGGGCGCTGGAGACGACGCTCTCCCCCGCCGAGACCGCGCAGCTCGCCTCGACCGCCGACCTGCTGCGGCGCCTCGCCCAGACGCCCTGAGCCCGCCCTCTTCCTCAGGTAACCCGATCCACCGAAGGATTCAGCATGCCCGTCACCACCGTCGACCCGACCACCGCGCTCATCGTCATCGACCTCCAGAAGGGCATCGTCGGCCTGCCCCTCGCGCACCCCGCCGAGGACGTCGCCGCCAGGACGGCGGACCTGCTGCGGGCCTTCCGCGAGCGCGGGCTGCCGGTGGTGCTGGTGAACGTCGCGGGGGCGCCGGGCGGGCGGACCGACGGCGGGGTCCGCACGCTCGACTTCCCCGACGGGTGGACCGAGCTGATCCCCGAGCTTGACCAGCGGCCCGGCGACCTGCTCGTCACCAAATACGCCCGCAGCGCCTTCACCGGCACCGGTCTCGCCGACCGGCTGCGCGACCTCGGGGTGACGCAGGTGGTCGTCACCGGCGTCTCCACCAGCGGCGGCGTCGAGTCGACCGCCAGGGACGCGCACGAGCAGGGCTTCCATGTGACGCTGCCCGTCGACGCCATGTCCGACCGCGACACCGGCCAGCACGAGCACAGCGTCGTGCGGATCTTCCCGCGCATCGCGGAGACCGGTACGACCCAGGACGTCCTGGACGCCCTCAGCGCCCGGCCGTGACCGCGGACACCGCGGAGCAGACCCGCCCCACCGCCTCCGGAAAGCCGTTCGGGCCGCGTTTCGTCAGCCCGCTGCTGCTGGGCTCGACGCTCAACCCGATCAACAGCTCGATGATCGCGACCGGCCTGGTCGGGATCGGCCTCGACTTCCACAAGGGGCCGGGCACCACGGCCTCGCTGATCTCCGTGCTGTACCTGTGCAGCGCGGTGGCGCAGCCCACGATGGGCAAGCTGGCCGCCGTCTTCGGGGCCCGCCGGGTCTTCCTGTCCGGTGTGGCGATCCTGCTGGTCGCGGGCGTCGTCGGGGCCGCGGCCCCGGCGTTCGGCTTCCTGCTGGTGTCGCGGGCGCTGATCGGGATCGGCACGTCGGCCGCCTATCCGACGGCGATGGCGCTGGTCAGAGAGCGGGCGGACGAGCTGGGGACCGGTGTGCCCAGCCGGGTGCTGGGCAATTTCTCCATCGCCTCGCAGGTCACGATCGTCGTCGGGCTGCCGCTCGGCGGGCTGCTGGCCGGGGCGTGGGGCTGGCGGGCGATCTTCCTGGTCAATGTGCCGCTCGCGCTCGTCACCCTGGTCTTCACGCTGATCGGCGTGGCGCCGGACAAGCCACTGGCCAGGGAGCGCCACGAGTCGCTCTTCCGCACCGTCGACGTCCCCGGCATCGCGCTGTTCGCCGGCACGATCGTCAGCCTGCTGCTCTTCCTGTCCGACCTGGCCTCCCCCACCTGGTGGCTGGCCCCGGTGACCGCCGTGCTCGGCGCGGCCCTGATGGCGTGGGAGCGGCGTACGGCCAGCCCGCTGGTCGACGTACGGATGCTGGGCCGCAACCAGCGCCTGCTGCGCACGTACGTCCGCCAGGCGCTCGTCTCGCTCGGCACCTACACCGCCCTCTACGGCACCAGCCAGTGGATGGAGGAGAGCGCCCACTACTCGGCCGGCCAGGTGGGCCTGATCCTGCTGCCGCTGTCCGGCGTCAGCGTCGTGGTCGCCCGCCTGGTGTCGGGGCGCGGCTGGGTGCGGTGGCCGCTGATCCTGACCGGGATCTCGATGGTGCTGACCGGCGCGGTGATGCTGTTCATCACCCACACCTCACCGGTGGTCGTGCTGCTCGGCATGTCGATGCTCTTCGGCTTCGCGAACGGCTTCAGCGGCTTCGCCAACCAGGCCGCCCTCTACGTGCAGTCACCCGCGAGCGAGATCGCCGTCGCCTCCGGCCTCTACCGCACCTTCGCCTACTTCGGCGCGATCTTCTCCTCCAGCCTGATCGCCATCGCCTTCGGCGACGCGGCCACGGACGCGGGCTTCCACGCGGTGTCCTACGTGATCACCGCCATCGGCGTCCTGGTCCTGCTGATGACGATCCTGGACCCCCGCATCCCCGCTCGCGCGGAGCGCTGACCGCGGATCACGGCCGGGAGCCGCCTCCCGGGCGGCCGGGCCAGGCCTTCTTGTCGACGCGGCCCGTGGAGACCGCGGCCCAGCCGGCGCCGCCTGACTGGGCTCCGCCGGACTGGGCGCCGGTCTCGTCGTAGGTGGTCGCGTCGTAGGTGGTCGCGTCCCAGCCGATGCCGGTGGGCGAGCGGGTCGCCCGGACGATGTGGTCGCCGTCGCCGAGGCCGGTGATGCCCGGCATCAACGCGTGGGCCGCGTCGGACAGTTCGTGCGGGGTGCCCTCGGCGAGGACGAACGGGCCGCCCATGGAGGGGACCTGGGCCACCAGGGCGGTGCCCAGCACGTCGAGAGCGGTGATCCGCTCGGCGGGGATCAGGGTGCTTCCGTCGTGGCTGCGGATCCGGACGCTGCTCATGGCCGCGCTCCCTTCGGTCGGCCCCCGGGTGGGAGAGCGCCTGCCCTTCAGGACGCGGGCGCACCGGGCGGGGGTTGCCGCGGTGGGTGGCGGGTCAGCGGGTCCCGTCGGAATGGTGGGTGTCGAAGGCGGCGCGGGAGTCGGCGATGAGGTCCTTGTGGGAGCGGGACCAGTCGGCCAGGGCGGTCACGGCGCCGGAGAAGCTGCGGCCCATCTCGGTGAGGCGGTAGTCGGTCTGCGGCGGGGTCGTCGGATAGACCGTCCGCTCCACGAGGCCGTCCCGTACCAGCCGCCTCGCCGTCACGCTCAGCATCCGCTGGGAGATGCCGGGGACGGCGTGGTGCAGTTCGCGGAAGCGCCGGGTGCCCTTGGCCAGTTCGACGACGACCAGGACGGACCACCGGTCGCCGAGCCGGTCGAGGACGTCGCGGATTCCGCAGTCGTCGTCGCAGGGGGCGTACGGGTCCGCCGGCTCGGCGACGGGAGTCGTACGGGTTCGGGTGACGGCCATCAGGACCCCTTCGTGAGCCACGGCTTCCTGCTTCCCCAACACCGCGCGCGGCGCCGTGCTTCCTGGTCGGCCCCCCTCCCGCGGAACTCGGCTGAGCTGCGGGCTTACCGTGGTGTGAGCGCCTGACGCGAAAGTGCCTCCTTCCGCGGGACGCGCCGCGGACGCAGGCTCGGGAGCGTCATCACGAAGCGACGCGCATAGGGAGAGCAGCGATGATTCTTGTGACCGGTGTCTCCGGCGGCCTCGGCCGGCTGGTCCTGGGCGGTCTTGCTGCCCGGGAGGGCCTCGACGTCGTGGGCGGCACCCGCGGCGGCGACGGGCGGAGCGCCCGCCGCGTCGACTTCGACGACCCGGCGTCGCTGCCCGGGGCGTTCGGCGGCGCGGACGTGCTCCTCGTCATCTCGGCCGGCTACGCCGAGGACGACGTCGTCTACGCCCGGCACGGCGCGGTCGCCGACGCGGCCGCGGCCGCGGGCGTGCGCCATGTCGTCTACACGAGCCTGGCGTCCTCCGGGGAGTCGATGACGATCGCCCTCGCGCACCGCTGGACCGAGGACCGGCTGGCCGCCGGACCTTTCACCACGACGATCCTGCGCAACGGCCTCTATACGGAGGTGCCGGTCGGGCTGGCGACCGCGGGCGCGGGCGAGGCGGCGGCCACCGGGGTCTTCGCGGCGCCCTTCGGCGAGGGGCGGGTCTCGGTGGTGGCCAAGCAGGACCTGGCCGACGCGGCCGTACGGGTCGCCGCCGAGTCGCAGTTCGACCTGGCGGCCGGGCGCCCGAGCCGCCACGCGGGCCGGGTCTACGAGCTGGAGGGCGCCACCGCGATCGGCGGCGCGGACATCGCCGGCGCGCTGTCCGAGGCGCTCGGGCGGCCGGTCGCCTACCGGGCCGCGTCGCTGGCCGAGACCCGCGCGGGCCTGGAGGGCAGCGGCCTTGAGCCCTACCAGGTCGCGCACGCCCTGTCGGTGTTCTCCAACGTGGTCGCGGGCCGCGCCGAGGCCCGGTCGTCCGACCTGGCGGGGCTCCTCGGCGAGGCGCCCCGCCCGGTGCTGGACGCGATCACCGCCGCGGTCCGCGCAGGCGGCTACCAGGGGCAGTCGGTCTCGGCGACGCGGGACCGGGGCTAGGTAGGAGGTACTCGGCTCTACTCCAGGTAGCCGCGGAGCTGGTCGGCGAAGGCGTGGTCGCGGAGTTTGCCGAGGGTCTTGGACTCGATCTGGCGGATGCGTTCGCGGGTGACGCCGAAGAGGCGGCCGATCTCCTCCAGGGTTCGGGGGCGGCCGTCGGCGAGGCCGTAGCGGAGCTGGACGACCTTGCGTTCGCGTTCGCCGAGGGTCGAGAGGACCGCTTCGAGGTGTTCGCGCAGCAGCATGAAGGCGGCCGACTCGACCGGGGAGGCGGCGTCGCCGTCCTCGATGAGGTCGCCGAGGGCGACGTCGTCCTCCTCGCCGACCGGCGCGTGCAGCGAGACCGGCTCCTGGGCGAGGCGGAGGACCTCGCCGACCCGCTCCGGGGTGATGTCGAGCTGGGCGGCGACGTCCTCCGCGCTGGGCTCGTAGCCGCGTTCCTGGAGCAGCCGGCGCTGCACGCGGATGACGCGGTTGATCAGCTCCACGACATGGACCGGGACGCGGATCGTACGGGCCTGGTCGGCGAGCGCGCGGGACATGGCCTGGCGGATCCACCAGGTGGCATAGGTCGAGAACTTGTAGCCGCGGGCGTAGTCGAACTTCTCGACCGCCCTGATCAGCCCGAGGTTGCCCTCCTGGACCAGGTCAAGCATCGTCAGGCCGCGTCCGATGTAACGTTTCGCCACCGACACGACCAGCCGCAGATTCGCCTCGATCAGCCGCCGCTTGGCCATCCGGCCCTGCACGACGATGCAGTCGAGGTCCACCGCGAGCTGCGAGTCCAGGTCCGGGAAGGCGGTCAGCTTCTCCTCGGCGAACAGCCCCGCCTCGACCTGCCGTGCCAGCTCCACCTCCTGCGCGGCCGTCAGCAGCGGGATACGGCCGATCTCCCGCAGATACTGCCGGAAGAGGTCGGCGGACGGGCCGCTCGGATCGGCCCGCGGGCGGCGGCGCTGCGCGGGGCCGACCACGACGTCGGCCACCACGTCGACCGCCACATCGGCCACCACGTCGACCACCGCCGGATCGAAGGGCGCCGCCTCGTCGGGACGGCCGTCGGGCGGTGGTCCGGACTCCGCGCGCTGTTCGGGCACCCGGGCGACCTCTTCCGCGTCGAGGGCGGCGACGGGTGCCAGGACCGGCCCACTGGCCGGCAGGGACACCGGTATCGGGATCTGCGCCTGCGTTTGCGTTTGCGTCTGCACGGAAGCGACCTCCGCGGTGAGCGCGACATTGGGCTCTGAGAGGGCTCGGAGAAGGCTCGGAAGGCGCCGAGGCGGGCTCTGGGCCGTCACCCAGTGTGGCCCACGCAAGGCCGATGCCACGAGGGTCGTGCGGCCGGTTTTTCGTTTTCCGTTACGCTTCGCGTTCGATCCGACACGGCCGACGGCCCCGCCGCCGCACCGCTACAGCGCCGCCGCGCCCTGCTCGCGCAGCCGCTGGCCGTACTGCTGGAGCGCCCACAACTCGCCCAGCGCCGCCGTGACCTCGGGCGCGTCCGCCGGGACGCCCTGGGCGGAGAAGCGCGCCTGGGTGGCCTGCACCTGTGCGACCCGGCGCTCGACCGCCAGCATCCGCACCCGCACCAGCACCTCCCCCGCGTAGAATTCCGGCGCCTTGTGCATCACCGGCTCGACCGCGAGCTCGGTCACCATCATCCGCACGGTGTCGTCGGGCGCGGCCTCCCGCACCCGGACCAGGAATTCCGCGTCGGCCTGCTCCACCCCGCCGACCTCGGCGATGACCCGGCGCACCTGCGCGTAGGGCGGCCCGGTGAATTCGTCCTCGCCGTAGGCGTCGAAGGCCGGCGAGACCAGCGCCGGATACTGCAGGGCCAGCTTCAGCAGCTCCCGCTCCACCCGGTGGGCCGGGCTGCGCAGGTCCAGGCGCGGCCCGCGCGGCACGTTCTGCGGCGGCGCGGCGGCCTGACCGCGCTCGGGGCGCCGCGCGTACTCGGGACGGGACGAGGTGCCGCCGCCGCCCGCCGCGCGGGCGCGGGCCATCGCCCGGACCCGGCGGATCATCGAGACCTCCTCGGACTGCGTCCCGATACCCGCCATGCCGACCAGCCGGATCGCGTAACGGTCCCGCAGCGCCTGGTTCTTGATCGCCGCGACCACCGGGACCGCCGCGTCGACCGCCGCGACCCGGCCCTCGTCGGTGTCCAGGTTGTAGCGCGACACGATCGAGCGCAGCGCGAAGGCGAACAGCGGGGTCCGCCCGTCGATGAGCCGCTGCACCGCCGCGTCGCCCTCGGCGAGCCGCAGCTCGCACGGGTCCATGCCGCCGGGAGTGACCGCGATGGACGTCTCCGCGGCGAATTTCTGGTCGTCCTCGAAGGCCCGCAGCGCCGCCTTCCGCCCGGCCTCGTCACCGTCGAAGGTGAAGACGACCTCCGAGGTGGCATTGTCCATCAGCAGGCGGCGCAGGATCTTGATGTGGTCGCCGCCGAAGGACGTACCGCACGTGGCGATCGCCGTGGTGACCCCGGCCAGATGGCAGGCCATCACATCGGTGTAGCCCTCGACCACGACCGCCCGCCCGGTCCTGGCGATCTCCTTCTTGGCCAGGTCGATGCCGTAGAGCACCTGGGACTTGCGGTAGAGCGGGGTCTCCGAGGTGTTCAGATACTTCGGCCCCTGGTCGTCCTCGCGCAGCTTGCGCGCGCCGAAGCCGATCACCTCGCCGGTGATGTCCCTGATCGGCCAGATCAGCCGGCCCCTGAAGCGGTCGATCGCCCCGCCGCGGCGGCTCTCCAGGGCGAGCCCGGCGGTCATCAGCTCCTTGTCGGAGAAGCCCTTGCCGCGCAGGAACCGCACCAGGTGGTCCCACCCGGCGGGCGCGTAACCGACCCCGAAATGCTCCGCGGCGGCCTGGTCGAAACCCCGCTCGGCCAGGAACTTCCGGCCGATCTCGGCCTCGGCGCCGCCCAGTTGCTCGACGAAGAAGGCGGCCGCGGCGCGGTGCGCCTCGACCAGCCGGATGCGCTCGCCCTGCTGGCGGCCGGGCACATGCCCGCCCTCCTCGTACCGCAGGGTGATGCCCGCCTGCCCGGCCAGCCGCTCGACGGCCTCGGTGAAGGACAGGTGGTCGAGCTTCATCACGAAGGCCAGCGTGTCGCCGCCCTCACCGCAGCCGAAGCAGTGGAAGAGGCCCTTGGACGGGCTGACCTGGAAGGACGGCGACTTCTCGTCGTGGAAGGGGCACAGGCCCTTCAGATTGCCGCCGCCCGCGTTCTTCAGCTGGAGGTATTCGGAGACGACGGCGTCGATCGGGACGGCGTCCCTTACCGCCTTCACGTCGTCGTCCCTGATCCTGCCCGCCACGCGTGAAGTCTACGGCTCGTCTCGGACAGCTTCTGACGGCTCGGCTCAGCCGCGGTCCAGGTCCTTCGTGACGAAGACGTAGTGCGGGCCGCTCGGCTCGACCACGAATTCCTCGCCGACCGCGGTGAAGCCCAGCCGCTCGTAGAAGCCGGTGGCCGCGATCCGGCCGTTGCACCACACCAGCTCGGCGCCACGGGCCGCGCACTCGCGCAGGCCCGCCGTCAGCGCGGCGGCGCCGAAGCCCTGGCCGCGTATCTCCGGCGCGCTGCCCATGCCGCGGAAGCGGTAGGCGGGAGCCGCCTCGCCGGGCAACCCGTCGGGGAAGAAGGTGGCGCAGCCCTGGACGGCGCCGGACCCGTCGTAGGCGGCGATGTGGAAGGTGCCGGGGCGCGCGTCCTCCGGATAGACCGCGGTCTCCCGCGGCAGCCCGGTCCGCAGTACCGCCCACCGCAGGGCGAATATCTCCTCGACGGCGACGACGGCGGTACGCGAAACGGGCATGTCGGGTGTCCTTCCTGGTCAGTCCAGGAACGAGGTTAGCGGGACCGCCGGGTCCGACAGCGCGTCGGGGTCGATCTGCCGGCCCGAGCGGATCAGCTGCTGGATCTGCTCGGTCACATCCCAGATGTTGACGTTCATCCCCGCGAGCACCCGGCCCTCGCGGAGCCAGAAGGCGATGAAGTGCCGCTTCCCGACATCACCGCGGCACACCACCTGGTCGTACGAGCCGGGGGCCGCGTAGCCGGAATACTCCATGCCCAGGTCGTACTGGTCGGTGAAGAAGTACGGGACCCGGTCGTAGGACACCGGGCGGCCGAGCATCGAGCGGGCCGCCGCCGGGCCGCCGTTCAGCGCGTTCGCCCAGTGCTCGACCCGCAGCCGGCCTCCCCTGGCCTCCGGCATGGCGGACCCCAGCAGCGGGTGCTCGGCGTTCGCGACGTCGCCCGCCGCGAAGATGTCCGGATCGGAGGTGCGCAAGCCCGCGTCCACCGCGATGCCGCCGCCCTCCTCGCGGGCCGCCATCGCCAGCCCCGCGACCTCCGCCAGCGCGGTACGCGGGGCCGCGCCGATCGCGGCGAGCACGTCGTGCGCCGGGTGCTCCTGGCCGTCGTCGGTGATCGCGGCCAGGACCATGCCGTCCTGGCCGGTGATCTCGGTCAGCCGGGCGCCGAAGTGGAAGCGGACGCCGTGCTCGGCGTGCAGATCGGTGAAGACGGCGCCCAGCTCCGGCCCGAGCACCCCGTGCAGCGGCGTCGGCCCGGACTCCACGACGGTCACCTCGGCGCCGTAGCCGCGGGCCGCGGCGGCCACCTCAAGACCGATCCAGCCCGCCCCGGCCACCACCAGGTGGCCGTTCTCCCGGCCCAGGCTGGTCAGCACGTGCTTGAGCCGGTCGGCGTGCGCCAGCCGCCGCAGGTGGTGCACCCCGGCCAGGTCCGTACCCGGGATGTCCAGCCGCCGCGGCTCCGAGCCGGTCGCCAGCAGCAGCTTGTCGTAGATCAGCGTCGAGCCGTCGCCGAGGGTGATCGTGCGGGTCTTCCTGTCCAGGTGCACCACGGGCTGCCCCAGGTGCAGCTCGATGTCGTGCTCCGCGTACCAGGCGGGGGCCTGCACGAAGGCGGAGTCCCGCTCCGCGCTGCCCGTCAGATACCCCTTGGACAGGGGTGGCCGTTCGTACGGGTGGTCGCGCTCGTCCCCGATCAGTATCACCCGGCCGGTGAAACCCTCGGAGCGCAACGTCTCCGCGGCTTTCGCCCCGGCGAGTCCCGCTCCGACGATCACGAAGGTCTGGTGTGCGTCCACCACTGTGCGCCTCCCCTGCCGGTCTTTCCTTACCCGTGAGCGTCCCTCACGGCGGGGCCGTCGGGAAGAGCGCCACGCCATGTCTTCCCCGGTCCCCCCGCGGGGTGCGGTTACGGCCTCCCCACCACCGGGCCGCAGGTGGGGACGGAGAGACCGCGGGTCACCGCGTAAGGCGGGCGTGGAGCGCCGTCGCGGCGGCGTCCGTGAGGGACGCGATCTGGTCGACGATCGCGCGCCGCCGCGCCCGATCGTCCGCCGCGGCGGCGAATATCGCCGCGAACTGCGGATCGAGCCCCACGGGGGCAAGCGAGAGCAGCGCAGCGGCAAGCTCGGAGATGACGACCCGCTGCGCGGCCCGGCGCCGCGCCTGAGCGGCCCGCTGCATGACGTAGCAGTCGGCGACCGCCTTGAGGACCGCGCACTCCAGCCGCTGGTCGCGCGGAACGACAAGCTCGGCCCCGTAGCGCGTGAGCCGAGCGGTACCGTACCGCTCGCGCGTGGCCCCCTCCGCGGCGAGGCAGAAGCGGCCGATGAGCTGGGACGCCGCGTCCTTGAGGCGGGCCTGGCCGCGGGCGGAGCCGTCGTAGTGGTTCGGCCACCACGGCTGGGCGAGGAGCCGGTCGAGCGCGGCGGCCAGCTCGTCCGGGGAGGCGCCCGGCGGGGCGTAACGGGCCGCCGCGCACCCGAAGACCTCGGCCCTTTCGGGACCCGAGGTCAGTGCGCGGGGGTCGATGTGCCCGGCCTGGAGGCCGTCCTCGACGTCGTGCACGGAGTAGGCGACGTCGTCGGACCAGTCCATGACCTGCGCCTCGAAGCATGTGCGGTCGTCGGGCGCGCCCTGCCGGGCCCAGTGGAAGACGGCGAGGTCGTCCTCGTAGACCCCGAATTTGGGGCTGCCGGGCGCGCCCGGGGTGCCGCCCCGCGGCCAGGGGTATTTGGTGGCGGCGTCGAGCGCGGCCCGGGTGAGGTTGAGCCCGACGCTGAGGTCCGCGGGGTCGAACCGCTTGGGTTCGATACGGGTGAGCAGCCGCAGGCTCTGCGCGTTGCCCTCGAAGCCGCCGCAGTCCGCGGCGAATTCGGCCAGCACGACCTCGCCGTTGTGGCCGAAGGGCGGGTGCCCGAGGTCGTGCGCGAGGCACGCGGTCTCGACCAGGTCGGGGTCGCAGCCGAGTGCGGCGCCCAGTTCGCGGCCGACCTGGGCGCATTCGAGTGAGTGCGTGAGCCGGGTGCGCGGGCTGGTGTCGGGCACGGCGGCGTCGCTCACGCCCGGGTCGACGACCTGCGTCTTCCCGGCGAGGCGGCGCAAGGCGGCGGAGTGCAGCACCCTGGCCCGGTCCCGCTGGAAGGCCGTGCGCCCGGGCCGTTTGTCCGGCTCGGGCACGTAGCGGTCCGTGTCGGCCGCCGCGTACGGGCCGTATCGCTCGTAAGGCCCCAGGCGCGGGTCGTCGGTGTCCATGACCCGACGGTAACCGCCGCGGGTGGCGGCGCGGTGTCCGCGGCCACCCGGTTTCAGCTCGCGCGGGCGAGCGGCCGGTGTGCGGGGTCCGGCGCGCGCAGCGCGCGTACGGCCTCGTCGTAGCGGTGCAGGACGAGGCGGGCCATCGCCTCGTGCGCCCCGAGCGGCGCCGCCGCGATCCAGGGGGCGGGCAGCGACGTCTGGGTGGCGAAGCGGCCCGGCGCGGTGAAATACGACGCCACGGCGATACGCCCCCGGCCGATGCCGCGGGCGGCGAGCGCGTCGAGGGCGTCGGTGACGGCGGGCGCGGCGGCGGAGGCGTAGGCGGGGAGGACGGGCACCCCGAGCCGGGCGGCGAGCAGCGCGGCGGTGCGCCCGGTGTCGACGGCGGAGTCCGGGTCGCGGGACCCGGCGGCGGCGAGCACGACGGCGCGACCCGCCGCCCCGGCGCGGGAGGGCGCCCCCGCCCAGCCCGCCGCCAGCAGGCGGTCGTGCAGGACCTCCGCGAGCAGCGGATGCGGCCCGAGCGGGGCGGCGACCGTGCCGCACAGCCACGGGGCCGCGGACAGCGCCGCGGGCAGGTCGTGTTTGACGTGGTGGCCGCGGCCAAGGAGCAGCGGGACCAGGACGGCCTCGCCTCGGAGGGCGGCGAGGGTGTCGGGAAGCAGGGGCTCGTTCAGCTCGACATGGCCGAGGCGTATGTCCACGCCGGGGCGTGCCGCCCTCACCCGGTCGAGCAGCGCGCGGACCGCGGGCAGTGCGCGCGGGTCGCGGCTGCCGTGGGCGACGGCCACCAGGGCGGGGCGGGAAAACGTCATATGTCCATGGTGCGGGATCGGCATTGCGACGCCGTTGCGTGCGCGGTCACGGATCTTTGCCCCGGCATCACACGCCCGCGCCCCCGCCGGTGAGGTCGCGGCGCCGCCAGTCCCCGCCAGGGATGGGGCGGCCCGACGCCAGCAGGTCCCGGGCGAGGGCCGGGCCCGCGAGGTAGACCCACGCCTCGGCCTGGCCGCGCTCGCCGCGCACGGCCCTGCGCACCCGCTCGTAGCGGTTCGCCGGGGCGCCGGGGACGTAGTCCTCAAGCCGGTCCAGGTCGGCGACCACGGCGTCGTACATTGCCGCGGCTATCTCCACGACCTCGCCGGACACCCGCCCCTCCCCCGCCGGGTCGGCCACGGCGAAGGGATAACCGGGGCCGTCGAAGAGCAGCGCGCCCGGCAGCGCCGCCGGGGTCCAGCCGCGCGTACGCCCTGCCAGCAGCCCGTGGTTGCGCTCGCCCGGCAGCAGGGTGCCGTAGACGAAGAAGGGCAGGCGGTCGGTCACGGTGGCCTCCTGGGCGGTCGGCGGTGCGGTCTGCGACCACTGTGCCGGGTGCGCCCGCAACCGCGGGCTGTTCGCCGCGCGTCGGTGGTCGTGACGGAGGGGGTGGGGGATGCGGGTGCTCCGGTTGCCACGGACCCGCCAAGGCCGGCGGCGCACGGTGCGGGTGGCCGCGGGGCTGTGCACGGTCGCGCTGCTGCCCGCGGTATGGGTCCAGCTCGCGGGCGGCGGGCGGGTGCGGGACCTCGCCGACGTCCCGGCGGAGCCGGTCGGCGTCGTCTTCGGCGCGGGCCTCACCGACGGCCGCCCCTCGCCCTACCTCGCCCACCGCCTCGACGCTGCCGCGGCCCTCTACCGGGCGGGCAAGGTGCGGGTGCTGCTGGTCACCGGGGACAACAGCCGCACGGCCTACGACGAGCCGGGCGCGATGCGGACGTATCTCGTGGCCCACGGTGTGCCCTCCGGGCGGGTGGTCGTGGACGACGCCGGGTTCGACACCTGGGACTCGTGCAGTCGCGCGAAGCGCGTTTTCGGGGTGCGGCGGGCGATTCTGGTCAGCCAGGGGTTCCATATCCGGCGGGCCGTGGCCCTCTGCGAAGCGGCCGGCCTCGACGTCTACGGCGTCGGCGTCTCCGAGCCGCACGACGTGACGTGGTACGCGGGCGGCGCACGCGAGCTGCTCGCCGCGAGCAAGGCGGCGCTGGACGCCGCCGTCCACCCGGGGCCGCGCTTCCTGGGGCCGGCGGACCCCCACATCCCCGCTGCGCTGGCTTCTGCCCACTGACCCCCTGCGGGGTGCTGTTACGGAGTCCACGGTTGCGCCGCGTGGGTGGCTTGTCGCGCAGTTCACCGCGCCCCCGAGGTCCTGCCCCTTGCGGTGACGTTGCCTGCCTGCGGCCCGGTGGGGGCCGTGCGCGCAGTTCCCCGCGCCCCTGGGGGGTGCCTCGCTCTGTTGCGTTCACAGTTGCGGTCCGCTGTGGCTGGTCGCGCAGTTCCCCGCGCCCCTTTGGGTCCTGCGTCCTCCGCCGTCAGGCGTTTGCCCCTGGCAGGGGCTGGGCTCTGTGCGCAGGAGGGCACGCGTTTTCCAGGGGCACGGGGAACTGCGCGCCCCGCCGACGAGGCGGGAAAGAAAGCAACGCCACAGCAAGTGGCACCCACCTGGGGGCGCGGGGAACTGCGCGACCAGCCCCCACACAGCGCAACTGTGGAGTCCGTAACAGCACCCCGCAGGGAGTGGCAGGAAGCTCGCCGAGCGGATTGTATGCAGTGCATACGGTAAGCTCACCGCATGCAGCAAACCGACGCCGCCCACGCGCGGCTGCGCGAGATGATCGTGGCGGGGGCTTACGCGCCCGGGGAGCGGCTCACCGAGACGGAGGTCGCCGGCGTGCTGGCGATGAGCCGCACACCGGTCAGGGAGGCGTTGCGAAGCCTCGTGGCAGACGGCCTGGTCAGGAGCGCGGACGGGCGAGGCGTCGTGGTGACGGCGCTGGACCCGGCGGCGCTCCGGGACACCTACCGGGTGCGGGCGGCGCTGGAGGCGCTGACGGCCGAGCTGGCAGCGGGACGCCAGGCCGCGGGCCTGATCGCCCCGGCGGAGCTGACCGCGCTCGCGGCGGACGCGGCCCTGACCGAGGAGGCCACCGACGCGGGCCGCCTCGCGGACGCGGTGGCGTACAACCGCCGTTTCCACACCCGCGTGGCGGCCCTGTCCGCGAACGCCCCGGCGCAGGCGGTCCTCGACCGCCTCTGGGACCAGATCGTGGTCTCCACCCGCGCCTCGCTCGACGCGCCGCACCGCCCGGCGCAGGTGAACGGCCAGCACCGCGAGCTGCTGGCGGCGATCACCGAGGGCCGCGCGGCGGACGCCGCCGCCGTGGCCCGGCAGCACGTACTCGACACCTGCGGCTGAAAGGACCCCTCCCCCATGGCGTCAGCGAACACCCACACCTACCGCACCGACCTGGTGTGGACCGGCAATCTCGGTTCCGGCACCAGCACTTACCGTGCCTACGAGCGCGCCCACGAGGTCACCGCCCCCGGCGTCCCGGTCCTGCTCGGGTCGTCCGACCCGTCCTTCCGCGGTGACGCGTCCCGCTGGAATCCCGAACTGCTGCTGCTCGCGGCCCTGTCGCAGTGCCACATGCTGGCCTACCTGCACCTGTGCGCGGTCAACGACGTGACGGTGACGGCCTACACCGACCAGGCCGCGGGCACGATGGTCCAGACGCCGGACGGCGGCGGCCACTTCACCGACGCCCTGCTCCACCCCGCGGTGGAGGTCGCCGACGCGGCAATGGCGGAGAAGGCGGCGGCGCTCCACTCGGAGGCCCACCGCGCCTGCTTCATCGCCAGTTCGGTCAACTTCCCTGTCCGGCACGCCCCGACAGTGACCGTCAGGGCTCGGGGCTGAGCACCGTGCGGGCCCGCAGCCTGCGCAGCATCCTGGCGTCCTGGAAGCCGACCGCCCGCGCCGCGGACTCCACGGTCGTGCCGTGGCCGATCAGGTGCTCGGCCCGTTCGATCCGCAGCTCCTGCTGGTAGCGCAGCGGTGTGAGGCCGGTGGCGGCGGTGAAGCGGCGGGTCAGGGTGCGTTCGCTCAGGCCGGTGGCGGTGGCCAGGTCGGTCAGGGCCAGGCGCGAGGTGTAGTGGGTGTCGATGAGGTCCTGGGCGCGGTGGACGGCGTCGCTGACGTGGGCCCGGTGGCGGAGCATCGCGCTGGTCTGGTGCTCGTCGCCGTTGCGGCGGGCGTAGACGACCATCTCGCGGGCGACGCGGGCCGCGGCGGCCGGGCCGTGGTGGGCGGCGACCAGGTGCAGGGCGAGGTCGATGCCGCTGGCGATGCCCGCGGAGGTGACGACGCGGCCGTCGACGACGTAGAGGACGTCCCGGACGACGGTGGCCCGCGGGTAACGGCGGGCGAGTTCGTCCTGGACGTCGTGGTGGGTGGTGCAGCGGCGGCCGTCGAGCAGGCCCGCGCGGCCCAGCGCGTCGGCCCCGGCGCAGACGCTGGCGACGGTGCCGCCGGCCGTGTGGTGGGCGCGCAGCCAGTCCAGGGTGGCGGGGGTCAGCGCGCCGTTGTCGCGCAGGGTGTGCGAGCGCCAGCCGGGGACGACGACCAGGTCGCCGGCGGTGAGCGCGGGCAGCACCGGGTCGGCGCGCAGCGCGATGCCCTGCGCGGTGGGTACGTCTTCCTGCTCGGCCGTGTAGTGCAGCGTGTGGCCGAGGCCGTGGTCGGCCGCGGTGGAGAACACCTGGGCCGGTCCCGCGAGGTCGAGCAGATGCAGTTGCGGGACGAGCAGGAAGACCACCCGGGTCACGATCCGGTCAGCTCCTTGACGGTTGCGACGGTGGCGAAGCGGCCCGCCAGCGCGTATTCGGTACGGGCGATGATCTCGGCGGGCAGCAGCGTACGCGGGTCGGCGAGCACCTCGGCGAGTGGGCGGTCCTCGGGCGCGTCGCGGTGCGCGATGGGCTCGGTGGCGGTGGCGTCGACGGCGAAGGTGACGTCGTAGCCGAGGTCGGAGGCGAGCCGGGTGGTGGTCTCGACGCACTGCTCGGTGCGGATGCCGCAGGTGACCAGGGCGCGGATGCCGCGCTCGGTGAGGATCTGCTGGAGGTTGGTGGTGGTGAAGGCGTTGTGCGAGGTCTTGGTGAGCACCGGTTCGCCGTCCGCGGGGTCGAGCCCGGCCATCAGCCGTACGTGCCCGCTCGCCGGGTCGAAGACGGTGCCGGACCCGGGTTCGGTGTGCAGCACCCACACGACCAGGTCGCCGTGCAGCCTGGCGTGGTCGACCAGCAGGGCGACCTTGCCGGCCACGTCGGGGTCGGAGGCGGCCTGCCAGCTCTCCCGGCGGCGGAAGGACTCCTGGACGTCGATGACGATGAGCGCGGTGTGCGAGGCGGGGGTCATGGCGTGATCCTGCCCGCCCGGCGGCGGGGTCCGCCAGACACGATCATGACCCGACACGGAACGATCCGGTCAGGCTGGGGGCACCCGGCTCACAGCCCGGCGCGGCACCGGATGAGCGCACCGTTCCTTCGGGGTAATGGCGGGGATGCGGGTGGGAAACAGCCGCCGCGCAGGCTCGTGCCATGGCCGACGACGGAGGTTTGGGCATGGCTGTCACCACGGCTGCGAGCCGCAACAGCAGGGACGACACGATCGTGCTCATCGGCCACGGGATGGTCGGGCAGCGCTTCCTCGAAGCCCTCGCCGACCGCGGGGTGACCGAGCGGGCGCGGGTGGTGGTGCTGTGCGAGGAGCCGCGCCCGGCGTACGACCGGGTGCACCTGACCTCGTATTTCTCCGAGAACGCCAGCCCTGACGACCTCTCCATGGTCGAGGACGGCTTCATGGACCGGCACGGTATCGAGCTGCACGTGGGCGACCCGGCGGTGTCCGTGGACCGCGGCTCCCGTACGGTGACGGCCCGTTCGGGGCTGACGGTGGTCTACGACACGCTGGTGCTGGCCACCGGCTCGTACCCGTTCGTGCCGCCGGTGCCGGGCAAGGACGCGGCGGGCTGCTTCGTCTACCGCACCATCGAGGACCTGCTGGCGATCGAGGCGTACGCGCGGGGTGTGAGCAGCGGTGCGGTGGTCGGCGGTGGGCTGCTGGGACTTGAGGCGGCGGGCGCGCTCAGGGGGCTCGGACTCGACACGCACGTCGTGGAGTTCGCGCCCCGCCTGATGCCGGTGCAGGTCGACGAGGGCGGCGGCCAGGCGCTGCGGCGCAGCGTCGAGGGGCTCGGGGTGAGCGTGCACACCGGTGTCGGCACCTCGGAGATCACCGTGGGCGACGACGGCCGGGTCAGCGGGATGGCGCTGTCGGACGGTTCCGTGCTGCCCGCCGGCATGGTGGTCTTCTCCGCCGGGGTGCGACCGCGGGACGACCTGGCGCGGGCCTGCGGGCTGCCGGTCGGCGAGCGCGGCGGGATCGTGGTGGACGAGCAGTGCCGTACGGCGGATGCCGCGGTCTTCGCCATCGGCGAGTGCGCGCTGGCCAGCGACGGCCGGGTCTACGGCCTCGTGGCGCCCGGCAACGAGATGGCCGAGACCGCCGCGCGGACCATCGCGGGCGACGCGGGCGCCTTCACGGGCGCCGACCTGTCGACCAAGCTCAAGCTGCTGGGCGTGGACGTGGCGAGCTTCGGCGACGCGCACGGCACCACCGACGGCTGCCTGGACGTGCGCTACTCCGACGCCAGGTCGGGCGTCTACCGCAAGCTGGTGGTGGGCGCGGACGGGACGCTGCTGGGCGGCGTGCTGGTCGGCGACGTCGAATCGTACGGTGTGCTGCGGCCGTTGACGGGTTCGGTGCCGCCGGTGGCGCCCGAGCACCTGGTGCTGCCCGCGGGCGCGGGCGCCCCGGTCACGCTCGGCCCTGCGGCGCTGCCCGACGAGGCGGTGATGTGCAGCTGCCACAACGTGACCAAGGGCGCGATCCGCGGCGCGGTCACCGACCACGGCTGCGGCACCGTCCCCGAGGTGAAGAAGTGCACCAAGGCCGGTACGGGCTGCGGCAGTTGCGTGAAGGTGCTGGGCCAGCTGGTGACCGCCGAGCTGGAGGCGAACGGCGTCACGGTGGACAGGGGCCTGTGCCCGCACTTCGCGCAGACCAGGGCCGAGCTCTACGAGGTGGTCCTCGCGCTGCGGATCTCCTCCTACCGCGAACTGCTCGACGGCCACGGCCGGGAGGGCGCGCGCGGCACCGACGGCTGCGAGGTGTGCAAGCCCGCCGTCGCCTCGATCCTGGCGTCGCTGGCGGCGACGGTCGGCGCGAGCGTGCACGTACTGGACGGCGAGCAGGCCGCCTTGCAGGACACCAACGACCACTTCCTGGCCAACATGCAGAAGAACGGGTCGTATTCGATCGTGCCGCGCATCCCCGGCGGTGAGATCACCCCCGAGCGGCTGATCGTGATCGGCGAGGTGGCCCGCGACTTCGGCCTCTACACGAAGATCACCGGCGGTCAGCGCATCGACCTCTTCGGCGCCCGGGTGGAGCAGCTGCCGCTGATCTGGACCCGGCTCGTCGATGCCGGCTTCGAGTCGGGGCACGCCTACGGCAAGGCGCTGCGGACGGTGAAGTCCTGCGTGGGGCAGACCTGGTGCCGCTACGGCGTGCAGGACAGCGTCAGGATGGCGATCGACCTGGAGCTGCGCTACCGGGGCCTGCGCTCGCCGCACAAGCTCAAGTCGGCGGTGTCCGGCTGCGCCCGGGAGTGCGCGGAGGCGCAGAGCAAGGACTTCGGGGTGATCGCGACCGCCAACGGCTGGAATCTCTACGTCGGCGGCAACGGCGGCGCCACCCCGCGGCATGCCGACCTGCTGGCGCAGGACCTCTCCGACGCCGAACTGGTGCGGCTCATCGACCGCTTCCTGATGTTCTACATCCGCACCGCGGAGCCGCTGGAGCGCACCAGCGTGTGGCTGCAGCGCGTCGCGGGCGGCCTGGACCACGTACGCGATGTCGTCGTCCACGACTCGCTGGGCATCTGCGAGGAGCTGGAGGCGCTGATGGCCGCGCATGTCGCCGGCTACCGCGACGAGTGGGCGGACACCGTCAACGACCCGGAGCGGCTGAGCCGCTTCGTGTCCTTCGTCAACGCGCCCGACACCCCGGACCCGACCGTCCGGTTCGTTCCCGAGCGCGGCCAGATCAAGCCTGAACCGATCCTGCTCACCCTGACGGAAACGGTGACCGCATGAGTGACGTGACCTCCCCCGCCCCCCCGCTGACCGGGACGGTCGAACTGCGCACCGCGGACGGCTGGTTGGCGGTGTGCGCGGCCGACGAGCTGCTGCCGGGCCGCGGGGTGGCCGCGCTGCTGCCCGACGGGCGGCAGGCCGCCCTCTTCCGCGACCGGGCCGGGCGGCTCTACGCCATCGGCAATGTGGACCCCTTCACCGGTGCGGGGGTGCTCAGCCACGGGCTGCTCGGCACTCTCCAGGACCGCGCCTACGTCGCCTCGCCGCTGCTCAAGCAGCGCTTCGACCTGACGGACGGGCACTGCCTGGACGACGACTCGGTGGCGGTGGCCAGCTACCCGGTGCGGGTCTCCGGGCCGTGATGCCCCGCGTCACGCGCCCTCGGCCGCGGCGGCCGGCGGCGCCGTGCTGCTGCGCTCCACCAGGCGCGTCGCCAGGTCCACCCGCAGGGTGCTGGGCTCCCGGCCGCGGCTGAGGTCGAGCACCAGCCGGGCGGCCGCCTCGGCCATCTCCGTCAGCGGCTGCCGCACGGTGGTCAGCGGCGGGCTGATCCAGGTGGCGAGCGGCAGGTCGTCGAAGCCGACCACGCTCAGGTCGCGCGGGATCGACATGCCCAGCTCGCGGGCCGCCTCGTAGAGGCCGAGCGCCTGCAGGTCGTTGCCGGTGAAGACGGCGGTGGGGCGGTCCGGTCGGCGCAGCAGTTCCAGGCCCGCCGTGTAGCCGGCCTCGTGGTGGAAGTTGCCCGAGATGACGAGGTCGGGGTCGTAGCGCACCCCGGCGGTCTCCAGCGCGGCGCGGTAGCCGTCGATCCTGGCCCGGCTGCACATCATCCCGGCCGGGCCGCCGAGCACGCCGATCCTGGTGTGGCCCAGGTCCAGCAGGTGGCGGGTGGCGGCCAGGCCGCCCTGCCAGTTGGTCGCGCCGATCGCCGGCACGTCCTCGCCGGGGTCGCCGGCCGGGTCGAGCACCACGAACGGTATGTCGCGGCTGATCAGCTGGGCGCGCTGCGCCGGGTCGAGCCCGGACAGCACCAGGATCACACCGGTCGGGCGGCGGGCGAGCACCCCGTCCACCCAGGTCTGGCCGGGGCTGAGGCGGCCCGCGGACTCCGAGAGCACCACGCTGAGGCCCTCCTGCCCGGCCACCCGCTCGACGCCCCTGATCACCTCCATCGCCCAGGAGCTCTCCAGCTCGTGGAAGACCAGGTCGAGCAGCGGCGCGGGCTGCATGCTGCCGCGGCGGCGCTGGTAGCCGTGCCGGCGCAGCAGGTCCTCGACGCGGCTGCGGGTGGCGGGGGCCACGTCGCCGCGGCCGTTGAGCACTTTCGAAACAGTCGGAGCCGAGACCCCGGCGGCCCGGGCGATCTCGGCGAGCGTCGCCGTGCCCTCGCCGGCGGTACCCGACTGGTCATCGTGCGAAGGCTGGGGAATCGTGGCACTCATGGCAGCGATCGTAGCCCGGTGGGTTGCCGTCCGTCCGCGCCCCGACGGTGTCGATTGTCTTCCCGGAGCCCAAAAAGATTCGGACACCGTGTCGAAATATTCGGGAATCCTGGCCGGGCGACGAGCCTCCGCGGGCCGGGTCGGGGGTCTCCACGGGCCCGGCGGCGGCCCTCCACCGGCCGAGCGGCGGCCTTCCACCGGCCGAGCGGCGGCCATCGGCGGTCACCGTCCCACCCGCCCTCGGCCCGTTACGCAACCACGACAAACAGCTGGACAACCATCCGGGGCTGACCCGTGTCTCCTTGTGCGACGCAGCGTTCAGCTGAATGCTTCCGTCCGCATCACGGGCCTGATCGGCCCGTTCACGGCACGGGCCGATCAGGCCCGGCCACTTCGCGCATCCTGGGGGGATACGTTGAACCGCACCACACACCGCCGCCGCGCCCTGCGCGCGTCCGCCGTCGCCGTCGCCCTGTCGGGCGCCGTCCTGGCCCTCGGCCCGGCGACGACGGCCCACGCCGCACCGAACGTCGACGACACCCGGAAGATGTCCATTTCGGTGGACGCTCCGACTGAGATCGGTTTCGCGGGGGGGCCCGTCGAATTCACCGAGACGTTCGGCAACACCGGTACCACCTTCGTGCCCGAGTACCTGTCGTTCGCGGCAGAGACGGGCACCGGGGTGCTTTCCGACAGCATGAGCCTGGAATTCCGCGGCGCCGACGGCACATGGGAGCCGCTGGCGCTGACCTACAACACCAAGTACGGCGAGTTCTACGGCCGGACGACCGAGACCTTCTCGGTGGCGCCGGGCACCACGCAGACCGTCCACCTGCGGATCGGCATGCCGATGGGCACCCCGCACCACGGTGACACCAACGGCGGCACCGACCACGTCAAGCTGAACTCGGCCCTGATCCCCGAAGGGGAGCTGATGGCCGACGTCGACGTCACGAACACGATCAAGGTCACGCCGATCACCCCGTCCCTGATCGGTGTGCCGGTGAGCGCGGCCGCGGGCGGGCCCGCGATCAAGTTCGGCGCGCGTGTCACCAACCCGACGCCTTCGGAGTACACGAACCTCTCGCACGTGCTCTTCACCGACAAGTACGCGACCGTCCAGGTGTTCAAGGGCGGTCGGTGGGTCACCCTCTCCTCGGTGGCCAACCCGGAGAGCGACCTCTCGCAGGGCTTCTACCTCGACGGAAAGGACATCACCTTCCCCGCGAACAGCTCGGCCACGACACAGGTCCGGGTCTCCTACCGGGCAGACCACCCGGCGGGCCACGCCGCGCTGGAGGACTGCGTCATCGTCAACGAGCACCCCGGTACGCCGTCCTTCACCGGCAGCGGCATGTGCGAGCCGCGGACCGCGCTGAACATCACCAGCAAGGCAGGGGCGACCCCCACGGCCTCCCCGTCGGCCACCCCCACCGCCACCGCGACCCCCACGCCGACCGCCACCGCGACCCCGAACACCGGGGAGCAGCTCGCGGAGACCGGCTCCAGCAGCGCCACGACCGCCGCCGGAATCGCGGGCGGCGGGCTCCTGCTCGCCGGCAGCGCCGTGATGGCCTCGGTCCGGCTGCGCCGCCGCAGCCACTGATCCACCGGACCGCGGGGCCGCTTCCTCAAGGAGCGGCCCCGCGGTCCCGCGTTCCTGTGGTCCCACCGTCTCCTGGTCCCAACCTCCCGCCGCCCGGCGGGAGGTTGGGAGGAACCTACGGTCATCACACCGCCCTGCCCGGGTAGCCGAGAGGGTGAGGAGGTGTGTCATGGCCACGCAGTACGCAGTAAGCCGGATGCCCTGGTGGGCCCGGACCGTTATCGGAGTCGTCGTCCTGGGGCTGCTGTTCGTCCTGTTGGGCAAGGCGAACTGGTTGCCCGGCCTGCCCAATCCGTTCGCGGAGACGACCAAGGACCGCAGCGGCCCGGTGCTCCTGAAGTCCATTCAGGACATGAACCGCTTCGAGGGCGCGAGTGGCAACTTCGAGGTCGTCGTGGACCTCGACAAGGACGCCAAATACCTGCCCGATGTCGTGCGCGGCAAGCGCACCCTCTACGTCGGGGCCGGCAGCGTCGACGCCTACGTCGACCTCGGCACCGTCAAGGAAGGCGCGGTGACGGTCTCCGACGACCGCAAGAGCGCCTCGCTGCGGCTGCCGCACGCGGCGCTGGAGCGGACCGCGCTGGACACCAAGCACTCCTACGTGGTCTCCCAGTCGCGCGGCTTCTTCGACCGGGTCGGCGACTTCTTCGGCAGCGACACCGGCAATGTGCAGCAGCTCAACGAGCTGGCCGCGCAGAAGATCCAGGACGCCGCCAAGCAGACCGAGCTGGCCGCCCGCGCCGAGACCAACACCCGGACGATGCTCCAGCAGCTGCTGACCTCGCTGGGCTTCACCTCGATCCAGGTGACCTTCGGCCCGCCGCCCACGGCGACCCCGACACAGTCGGCCGGCCCGTCGGCCACGAAGGGGTGAGCGCGGGGAGCGGACGGGCCTCCTCCTGAGCGGAGTGCCGCTCCATCCCCGTCGGCGAGGGCGTCGAGCCGCGGCGACACGCCCTCGCCGGACGGGGCCGGCTCATCTCACCTCCAGGGCGCTCCGCGCGGCCTCGATGAACCGGATGTGGTGGTCGCGGAAGAGCCGGTAGGCCCGGTTGTAGGCGGCTCTCGGCTCGTCCGACCCGTCGACGAGCTGGATCAGCAGCAGATGGGTGTCGACGGCCAACCGCCGAAGCTCGCGGGCCTTCTCGGCGACGTCGGCGGGCCCTTCGAGCAGCACGTCCCTGCTGGCCTTGGTGACGCGGCTGACCGCCTCGCGTGAGGCGGCCTGCATCTCGCCGATGATCGTCCGACGGGTCGACGCCGAGGACGCCTGGTCGACCACTTCCATTCTCCAGAAGACCTCGGACAAGGCGTTCACCTGCGCGCTGAGGTCCCGGTAGGCATCGCGCCGCCGGTCCCTGGCGTCGGCCACTTCCTTGACGCGCGCGGCGACCTCCGCCTGGACACGGGCACCGTTCGTGTTACCCCGGCTCGTGACCCAACTGGCGCCCAGCGCGGTCAGCGCCGTGAGCACTCCGACCCACCAACTGTTGTCCCCCATCACCCGAGTGTCGCAAGCCCGCCCTCCCCCGGCTAGACGGCGCCCCCTCGCCCCCGCAGGGGGGTCAGGCGGTCTGCTTCCGCGGGTGCAGGTCGAGGGTGACGGACGGGGCGAGCGCGTAGAGGAAGCCCGGGGCGTCGAACATCTCGCCGGCGGAGGCGACGCCGGTGGTCCGGGTGCGGCCGGTCAGTACGCGGTCGAGGGCCTCGGCCACAAGGGGCGCGGTGACGGCGTAGATGTCCCGGCCGCCGGCCGTGGCACGGCGTTCGGCTCCGCCCGAGCGCACGACGACGTCGACGAGGAAGGTCTGGTCCGAGCGCCCTGTCCTGTCGGCGGCGGTAGGGGCCGGCGTGAGGGGGGCGGCGATGTCCCGGACCGCCTCGGTGGTCATGTACGTGGTCACGTCGGGGATGGCCAGGTGCTGGGGGACGGTGACGACGTCGGCCATCGTGAACTCCCCGATCACCGGCCGCGATCCCAGCGGTTCCGGGAAGGCCCACTCCAGGGTGGGCGCGTCGTCGGTGCGGCGCTCCCAGCGTCCGCCGCGGTAGCGCAGGCGGCCGGCGCCGCGCCGCTCGCGGGAGACCGCGCCCGAGAGCCGGGTGCCCGCGGTGGGGTGCCAGCTGCTGAGCCCGTAGGCGATGTGCGCCTCGTCGGCCTCCGTCCAGTCGCCCATCGCCGCGGTGGCCAGCAGGTCGCCGAGACCGCCGAAGAAGGCCATGGCAGGGACGACCACCGCCCCCTGGGCACGGGCCCGCTCGCGGTAGTGGGCGAAGGTGTCGAGGTTCGCCTCCAGCTCGGCGGCCACGTCCAGGTACGGGATCCCCGCGCGCAGTGCGGCCTCGATCACGGGCCCGGCCGTCGAGGCGAAGGGGCCGGCGCAGTTGACGACCGCCGCCGTTCCCGCCAGGGCCCGGTCCAGCGACGCGGGGTCCTCGACCGACGCCACCCGGGCCTCCGGCCCGCGCTCGCCGGCCAGCTCCTCCAGGGCCCGCGCGTTGCGCCCGGACACCACCGGGACATACCCGCGCGCGGCCAGCTCCGCGACCACGAACCGCCCGGTGTGGCCGTACGCGCCGAAGACCGCCACCAGCTGACCTGACCCCATGAGACCGCTCCCCTGTACGCGAACGCCCCGCCGCGACGCCGTTCCGCCGCGGCCCTGACACCCCCATCGTGTCCTCGCGCCAGGACCCCGCACGAGCGTCGGAAACGACACGCCCCGTACAGTTTCGGACATGCCCACTGTCGCGCTCGCCGTCACCGACGGCATGCTCCCCTACGAACTGTCGGTGGCCGTCGAGGTCTTCGGGTCCGACCTGGCCCACATCGTGGACCCCTGGTACGGCTTCTCCCTCTGCGGGAGCGCTCCGGTGCGCGTCGGCCGCTTCCGCCTGGAACCCGACAGCGGCCTCGACCACCTCGCACACGCGGACACGGTGATCGTCCCCGGCTGGGCCGACACGGATCGCGAACCGCCCGCCGAACTGGTCGAGGCGGTGCGCGCCGCCCACGCGGCCGGCGCCCGCGTGGCCTCACTGTGCACGGGCGCCTTCGTCCTGGGCGCGGCAGGACTGCTCGACGGCCGCCGCGCCACCACGCACTGGGCCCACACGCGGGAACTGGCCCGGCGCCACCCGGCAGCCACCGTCGACCCGGACGTCCTCTACGTCGACAACGGCGACGTCCTCACCTCCGCGGGCAAGGCCGCCGCCATGGACCTGTGCCTGCACCTGGTCCGCCTCGACCACGGATCGGCGATCGCCAACACGATCGCCCGCCGCCTGGTCGTCCCGCCGCACCGCGACGGCGGCCAGGCCCAGTTCATCGCCACCCCCGTCCCCGCCCCGGGCAACCACCCCCTGGGCGAGCTCTTCCCCTGGGTGCTGGAGCGGCTGGACCGACCGCTCACCGTGGAGGACCTGGCCCGCCGGGCCCGCATGAGCTCACGCCACCTCGCCCGCCACTTCAAGGACCTCACCGGCACCACACCGCTGCGGTGGCTCCACACCCAGCGCATCCGCCACGCCCAGGCACTCCTGGAGACCACCGACGCCACAGTCGACACCATCGCCGCGGCCACCGGCATGGGCACCGCCACCACCCTGCGCCGCCACTTCCACCGCAGCGTCGGCGTCCCCCCCGACGCCTACCGCCGCACCTTCCGCACCTGAGGTGTGGTGCCCCGGCCCCGGGGAGAGGGCGGCCGCGTACGGGAAGAAGCCGGGGGCGGCGCTTCCGCACGAAGCGTCGCCCCCGGCGGGGAAGGGCCGGTGCCGGTCCGCCGGTCGGTGAGGGTTCGGCCCCCAGGGCAAGGGGCCGCCGGCGGTGGACCGGGCCGGCCCGGTCAGGGGGTCAGTGGGGCTTTCTGGCCGCCGCTCGGCCGGCCTCCAGGCGGGCCACGGGGATGCGGAAGGGCGAGCAGGAGACGTAGTCCAGGCCGACCTCGTGGAAGAAGTGGACGGACTCCGGGTCGCCGCCGTGCTCGCCGCAGATGCCGAGCTTGAGGTCGGGGCGGGTGGCGCGGCCGGCTTCCGAGGCGCTGCGGACCAGGTAGCCGACGCCGTCCCTGTCGATGGTCTCGAAGGGCGACACGCCGAAGATGCCCTTCTCCAGGTAGGCGGTGAAGAACGACGCCTCGACGTCGTCGCGGGAGAAGCCCCAGACGGTCTGGGTGAGGTCGTTGGTGCCGAAGGAGAAGAATTCGGCGGCCTCGGCGATCTGGCCCGCGGTCAGGGCGGCGCGGGGCAGTTCGATCATCGTGCCGATGGCCAGCTTCAGCCGGGTACCGGTGGCCGCCTCGACGTCGGCGATGACCCGGTCGGCCTCCTCGCGGACGATCTCCAGCTCCTGGACGGTGCCGACCAGCGGGATCATGATCTCGGCCCGCGGGTCGCACTTGGCCGCCTTGCGGTGCGCGGCGGCCTCGGCGATGGCCCGTACCTGCATCGCGAACAGCCCCGGGATGACCAGGCCGAGGCGGACCCCGCGCAGGCCCAGCATCGGGTTCTGCTCGTGCAGCTTGTGCACCGCCTGGAGCAGCCGCAGGTCGTTCTCGTTGGCGTCCTCGCGGGACTCGGCGAGCGCGACACGTACCGACAGCTCGGTGATGTCGGGCAGGAACTCGTGCAGCGGCGGGTCGAGCAGCCGTACGGTCACCGGCAGGCCGTCCATCGCCTCGAACAGCTCGATGAAGTCGGCCCTCTGCAGCGGCAGCAGCGCGCCCAGCGCCTCGTCCCGCTCGGCGTCGGTGTCGGCCAGGATCAGCCGCTCGACCATCTCGCGCCGCTCGCCGAGGAACATGTGCTCGGTCCTGCACAGGCCGATGCCCTGCGCCCCGAAGCGGCGGGCCCGCGCGGCGTCCTCGGCATTGTCGGCGTTGGCGCGCACCTGGAGCCTGCGCACCCGGTCGGCGTAGGCCATCACCCGGTGCACGGCCTGCACCAGGCCGTCCGCCTCGTCGGCGCCCGCGTGCATCCGGCCCTCGAAGTACTCGACGACCGGGGACGGGACGACGGGCACCTCGCCGAGGTAGACCTTGCCGCTGGAGCCGTCGATGGAGATGAGGTCGCCCTCCTCTATCACCACGCCACCGGGTGCGGTGAGCCTGCGCCGCTTGGTGTCGACCTCCAGCTCCTCCGCCCCGCATACGCAGGTCTTGCCCATGCCGCGGGCGACGACGGCCGCGTGCGAGGTCTTGCCGCCGCGCGAGGTGAGGATGCCCTCGGCGGCGATCATGCCGTTGAGGTCGTCGGGGTTGGTCTCCCGGCGGATCAGGATGACCTGCTCACCCGAGCGCGACCACTTCACGGCGGTGTAGGAGTCGAAGACCGCCTTGCCGACCGCGGCCCCCGGCGAGGCCGCGATGCCCCAGCCGATCCGCTTGACCTCGCCGCTGTCGGCGACCGCGTCGTCGAAGCGCGGGAACATCAGCTGGCTGAGCTGCGCCCCGGTGACCCGCTGCAGGGCCTCCGCCTCGTCGATCAGCCCCTGGTCGACCAGCTGCGTGGCGATACGGAAGGCCGCCGCCGCGGTCCGCTTGCCGACCCGGGTCTGCAGCATCCACAGGTGCCCGCGCTCGATGGTGAACTCGATGTCGCACAGGTCCCGGTAGTGCGTCTCCAGCGTCTGCATGATCGACATCAGCTGGTCGTATGACGTCCTGTCGATGCCCGCGAGGTCGGCGAGCGGCACCGTGTTGCGGATGCCGGCGACGACGTCCTCGCCCTGCGCGTTCTGCAGGTAGTCGCCGTAGGTGCCCTGGGCGCCGCTGGCCGGGTCGCGCGTGAAGGCCACGCCCGTACCGGAGTCGGGGCCGAGGTTGCCGAAGACCATCGAGCACACCGTGACGGCGGTGCCCAGGTCGCCGGGGATGCGCTCCTGGCGGCGGTAGAGCTTGGCCCGCTCGGTGTTCCACGAGTCGAAGACCGCCCGCACCGCCAGGTCCATCTGCTCGCGCGGCTCCTGCGGGAATTCCCTGCCGGTCTCCTTGAGCACGATCTGCTGGAAGTCCGCGACCAGTTGCTTGAGGTCGGCCGCGTCCAGGCCGAGGTCGCTGTCGGCGCCCTTGGCCCGCTTGGCCGCCTCCAGCGCCTCCTCGAAGAGGTCGCCGTCGACGTCCATCACGGTCTTGCCGAACATCTGCACGAGGCGGCGGTAGGAGTCCCACGCGAACCGCTCGTTGTCCGCCTGGGCCGCGAGCCCGGCCACCGAGGCGTCGGACAGCCCGATGTTCAGGACGGTGTCCATCATCCCGGGCATCGAGAACTTCGCCCCGGACCGCACCGACACCAGCAGCGGGTCGTCGGCCTGCCCGAGCCGCTTGCCCATCCGCTTCTCCAGCGCGTCGAGGTGCGCACTCACCTCGTCGCGCAGCGCGGCGGGCTCCGCGCCGGACTCCAGATACACCCTGCACGCCTCGGTGGTGATGGTGAATCCGGGAGGGACCGGAAGCCCGAGGTTGGTCATCTCGGCGAGGTTCGCACCCTTCCCGCCGAGCAGATCCTTGAGGTCTTTGTTGCCCTCAGTGAAGTCGTAGACGAATTTCTGCTGTTTCTGCCGTGCCGACACTGGGCCTCGACTCCTCGCGACCGGGTTGCCCTGACGGCGGGGAGCGTACCCATCTCCAAGGCTCCGCAGTGCGTCCATCACCACGACACACGGGCTTTACCGCCCGTCTGCCGAGGTATCGAATGTCCGCGGCCGATTTTCGGGCCTTCACGCGGTGTTCACAGCCCGAACGCACGGTTTCGCTGCGCGAGCTTCGAGGCGCCGGATGTTACCGTGCGTGACGGATCACGCGACCCTGTGCAGAACCGGCGACCGGTGCCGGATGCCATGCATTCGAGACTTTACGCGCTCATGCGTGCGCTCATCTGAGCGTGTACTGCGTCAGGCGTGGTACGAATCACGTCCGCGGTCTCAGCCCCCGGACGTGTCGGACTCGGCGTCTTCCGACGGGGTGGCGCAGTCGTAGGGGTCGGCCAGCCAGCCGTCCGGCAGGACCACGCGCTTGCCCGCGGCCGTACGGCCCCGGGGCCCGTCCGCGTGCGGGGGCCAGGGCTGGGTCAGGTCGAGCGCGGCGAACTGCTCGTCGAGATCGGCGAGGGACGAGGCCGTCGCCAGGGCGCGGCGCGCGTCGGAGCCGACCGCGAAGCCCTTGGTGTACCAGGGCACGTGCTTGCGGAAGTCGACGACCCCGCGGGTCTCGTCGCCGAGCCAGCGGCCGAGCAGTTCGGCGTGCCGCCGCATGACGGTGGCGACCCGGCCGAAGTCGGGGGTGGCGGGGGCGGACCCCGGGGCCTCGAAGGCGGCGACGAGGTCGCCGAAGAGCCAGGGGCGGCCCAGGCAGCCTCGTCCGACGACCACGCCGTCGCAGCCGGTGGCCCGCATCATGCGCTGCGCGTCCTCCGCGCACCAGATGTCGCCGTTGCCGAGCACGGGGATCTCCGGGACGTGCTCCTTGAGGCGGGCGACGGCGTCCCAGTCGGCGGTGCCGCCGTAGTGCTGGGCGGCGGTGCGGCCGTGCAGGGCGACCGCGGTGACGCCCTCCTCGACGGCGATCCGGCCGGCGTCCAGATACGTCAGGTGGTCGTCGTCGATGCCCTTGCGCATCTTGATGGTGACGGGCAGGTCCCCGGCATTGCCGACCGCCTCGCGCAGGATCGAGCGCAGCAGGTTGCGCTTGTACGGCAGCGCGGAGCCGCCGCCCTTGCGGGTGACCTTCGGGACCGGGCAGCCGAAGTTGAGGTCGATGTGGTCGGCGAGGTCCTCGTCCACGATCATCCGCACGGCCTTGCCGACCGTGACGGGGTCGACGCCGTAGAGCTGGATGGAGCGCGGGGTCTCGCTCGCGTCGAAGTGGATGAGGTGCATCGTCTTCTCGTTGCGCTCGACCAGGGCGCGGGTGGTGATCATCTCGCTGACGAACAGCCCCTTGCCGCCGCTGAACTCACGGCAGAGCGTGCGGAAGGGCGCGTTCGTGATCCCGGCCATCGGCGCGAGCACGACCGGCGGCTGCACGGTGTGCGGGCCGATACGGAGGGCGCCGGGCACGGGCGGGGCCAGGGTGGCGTCAGCGGTCATGCCGTCCATTGTCCCGTACGCCGGGAGTGGCCCGGCGGCGGCCGTCAGGCCCGGCGGCACGTCGGTCGCGGCAGCACGTCGGTCGCGGAGGCCGTCAGCCCGGTCGGTCGCGGAGGCCCGTACGCCCGGGGGCCGGCTTCCGAGAACCGTTGTACGATAATAATCATTCTACTCACACAATCATTGGACCCTGCATCGATGCCGGACCTGACCGCACGGCGCCGCACCCTCATCCTGGCGATCTGCTGTATGAGCCTGCTGATCGTCAGCCTGGACAACACGATCCTCAACGTCGCGCTCCCGTCGCTCCAGCGCGACTTCCACGCCTCGGTCTCCGGACTCCAGTGGACGATCGACGCGTATCTGCTGGTCATCGCCTCGCTACTGCTGCTGTCCGGATCGACGGCCGACCGGATCGGCCGTAAGAAGGTCTTCCAGACCGGCCTGGTGCTCTTCACCCTCGGGTCCCTGCTGTGCAGCCTCGCGCCGGGATTGGGGTGGCTCATCGCCTTCCGCATGGTGCAGGCGGTCGGCGGGTCGATGCTCAACCCGGTGGCGATGTCGATCATCACCAACACCTTCTCGGAGCCGCGTGAGCGCGCCCGTGCGATCGGGGTGTGGGGCGGTGTCGTCGGTATCAGCATGGCGGCCGGGCCGATCGTGGGCGGCGCCCTGGTGCAGTCGGTGGGCTGGCGGTCGATCTTCTGGATCAACCTGCCGATCGGGGTGGCCGCGCTGGCGCTGACCGCGCGCTTCGTCCCCGAGTCCCGCGCCCCGCGGCCCCGCAGGGTCGACCCGGTCGGGCAGCTGCTGGTCATCGCGCTGCTCGGCACCCTGACCTACGGGATCATCGAGGGCTCGCACGCGGGCTGGACGTCGCTGCTGATCGTCGGCTGCTTCGCGGTGGCCGTCCTGGCCGCGGCGGGGCTCGCACTGTACGAGAGGCGGCGGGTGGACCCGCTGATCGACACCCGGTTCTTCCGCAGCGCGCCCTTCAGCGGTGCCACCGTGATCGCCGTCTGCGCCTTCGCCGCGCTCGGCGGCTTCCTCTTCCTCAACACGCTCTACCTGCAGGACCAGCGCGGCCTGTCCGCCCTGAAGGCCGGGCTCTACATGCTCCCGATGGCCGCGATGGCGCTGGTCTTCGCGCCGCTGTCCGGCCGCCTGGTCGGCACCCGCGGCCCGCGTATCCCGCTGATCCTCGCGGGCACGGCGATGACGGCAAGCGGCGTGCTCCTCGCGGGGCTCGACGCCCAGTCGTCCGATGTGCTGCTCTTCACCTCCTACGTGCTCTTCGGCATCGGCTTCGGCCTGGTCAACGCGCCGATCACCAACACCGCCGTGTCCGGCATGCCGCGCGCGCAGGCAGGGGTGGCGGCGGCGGTCGCCTCCACCAGCCGCCAGGTCGGCCAGACGCTGGGCGTCGCGGTGCTGGGCGCGGCACTGGCCGCCGGGCTGCACGAGGGCGCCTGGTGGATCATCACCGGCTGTGGTGCGGCGGTCCTGGGGCTCGGTACGCTCACCACCGGCCGCTGGGCCAAGGCCACGGCGGCGCGTACCGCGGGACTGCTGCTGGAGCCCGAGGCGGAGGACCGGAAGGCGGTGAAGGTGTGACGACGGCAGGGCAGGAGACGGCGGCGCCCGCGTACGGCGGGCGGGCCCGTGCACCGGAGGTCCCGGAGACCCCGGAGGTCCCCGGGACCGAGGAGATCGAGGAGGCCGCCGAGCGCGTGTGGCGCAATCTGCGCGCCCTGGTGCTCGAACGCAACGAGCGCCGCAAGGAGGTCGCCGAGGCCCTCGGCATGAGCTTCTTCCGGGCTAAGGCGCTGCGCAGGATCGCCAAGCGGCCCTCCCAGATGAGCGAGCTGGCCGCGGAGCTGGCCTCCGACCGGCCGTATCTCACCCTCGTGGTGGACGACCTGGAGAAGCGCGGCCTGGTGGAGCGCCGGCAGCACCCCACCGACCGGCGCTGCAAGATCGTGTCGGCCACCGAGGCGGGCCTGGCCGCCGCCGCCCGCGCGAACGCGATCCTGAGCAGCCCGCCGCCCGCCCTGCTGACCCTGTCGGACGCGGACCTGGCCGACCTCGACCGGATCACGTCGTCGCTGGCCGCGCTCCCCCAGGACTGACCGGCTCCGGACCAGGCCCTAGCCGCGTACCGCCGCGAGGGCCACGTCCAGGATGTCCTCGACACGCTGCGCCCCGCCCGCCTCCGACCAGCGGGTGATCGACACGTCGAAGCAGCCCAGCACCGTCGTGGTGATGGCCGTGGCCCGCAGCTCGCGGGTCTCCTCCGGGCCGTCGCCCAGCCTGGCCAGCACCCCCGGCATCAGCAACTCCCGCCACTGGGAGTGCTTCTGCTTCCTGGCCGCCAGCAGCGACGGTGTGCTCGCGTACATCCGCGCCCTGGCCAGCATGCCCTCGCGGTCCGCCTCCATCGCGGCCAGCAGCACATCGAGCGCGCCGCGCAGCGCCTGCCACGCGTCCTCGTCCGCGGGCCGTTCCGCCAGCGCGTCGGCGAGCCTGGCACCGGACTCCTGCATCCCCCCGACGACCATGTCCTCCTTGGTGTCGAAGTAGCGGAAGACGCTGCGCGCGGACATGCCGACCTCGGTCGCGATCTGCTCGACCGTGGTCTCCTCGAAGCCCTGGGCGATGAACAACTCGATCGCCCGCTCCGCGATCTGGGCGCGAACGGTTCTGCGAGTCAGCTCACGCAGGCCTGAGCCCTTGGTACGGGTCGATGTCATACCGCGATTTTAAGCCGTTGCCGCAGGCGTGGAACCCGGTCGTCGGCCCGTCGGAGCGCCGGACCGCCGGACCGTCAGACCGCCACAGGGCGCCGCTCGGTGAGGACGATACGGTGCAACCGGTCCAGCCGCTCCCTGGTCGGCTCGTCCACCGGCGAATACACCGTCAGCCGCGGGCCGTCCTGCGGACCGAGCCACAGGTGCGTGAAGTCGAAGGCCAGCAGGCCGACGTCGGGATTCAGATACCGCTTGACGTGGCTGCCCGGCTGGAGCACCTCGTGCCGCTCCCAGGCCCGGCGGAATTCCGGCGAATTCTGCTGGAGCCGCCCGAGCATCTCCTTCCACGCCGGCTCCGCGAGGTGCTTGGCCATCGAGGAGCGGAATTTGGCCGCCATCAGCCGGGTGTTCTCCTCGCGGTCCAGCATCCGCTCGCGCCACACCGGGTCGGTGAAGGCCAGCCACATCACGTTGCGGTCCTCGACCGGCATCGCGTCCAGGTCGGAGACCAGCCGGCCGTAGGTGCGGTTGTACGCGATGATGTCGTAGCGGACGTTGAAGACCGCGGCGGGCAGCGGTTCGAGCCGGTCGAGCATCGCGCGGACCGCCGGCGACATGCCCGGACAGTCCAGCCGCGGATCCGGGTCCGCGGTGCCGGCCAGCGTGAAAAGGTGCCGGCGCTCGTTCTGGTCCAGCATCAGGGCTCGGGCGATGGCGTCGGCGACCTGGCTCGACACCTGGATGTCCCTGGCCTGTTCGAGCCAGGTGTACCAGGTCACACCGACCGCGGCGAGCTGCGCGACCTCCTCGCGGCGCAGCCCCGGGGTGCGCCGCCGGCGGCCCGGCGGCAGCCCGACCTGCTCGGGCGTGATGCGCTCGCGGCGGCTGCGCAGGAACGACGCCAGCTCCTGCCGGCGGCTCGCGGCGGAATCGGCACCCGGGCCGGGGGCTTCGCTGGGTGATTCTCTGAGGGCGCTCATATTCCCAGAATGCCGGAACCGGCAGCCGGTTGCCAGGTGCTCGCCATACCTGGATAAACGCTCTCTGGTACCCCCTTGAGCAGAGGTCCAGTGTGGACCATGTGAACGACCGAATGGATCAGACACGTCCCTCCCGGGCCCAGGTGCTGCCCCGCGTGACCCGCATCACGGCACCTTCCCCGTCCGTCCCCACCACCCCGTCCACCCCACCCGCCCCCGCGCTGAGCACGCTCGGCCTGCTGACCGTGCTGCTGGGCGCGGCGCTGCCGATGGTGGACTTCTTCATCGTCAACGTGGCCCTCCCCACCATCGACCGCGACCTCGACGCCGGTCCCGCGGTGCTGGAGATGGTGGTCGCGGGCTACGGCGTCGCCTACGCCGTCCTCCTGGTGCTCGGCGGCCGGCTCGGCGACATGTTCGGCCGCAGGAACCTCTTCCTGTGGGGCCTCGGCCTCTTCGCCGCGACCTCGCTGGCCTGCGGTGTCGCCCCCACCGCCTGGACCCTGGTGGCGGCCAGGGTCGCCCAGGGCGCGGCCTCCGCGCTGCTGCTCCCGCAGGCACTGGCCACCATCCAGTCCGCGACCTCCGGCAGCAGCCGCGGCAAGGCGCTCAGCTACTACGGCGCCACGGCCGGCATCGCGAGCGTCGTCGGCCAGGTGCTCGGCGGCGTCCTGGTCTCCGCGGACATCGCCGGCAGCGGCTGGCGGGCGATCTTCCTGGTCAACGTGCCCGTCGCGGCGGTCGCGCTGGCACTGGCCCTCAAGTCGGTGCCGGAGACCCGCTCGGCGCACCCGGCCCGCATCGACCGGGCCGGCACGGTGCTGCTGGCACTGACACTGATCGCCCTGCTGCTGCCGCTCACCGAGGGCCGGGCGGCCGGCTGGCCGCTGTGGTCCTGGGTGCTGCTCGCGCTCTCCCCCTTCGCCGCCGCGGCCTTCGTGGCCGTCGAACGGCACGGTGAGCGCACCGGGGGCAATCCGCTGCTGCCGCCGTCGCTGCTGCGCATCCACAGCGTACGCAGCGGGCTGCTGCTCATCGTGCCGTTCTGCCTGGGCTTCGGCGGTTTCATGTTCGTCCTCGCGGTCGCCATGCAGGACGGCCTGCACCTCGGGGCGCTCGCCGCGGGCGCGGCGCTCGCGCCGCTGTGCGCGGCCTTCTTCGCGGCGTCGCTGCTCGGCCCGCGCATGGTCGCCCGGCACGGGCGCCGCACCGTCACCGCCGGGTCCCTCATCCAGGCGGTGGGCCTGGTGGCCCTGGCGGCGACCTTCTTCTGGGGCTGGCCGCACGTCGGCGTCTGGACGCTGGCCCCGAGCATGGCCGTCCTCGGCTTCGGCCAGGGCTTCGTGCTCCCGGTCGTCTTCCGCATCGTCCTCAGCGAGGTGCCTGCGGCGCAGGCGGGGGTCGGCAGCGGTGCGATGGCGACCACCCAGCAGTCCAGCCTCGCGCTGGGCGTCGCGACCCTGGGCACGCTCTTCCTGACCCTGTCCACGTCGGTGGGCTTCCGCGACGCCCTCGTCTGGGCGCTGCTCGCCCAACTCGCCGCGGTCGCCCTGGCCACGGCACTCAGCCTCCGGCTCCCTCGGAAACTGGCCTGACACCCGGGCGTCCACGTGCCGCTGCGCGGTGGCCCCGGGTGGGTGCCCCTTGCGGTGCGTTGCCTGGCTGCCGCCCGGTGGCGGGTTGCGCGCGCAGTTCCCCGCGCCCCCGGGTGGGTGCCACTTGCTGTGGCGTTGCCTTCTTTCCCGCCTCTTCGGCGGGGCGCGCAGTTCCCCGCGCCCCTTTGGGGCTGCGTCCTCCTACGCCCAGGCGGCTTGTCCTCTGCGGAGGAGGGCACGCTTTTTCAGGGGCGCGGGGAACTGCGCGACAAGCCCCCACCGGGCGGCAGCCAAGCAACGCACCGCAAGGGGCAATCACCCAGGGGCGCGGGGAACTGCGCGCACAGCCGCCACCGGGCGGCAGCGGGGAGCCGTGGCAGGAAGACGTGGGGGCGGTTCCGCGTTGAGGCGGAGGGAAGGGTCGGGGCGGGAGGAGGGCGAGGATGTCGGTCGGCGTCGCCTCAGCGCCGGAGGCGAGGGCGAGGTCGAGGCCCCGCCTCGGCTACGTGACCCTCGTGTGCGGAGCGCTGCTCATACCGTGGCTGACGGTGCTGGCCGGCGCCGTGGCCCCCGGCTGGGTGGCCCTGGACTCGCTGGAAGCGATCGGCCTCCTCACCACCGGCGTCCTGGCGCTGCGCGCGAAGCCCGCGCTGGCCCCGGTGGCCACGGCCACGGCGGCGGCCCTGCTGCTCGACGCGTCGCTGGACCTCGCGACCTCCCAGGGCCCCGCCCTGCTCGCCGCTGTGACGATGGCCCTGCTCGCCGAGCTGCCCCTGGCGGCGGCCTGCACCGTACTGGCCCTGCGCGGGGCAGCCGCGCCGGACCGGCCGAAGAACTGAGGGCCGGCCCGGCGCGCAGGCGTCAGCAGCCGAGGAGCCGGCTGCCCAGATAGCCCTCGACCTGGTCGAGGGACACCCGCTCCTGCACCATCGTGTCGCGCTCGCGCACGGTCACCGCGTTGTCGGTGAGCGTGTCGAAGTCCACCGTCACGCAGAACGGCGTGCCGATCTCGTCCTGGCGGCGGTAGCGGCGCCCGATGGCGCCGGCGTCGTCGAACTCGATGTTCCAGTTCGCCCGCAGCGCCGTGGCCAGGCCCTTGGCCTTCGGGGACAGCTCGGGATTGCGGGACAGCGGGAGGACGGCGACCTTGACCGGGGCGAGCCGCGGGTCGAGCCGCATGACGGTCCGCCGCTCCATGACGCCCTTGGCGTTCGGCGCCTCGTCCTCGTTGTACGCGTCGAGCATGAAGGCCAGCATCGCGCGGTTCACGCCCGCGGCCGGCTCGATCACGTACGGGAACCAGCGCTCGCCGGCCTCCTGGTCGAAGTAGGACAGGTCCTGGCCGGAGGCCTTGGAGTGGGCGCCGAGGTCGAAGTCCGTGCGGTTGGCGACGCCCTCCAGCTCACTGAACTCCTGGCCGCCGAAGTTGAAGCGGTACTCGATGTCGGTGGTGCGCTTCGAGTAGTGCGACAGCTTCTCCTTGGCGTGCTCGTACCAGCGCATGTTGTCCTCGCGCAGGCCGAGGCCGGTGTACCAGTTCCAGCGCTCCTGCATCCAGTACTCGTGCCACTTCTCGTCCTCGCCGGGCTTGACGAAGAACTCCATCTCCATCTGCTCGAACTCGCGGGTGCGGAAGATGAAGTTGCCCGGGGTGATCTCGTTGCGGAACGACTTGCCCATCTGGGCGATGCCGAACGGCGGCTTCTTGCGCGAGGTGGTCTGCACCTGGCCGAAGTTCACGAAGATGCCCTGCGCCGTCTCGGGCCGCAGGTAGGCCACCGAGCCGGCGTCCTGGGTCGGGCCGAGGTGGGTCTGCAGCATGCCGGAGAACTGCTTGGGCTCGGTGAAGGCGCCCTTGGTGCCGCAGTGCGGGCAGTTGATGTCGGCCAGCCCGTTGGCGGGCGGCCGGCCGTGCTTGGCCTCGTACGCCTCCTCCAGGTGGTCGGCGCGGAAGCGCTTGTGGCAGGAGGTGCACTCGGTGAGCGGGTCGGAGAACGTGGCGACGTGACCCGAGGCGACCCACACCTCGGGGGCGAGGATCACCGACGAGTCGAGTCCCACCACGTCCTCACGGGAGGTCACCATCGCGCGCCACCACTGGCGCTTGATGTTCTCCTTCAGCTCGACGCCCAGCGGCCCGTAGTCCCAGGCGGCCTTCGAGCCGCCGTAGATCTCACTGCTCGGGAAAACGAAGCCACGGCGCTTGCTCAGGCTGACGATGGTGTCGATCTTGTCGGCGGCCACGGTGCTCTCTTCAGTACGACGAAGGGGTCAGTTGCCCCAGATTACCGGCGGGGGCGGTGCGCATATCAAATCCGTTCGGCCGGCGGCAAGGACGAGCGGCCCGGAAGCACCTCCTGACGCAATTGACAATCGTTTCCATCTCTGTTGAAAATGACTGTCATGAACATCAGTCGCCGGGTGATACCGGTCGCAGCCCTTGCCGTCGCCGCCCTCTCGCTCCCCGCCCTCACCGCCTGCTCCGGCTCCGCCGACGCGGCCGGTGACGCCAAGGTCGGCGGGAAGTTGAGGGTGACCGCGTCCTTCTATCCGCTGGAATTCCTCGCCGCCAGCATCGGCGGCGACAACGTCCAGGTCACCGACCTGACCAAGCCCGGCGTCGAGCCGCACGACCTGGAGCTGGCGCCGAAGCAGATCGCCGCGCTCGGGCAGTCCGACGTGATCATCTCGCTGCACGGGCTGCAGCCCGCCGTGGACGACGCCATCAAGCAGTCGGGCGTCAAGAACCTGGTGGACGCCGCCACCCTGACCGGCCTGGAGGACCACGGCACCGAGGTGGACGGCCGCCACCACACCACCGGCGACAACGGCAGCGGCGGCGAGAGCGACGAGGACGCCGGCTCCGACCCGCACATCTGGCTCGACCCGGTGAAATACGCCGAGGTAGCCAAGGGCGTCGGCAAGGCGCTGGCCGAGGCCGACCCGGCCCACGCGGCCGCGTACGCGAAGAACACCGACACGCTGGTCGGCCGGCTCGGCGCGCTCGACACCGCGTTCCGCGACGGCCTGAAGAACCGCACCACCGACACCTTCATCACCACCCATGCCGCCTTCGGCTACCTCGCCGAGCGCTACGGGCTGGTCGAGGAGGCGATCAACGGCATCGACCCGGAGAGCGAGCCCAGCGCCACCCGGATGAAGGCGCTGCTCGACCTCGCCGGGCGCGAGCACGTGACCACGGTCTTCTTCGAGACGCTCGTCAGCGACAAGACCGCGAAGACGGTGGCCGGCGACCTGCACCTGCGCACCGACGTGCTCGACCCGATCGAGGGGATCACCCCGAAGTCGAGGGGCACCGACTACTTCGCGGTGCAGCGCAGCAACCTCGCGGCGCTGCGGACCGCGCTCGGAGTGCCACGCTGATGGACACCGGGACGGACACGGTGGTGGGCCTGCGCGGCGCGACGGCCTCGCTGGGCGCCCGGCAGGTGCTGCACGGCGTCGACCTGGCCGTGGCCCGCGGCGAGGTGGTGGCCCTGCTCGGCGAGAACGGCTCGGGCAAGTCCACCGCGGTACGCGCGGTGGTCGGCCGGGTGCGGCTGTCGGCCGGGACGTGGGAGCTGTTCGGCACCCCCGGCGACCGCTTCCGGCAGTGGGCCAGGATCGGCTACGTACCGCAGCGCACCACCGCGGCCGGCGGGGTGCCCGCGACCGTACGGGAGGTGGTCGCCGCCGGGCGGCTGGCCAGGACCGGGCTGCGCCCGCCGGGCCGGGCCGACAAGGCGGCGGTGGCCCGCGCGATCGACCTGGTCGGGATGGCGGACCGGGCCCGCGACGCGGTGGACGCGCTCTCCGGCGGCCAGCACCAGCGGGTCCTGATCGCCCGCGCCCTGGCCACGGAACCCGACCTGCTGATCATGGACGAGCCGATGGCGGGCGTCGACCTGGCCGCGCAGCAGGTGCTCGCCGACACCGTACGCACCCAGGTCGCGGCCGGTGTGACCGTGCTGCTGGTGCTGCACGAGCTGGGCCCGCTGGCGCCGCTGATCGACCGGGCGGTGCTGCTGCGCGACGGCCGCGTCGTCCACGACGGACCGCCGCCGAGCGGCCTGGCGCCCGACCACGTCCACCCGCACGCCGACCCGGCGACCGCCACGGTGAAGGGACACCTCGACCGATGGACCTCCTGACCTACGCCTTCATGCAGCGCGCCCTGATCGCCGCGCTGCTGGTCGGCGTGACCGCCCCCGCGGTCGGCATCTTCCTGGTCCAGCGGCGGCAGGCGATCATGGGCGACGGCATCGGCCATGTCGCCCTCACCGGCGTCGCGCTCGGCTTCCTGCTCCAGGTCAGCCCGGTGTGGACGGCGGTGGCGGTCTCGGTGGCCGGCGCCATCGGCATGGAGCTGATCCGCTCCTACGGCAGGGCCCGCGGCGACATCGCGCTGGCCATGCTCTTCTACGGCGGCATGTCCGGCGGCGTGATGATCATCTACCTGGCGCCGAACGGCTCCAACGCCAACCTCACCACGTATCTCTTCGGCTCCATCAGCACGGTCTCGCCGCAGGACATCCCGCCGATGGTCGCGCTGGCCGCTTTCGTCCTGCTGGTCGTGCTCGGTCTGCGCAGGCAGCTCTTCGCCATCTGCCAGGACGAGGAGTTCGCCCACGTCGGCGGGCTGCCGGTGCGGGCGCTCAACCTGCTGCTCGCGGTGACCGCCGCGGTCACCGTGACGGTGGCCATGCGGGCCGTGGGGCTGCTGCTGGTCAGCGCGCTCATGGTCATCCCGGTCGCCGCCGCCCAGCAGGTCACCCGCGGTTTCGCCTGGACGCTGGCGGTGTCGGTGGCCATCGGCGTGACCGTCGCCCTGTCCGGCACCGTCTTCTCCTACTACGTCGACGTGCCGCCGGGGTCCAGCATCGTGCTCGCCTCGATGGCGGTCTTCCTGGTCTTCACCGCGGCGGCAGGCCGGCTGCGGGCCGCGGGCTGGCACAATGGGGGCGTCAGGGCGCGCAGGCCGTCATGAGGAGGCACCGGTGACCACGATGAAGCACTCCGTGCCGTCCGCACCTGCGGTCGCGGGCCGGGCCACCCGCCAGCGGGCCGCCGTCGCGGCGGCCCTGGAAGAGGTCGACGAATTCCGCAGTGCCCAGGATCTGCACGACATCCTCAAGCACCGGGGTGACTCGGTCGGCCTGACCACCGTCTACCGCACCCTGCAGTCCCTCGCCGACGCCGGCGAGATCGACGTGCTCCGCACCGGCGAGGGCGAGTCCGTCTACCGCCGCTGCTCCGGCGACGGCCACCACCACCACCTCGTCTGCCGCGCCTGCGGCAAGGCCGTCGAGGTCGAGGGCCCCGCCGTCGAACGCTGGGCCGAGGCCGTCGCCGCGGACCACGGCTTCGTGGACGTCGCCCACACCGTGGAGATCTTCGGCACCTGTGCCGACTGCGCTGCCGCGCGGGCTTAGTCCTCCCGGGCGAGCGTTTTCAGGGGCGCGGGGAACTGCGCGACCAGCCGTCGACGGGCTGCACGTCGCCACCGTCCGCAAGGGGCTGTTCCTTCCGTGCCGGACCACCGGTCGGTGAGTGGCTGAGCGCGCAGTTCCCCGCGCCCCTGGGTGGGCACCCACCGACGCGGCAGCGCCCGCGCGGCGCCAGCCGCACATCAGGCACAGCCCCGCGCCCCTGGGTGGCGCCGCCCGGCGCATAGGGGACGCGGCCGGGGCGCGCCCGGGGTCAGGAGGCGGCGTCCTCGTTCGGGAGGGCGCCGCCGAAGCGGCGGTCGCGGCTGGCGAATTCGTGGCAGGCACGCCACAGGTCGCGGCGGTCGAAGTCGGGCCACAGGACGTCCTGGAAGACCAGTTCGGCGTAGCTGCTCTGCCAGGGCAGGTAGTTGGAGGTGCGCTGCTCGCCGCTGGGCCGCAGGAAGAGGTCGACGTCCGGCATGTCCGGGTAGTACAGGTACTTGGCGAAGGTCTTCTCGTTGACCTTCGACGGGTCCAGCCGCCCCTCGGCGACATCCCGCGCCAGCGCCTTCGCGGCGTCCGCGATCTCCGCCCGCCCACCGTAGTTCAGGCAGAAGTACAACGTCATCGCGTCGTTGTCGACGGTCTGCTCCTGGGCGACCTGGAGCTCCTGGACCACCGACTTCCACATCTTCGGCATCCGCCCGACCCAGCGGATGCGGATGCCCAGCTCGTCCATCTCGTCCCGGCGCCGGCCGATGACGTCCCGGTTGAAGTTCATCAGGAAGCGCACCTCGTCGGGCGAGCGCCGCCAGTTCTCGGTGGAGAAGGCGTAGAGCGACAGGTTCTTGACGCCGATCTCCAGGCAGCCCTTGAGCACGTCGAGGACGACGCCCTCACCCACCTTGTGGCCTTCGGTGCGGGGCAGCCCGCGCTCCTTGGCCCAGCGGCCGTTGCCGTCCATGATCACAGCGACGTGCTTGGGCACCAGCTCCGCGGGCAGCTTGGGCGGCTGCGCGCCCGAGGGGTGCGGGTCGGGCGTACGGTACGAGGTCCGGTTCCGGCCCAGAATCCCGCGACGTGCCATGGTCGTACTTCTCCTACATCTCGACGTGCTTCTCGATCTGCTTCTCGACGAACCGCAGTGAGCGCAGGCCGCGCTCCAGGTGCCACTGGAGGTAGGCCGCGACCAGCCCGCTGCCCTCGCGGCAGTGCCGCGACTCGCAGGCGTCGGCGGTCTCCCAGTCGCCGCCGAGCAGCGCCCCGAGGAGTTCCAGTGCCTCCCGCGAGGGTACGACGCTTCCCGGTACACGGCACTCGCCGCATACGACTCCTCCCGCACCGACCGAGAAGAACCGGTTCGGCCCGGTCATACCGCATTTCGCACAGTCGTCGAAGCTGGGCGCGTAGCCGTTGACGGCCAGCGAACGCAGCAGGAAGGCGTCGAGGACCAGCCGCGGGTCGTGGTCGCCGGCGGCGAGCGTGCGCAGGGCACCGACCAGCAGCAGATACTGCTGCACCGCCGGCTCGCCCTCGTGGTCGGTGAAGCGCTCGGCGGTCTCCAGCATCGCGGTGCCCGCGGTGTAGCGGTCGTAGTCGGCGACGATCGCACTGCCGTAGGGCGCGATCGTCTCGCTCTGGGTGCACAGCGGCAGCCCGCGGCCGACCAGCTCGCCGCCCCGGACGAAGAACTGCACGTCGACATGCGTGAAGGGTTCGAGGCGGGCGCCGAACTTCGACTTCGTCCGCCGCACCCCCCTGGCCACCGCGCGGACCCTGCCGTGCCGCCGGGTGAGCAGGGTGATGATCCGGTCCGCCTCACCCAGCTTCTGGGTGCGCAGCACGATGCCGTCGTCGCGGAACAGACTCATGCGGGCCATTCTCGCCTACGCCGGCGCCCCCGCGGGCCGGTCCCCGCCCGCTGCCGGGTCCGCCTCTGGCCCTTTCCGAGCCCTTTCCCGGCTCAGCGCTCGGTGCCGGGTGCCACCAGGCCGGACTCGTAGGCGGCGATGACCAGTTGGGCCCGGTCGCGGGCGCCGATCTTGCCCATGATCCGGCTCACATGGGTCTTGGCGGTAAGCGGGCTCAGGCCCAGTGCCTCGCCCGCCTCCGCGTTGTTCAGCCCGCGGGCGACCAGGGTCAGCACCTCCCGCTCCCGGTCCGACAGGCAGGCCAGCCGGCCCCCGCCGGGGGAGGTGCTGAACGGCGGGCGGTCGGGCAGCCGCAGCACCCGGGCGATCAGCCGGGCGGTCGGACCGGGCGACAGCAGCGAGTCGCCGGCCGCGACCGTACGGATCGCGTCCAGCAGCTCCGCAGGCCTGGTGTCCTTGACCATGAAGCCGGACGCGCCCGCGCGCAGTGCCGCCACCACGTGCTCGTCGTCGTCATAGGTGGTCAGCACCAGGATCCGCACCCCGGCGAGGTCGTCGTCCGCGGCGATCCGCCGGGTGGCCTCGATACCGTCCATCTCCGGCATGCGGATGTCCATGACGATGACGTCGGCCCGGGAGCTGCGGGCCCGCTCGACCGCCTCCAGGCCGTTGCCCGCCTGGCCGACCACCTCCATGTCGCGAGCCGACTCGATCAGCATCGCGAAGGCGGCACGTACGAGCGTCTGGTCGTCGGCGAGCAGCACCCGGATCGGCTCGGGTGTGGTCATCTGGGGTCCCCCTGGTGGTCGGCGCTGAGCACTGCGACAGGGCGGTGGGCCCTTTCCGGCCGCTCGTGCCGGTCGGGTCGTTCGGGTCGTTCGGTCCGGTCGGCCCGGTCCTGCCGGTCGGCGGCGCAGGGCAGGACCGCGGTGACCGAGAAGCCCGTCGTGCCGTCGGTCCGCGGGCCCGCGGCGAACGTCCCGCCGACGCTTCTGGCCCGCTCCCGCATCCCGACGATCCCGAAGCCCTCCGGCCGGTCCGCGTCGGGCGGCCGCACGGGGGCCGGCCCGTCGTCCTCGACGCACACGTGCAGTGCGGCGTCCCGGTGCCTGACCGCAACCCGCACCTTCGGGTCGGGGCCGCCCGCGTGCCGCACCGCGTTGGTCAGCGACTCCTGGATGATCCGGTAGGCCGCCGCGCCCACCGCGGGCGGCACCGGTTCGCGCTCCGGGTCCAGGGCCAACGTGACCTTGGCCCCGGCCGCCTCGGCGGCCTTGGCCAGCGAGGGGATGCCCGCCAGGTCGGGCAGCGGGCCGTTGCTGTCGGCCCGCAGCACCCGCAGCGTGGTGCGCAGCTCCGAGCGCGCCTCCCGGCAGGTCTCCGCGATGTTGTCCAACGCCCCCGCCACCGCGGTCCGGTCCAGCCTTTCCGGGTCCGCGAGCAGGATGTGCGCGGCCACCGAGGTCTGCACCCCGATCAGGGTGATGCTGTGCGCCAGCAGGTCGTGCAGGTCGCGGGCGATCCGCAGCCGCTCCTCGGCGACCCGCCGCGCCGCCTCCTCCTCCCGGGTGCGCTCGGCCCGCTCGGCGCGCTCCATGATCGCGGCGATGTAGTTGCGGTGCATCCGCACGACCTCGCCGGCCACCGCGACCGCCACTATCCACCCGGCGCCCTGCAGCATCTGGGCGCCCGCGGTGGGCTTGCCCATCGCCGACATCACGGTGGCCATCGTGCCCACCACGGTCGGCACCACCAGGAAGGTCCTGGCCGGCGGCCCCGCGACCGCCACCGAATACAACGCGACCATCGCGGACAGCAGCGGGGCTTCCTGGATGTTCTCCATGTAGTGGTAGGGCGCCACCACCACGACCATGCCGAGCAGGCACCACATCGGCGCGCGGCGCCGCCAGGTCAGCACGGCGGCGCTGGTCGCCAGCCATATCCAGCCGAGGGCGTCGGGGCGGTGGCTTCGCGCCGCCTCGGGCAGCGCGAGCGCCAGGGTCGCCTGGACCAGGAAGACCGCTGCCGCGAGGGCCACGTCTGTGTACGAGACCCGCGGGGTCTCGGTGTCTGCCGCTGCGCGGCCGGGCGGGGGGCGTCTACGCACGGCTCCATCTTCCGCGATGTCCTGCACGGTAGGGCGGTTCCGCCCGCATTCCCCTGGCGAGGTGACCCTCCCCCGGGGCGCGGGCGTCGTGCGGCCCCCCTGCTGCCGGGGGCGCCACCGGGCGGCCCTGGGGGCGAACGGAGCGGCCGGTCCGCCTGCGGAGTGCATCTCGCCGCCGTCCGCAGGGGGCTGTCGCTGCCGCATCCGGGCCACCGGCCGCCGGGTGGTCGCGCGCGGTTCGCCGCGCCCCTATGCGGCGCCCACCGGGGTGGACTCGCGGGCGGGAGCCGCGGCTCCCGCCACGCCGGCCCCGGCGGCCGGCCTGCCGGGCCACCAGACGCGGTGGCCCAGCAGGGCCGTGGCGGCGGGCACGAGGAAGGTGCGGACGACGAAGGTGTCGAGGAGGACGCCGAGGGCGATGACGAGGCCCATCTCGACCATCATCACCAGGGGGAGGGACGCGAGGACCGTGAAGGTGGCGGCGAGGACGATGCCGGCGGAGGCGATGACGCCGCCGGTGGACTCCAGCGCGGCCACCGTCGCGCGCCGCGGACCGGCGCCGGCCCGGGACTCCTCGCGCATGCGGTGCATCAGGAAGATGCCGTAGTCGACGCCGAGGGCGACCAGGAAGACGAAGCTGAGCAGCGGCAGCCCGGGGTCGACGCCGTGGAAGCCGAGGACGGGGCCGAAGATGAGCCCGCCGATGCCGAGGGCGGCGCCCCAGACGCCGACCATGGCCGCGGTGAGCAGCAGCGGGGCGACGAGGCTGCGCAGCAGGGCGGCCAGCAGCAGGAAGACGGCGGCCAGGACCAGCGGGATGACCAGGGCGCTGTCCCGCGAGGAGGTGCTCGCGGTGTCCATCCGCTGGGCGCCGGCTCCGCCGACGAGGCCGTGGTCGGCGGCGGTGGTGATCCGCAGCCTCTTGATCGTGTCCTTCTCCCCCGCGGTGTCGGGCCCGGCGGCCGGGTAGGCGGAGATTTCGGTCCAGCCGCCGCCGGACCGCCCGGTGTCGGCGCCCGCGACCCCGGTGGTGGCGCTGACGGCGGCCTTCGCGGCGGCCGCGCGGCCGGTCGGCACGACCACGGTGATCGCCTGGGTGCTGCGCTCGGGGAAGGCGCGGTGCAGGATGTGGTCGGCGGTGACCGACTCGGGCGCGCTGGTGAAGGTGTCGTCCTGGTGCAGGGCGCCGGGGAGGTTGCCGATGCCCAGGGCGAGCGCGCCGACGGCGACGGCGGAGGCGGCGAGCACGGCGACGGGCCGGCGCACCACGAAGGTGCCGAGCCGGTGGTAGACGCCGCGGCCCGCGCGGGACTCGCTGCCGTGGGCGGGGATCAGCGGCCAGAAGACCCGGCGCCCGAGCAGGACGAGCACGGCGGGCAGCAGTGTCGTCATGGCGGCGAGCGAGCAGACGATGCCGACCGCGCCGACCGGGCCGAGGCCCCGGCTGCTGTTGAGGTCGGCGGCGAGCAGGCAGAGCAGCCCGGCGACGACGGTGGCGGCGGAGGTGAGCACGGCGGGGCCGACGCCGCGCAGGGCGGCGCGCATCGCCTCGTAGGGCTCGGGGACGCGGCGCAGCTCGTCGCGGTAGCGGGAGATCAGCAGCAGCGCGTAGTCCGTGCCCGCGCCGAAGATCAGCACGGTCATCACCGAGGAGCTCATGTCGGACACGGTCAGCCCGAAGGCCTCCACCATGCCGTAGACCAGGGCCATCGCGGTGCCCGCGGCGACGCCGACGACGCCCAGCGGCACCAGCCACAGGAAGGGGCTGCGGTAGGTGAGGATCAGCAGCAGCGCGACGACGCCCGCGGTGGACATCAGCAGGGTGCCGTCGATGCTGGCGAAGACCTCCTTGGCGTCGCCCTGTGCGGCGCCCTGGCCGCCGACGTCGATCGTCAGCCCGGCGGGGCGGTCGGCGGCGAGCCGGTCGCGGACGGCCTTGACGACGTCCTGCGGCTTGCCCGCGCTCTCGGCGAGGGAGACCGGCACGATCAGGGTGCGGCCGTCCTTCGAGGCGACCGCGGCGGGCGCGGCGCCCACCACCGGGTAGGCCTTCTCCAGGGCCGCGGTCTGCCGGTCGGCGGCGGCGCGGTCGGCGGCGGTCAGGCCGCCGGCCCGGTCGTAGACGAGCACCAGGTCGGTGGAGCTGCCGCCCGACATGTCCTTCTGGATCTTGGCGACCTGGGTGGACTGGGCGCTGGCCGGCAGGTAGTCGACGGCGTCGTCGTGCTTGACCCCGTTGAGCTTGCCCGCGAAGACCCCGGAGACGGCGAGGACCACTATCCACAGGCCGATCATCGCCCAGGGCAGCCTGCGTCGTGCGGTGTCCGCGCTCGTGCGCGTGCTCGCGGCGGTGTCCGCGGTGGTGCCGGTGGCCCTCATCGTGGGTTCCCCTCGGGATTCGCTGGTGTCACTCCACCAGCGTCCCGTCGCGGGGGCCGCGAGTCGTCGGGCTCACGATCGAACCGGCGCTACTCCGTGGGACTGCCGAGGGCGCCCGTTACTCCCCGTGGAGTATCCGTTCGGAGTGCCCGCCCGCCCGCGGCGGGTCCCGGCCCACCGGCCGTCCCCGTAGCGTCACTGGCCGGACAGCGGCCGGACGGCGCTCAGGCCGCCCCCGGCCCTTGACTCCCGGTCAGCTCGCGGTGGCCGCCGCGGCGGCGAGCAGCCGGTCGATGTCGTCGGTGTGCAGCGACAGGCAGCGGCCCACCGCTTCGAGGACCTCGCGCTCGGCCGGCAGGTAGGGGCCGTCGGCCAGCGCGATGTGGGCGCCCTGGAGCAGCACCCGCTCGCGGCCCTGCTGGGCGAGGTGGTCGGCGAGCGGCTCCAGCGCCTCGTGCAGCTCGATCGACAGCCAGCTGCCGCAGCCGTCCACGCAGTCCGCGAAGGAGTGGTGGCCCAGTTCCTGGGAGGCCGTGTAGCGGCCCTCGTCGGCGACGATCGCGGCGAGCAGGCCGAGCAGCTGGTCCTCTGTGCAGTCGCTGAAGCCGGCCGAGCGGACCGCGCCGACGGCCGCCTCGCGGGCCGGGCGGCCGGCGGAGCCGCCCGCGGTGAGCACGGCGAGCGCGATGGTGTGGACGGCGTCGCGCAGCATCGCGGAGAAGCGGGTGGTGGTGGGGCAGAGCAGCACCTGCGAGCCGTACTGGCGGTGGCAGGCGGCGCACTCGATCACCGAGCCGGCGGTGCCGCGGCTGAGCAGCGGCACATTGAGCACGGTGAGCTTGCGGGTGCCCGTTCTGCGGTGGTAGCTGCGGTCGCCGCCGCAGTCGGGGCAGAAGAACTCACCGTCGTCCTCGGTGTGCCAGGACGTTCGCACACCCCAGATACACAGCCCCAGCTTCGTCACGCTGCACCCTCCGGCCGTCTTCGTCCCGGTACGTACCCGCATCGGCCCGTACGCGCGCGAAGACGCCCCGGCAACGGTGCCGTACGCCGTGATGTTAGCCACATCAGCGAGGTGCAGTCAGTACCGCGTACGGGGGGAATTCACCGCCACCCCCGTACGCGTGGGGAGATTCGTACCGTTTTGCCCGCTCAGCGGTCCGCGCGGTTGACCGCGGAGACGACCGCCTGGAGGGCGGCGCGGGTGGTGTTGGGGTCGATGCCGATGCCCCACAGGACCCGGCCGCCGATGGCGCACTCGATGTAGGAGGCGGCCTGCGCGGACGCTCCCTCGCTCATGGTGTGCTCGCTGTAGTCCAGCAGCCTGGCGTCCACGCCGATCTTCGCCAGCGCGTCGAAGAAGGCCGAGATCGGGCCGTTGCCGCTGCCGCTGAGCACCGTCGGCACACCGTCCACGACGGCCTCCACTGTCAGGGCGTCGGTGCCGTCGCTCGATGTCGACGCCTGCGCCGATCGCAGCGCGATGCGGCCCCACGGGTTGTCCGGGGTGGGCAGGTACTCGTCCTGGAAGACCGACCAGATCTGCGCCGGGGTGACCTCGCCGCCCTCGGCGTCGGTCTTGGTCTGGATGATCTTCGAGAACTCGATCTGCATCCGCCGCGGCAGGTCCAGCTTGTGCCCGTTCTTCAGCACGTAGGCGACACCGCCCTTGCCGGACTGCGAGTTGACCCGGATCACGGCCTCGTAGGAGCGGCCGACGTCCTTGGGGTCGATGGGCAGGTAGGGGACCGCCCACTCGATGTCGTCCACGGTCTTCCCGGCGGCGGCCGCCGTGGCCTCCATCGCCTCGAAGCCCTTCTTGATGGCGTCCTGGTGGGAGCCGGAGAAGGAGGTGTAGACGAGGTCGCCCGCGTAGGGGTGGCGCGGGTGGACCTCCATCTGGTTGCAGTATTCGGCGGTGCGGCGGATCTCGTCGATCTGCGAGAAGTCGATCTGCGGGTCGACGCCCTGGCTGAACAGGTTCATGCCCAGCGTGACCAGGTCCACGTTGCCGGTGCGCTCGCCCTGCCCGAACAGGCAGCCCTCGATGCGGTCGGCGCCGGCCATCAGCGCCAGCTCGGCGGCGGCCACCGCGGTGCCGCGGTCGTTGTGCGGGTGGACCGACAGGCATACGTACGCGCGCCGCGACAGGTTGCGCGACATCCACTCGAAGCGGTCGGCGTGCGTGGACGGGGTGGAGCGCTCGACGGTCGCGGGCAGGTTGAGGATGATCTCGCGGCCCTCCTCGGGCTGCCAGACGTCCATGACGCCCTCGCAGACCTCCAGGGCGAAGTCCAGCTCGGTGTCGGTGAAGATCTCCGGGCTGTACTGGTAGCCGAAGACCGTCTCGTCGCCCAGCAGCTTGTCGGCGTACTCCATGACCAGCCGGGTGCCGTCCACCGCGATCTGCCTGACCTCGTCGCGGGTGCCGCGGAAGACCACCCGGCGGAAGACCGGCGCGGTGGCGTTGTAGAGGTGCACGGTGGCCCGGGGGGCGCCGCGCAGCGCCTCGACGGTGCGCTCGATCAGCTCCTCGCGGGCCTGCGTCAGAACGGAGATCGTCACGTCCTGCGGGATCGCGTCCTGCTCGATGATGGAGCGCACGAAGTCGAAGTCGGTCTGGCCGGAGGCCGGGAAGCCGACCTCGATCTCCTTGTAGCCCATCCGCACCAGCAGGTCGAACATCTCCCGCTTGCGGGCCGGCGACATCGGGTCGATCAGCGCCTGGTTGCCGTCCCGCAGGTCGGTGGACAGCCAGCGCGGCGCCTTGGTGACGCGCGCGTCGGGCCAGGTGCGGTCGGCGATGTCCACCTGCTCGTACCGGCCGTACTTGTGGATCGGCATCGCGGTCGCGCGCTGGGCGACGGTCGCGGCGGTGATGGGCGTGGCACGGCCGACGCTGTTGGGGCTGGTCATGGGGGCTCTGGCTCCTCGGGGTCCGTTCGGGGAACGGCCGACGGCTGGAAACGCCGAACTCCGCGGGGAGGGGGTCGGCCTACGACTACAGGCCCTCGCCGCGGCAGCTAAGGAGAAGCAGCCCGAAACGCATGATGCGTCGACCATAGCCGAGGCCGGGCGGAATCACGTAGCCGGTGCGTAGGTCCTCTCAGCATTCAAGATGGTCGGTTCTGTCCACCGAAATCCCCATCCTTCGCTCCTTCTCGTCAACTTCGCCCCCGACTTGGTGACACACCGTACTCACCGTGCCACATTGCGCACATGGACTCCCTTGCCTCGACCCCCGTCTTCTGCACGATCGTGCCGCCGCACGTCCTGGACCGGCTGGCCAGGACGGACGACGCGGCAGTGTCCGCCGCAGCCCGCCACACCCTGGAGCACGACGCGCGCGAGCGCAGCCGCCGCCAGATGAACGCCCTGCTCGGCCCTGTCGCGGCCACCGCGGGCACCGTCGTCGCCGAGCACCCGGTGCGCACGGTCTACGACGCCCGCCACCACGACGCGCTGCCGGGCCACAAGGTGCGGGCCGAGGGCGCGGGGCCGTCCGCCGACGCCGGCGTCAACCGCGCCTACGACGCGCTCGGCGCGACCTTCGAGACGTACCTGAAGGCCTACAAGCGGCACTCGATCGACGACGCGGGCCTGCCGCTGAAGGCGTCCGTGCACTACCTCAAGGGCTACAACAACGCCTTCTGGAACGGCGAGCAGATGGTCTTCGGGGACGGCGACGGCCGGATCTTCCTGGACTTCACCATCCCGCTGGACGTCATCGGCCACGAGCTGACGCACGGCGTCACCCAATACAGCGCCAACCTCGACTACCAGGGCCAGTCGGGGGCGCTCAACGAGTCGGTCTCCGACGTCTTCGGCAGCCTGATCAAGCAGTACGCGCTCGGCCAGACCGCCGACCAGGCCGACTGGCTGATCGGCGCGGGCCTGCTCGCCCCCGGCGTCAACGGCAAGGCGCTGCGCTCGATGAAGGAGCCTGGCACGGCCTACGACGACCCGCAGCTCGGCAAGGACCCGCAGCCCGCCTCCATGTCCGGCTACGTCACCACGACGCAGGACAACGGCGGGGTCCACCTCAATTCCGGCATCCCCAACCGGGCCTTCTACCTCACCGCCGCCGCGCTCGGCGGCCACGCCTGGGAGCAGGCCGGGCAGGTCTGGTACGACACCCTCACCGGCGGCACCCTGTCGGCGCAGGCGCGGTTCGCGGACTTCGCCGCGGCGACCGTCGCGGCGGCCGTGGCCCGCTACGGTGAGGATGTCCAGAGCCGGGCGGTGCGCGCCGCCTGGACCGAGGTCGGCGTCACCCCGGCGCCCGCTGCGGGACTCCCCCGCCAGCAGCCGGGCCAGCCCCAGGAGGTGTGAGCAGCCCGATGCGTATCGAGGTGACCCGCTCCGGCGGCTTCGCGGGCCTGACCAGGCACGCCGCCCTGAACACCGCCGACCACCCCGACGCGGGCCACCTCCACGCCCTGGCCCTCGACGCCCTGGCCCCCTCCGGCGCGAACCGCGACCCGTATCCGGACGGCTACTCGTACACGATCACCGTGGACGCCGGCACGGTCCACTGCGTGGACGGCGACCTGACCCCGGCGCAGCGCGAACTGATCAGGACGGTCCTGGGCGAGGGCGCCTAGACCCGGCCCCACTCAGCTGCTGAGTCCGCCCCCGATGTCAGGCGGGCTCCGGCGGGCGGCAGTCGATGCAGCGGGCAGCGGGGTCGTGGGTGCGGATGGCACGGTCGCAGCCGTCGCAGGTGCGCAGGGGCGCCGGGCGGGCGGTCTCGGGGGGCAGCGGAGGCGGGAGCAGGGCAGTGAGGCGGTGTTCGAGGAAGCGGGCCGGGTGGTGGATCGGCTCCGGTAGCGGCGGCAGGCCCGTGGTGAGCGCCCGGGTGATCTGCGCCGGGGCCACCGCGCGGGCGAGCCAGTCGTCCACGCTCGGCGCCAGGTGGGCGATGTCGCGGGCCGACAGCAGCAAGCGGGGGTCGGCCAGCCGCAGCCGGGAGAGGACGTCCGCGGCGGGACCGGACTGTGCCGGGGCCGCCGCCCGTACGGTGACGGGCGCGGCCCGGTGCGTACGAGGCGCCCGGGACGGCCCGACGAGCCCGCGCCCGCCGTGCGCAAGGCCGCCGCGAAGGCCTCGCGCCGCCGGGCCGGAGCCCGGTCCTGGCGCGGGGCGGGAGCCGCGTCCGTCGCGGCGGCCCGGGCCCGACGTCGGGCCCGCATTCCGGGGCCGGTCGTACGCGAACGCCCGCGTCGCGAACCGCCCGCCGCCCAGCGGCACCCGCCGCCGCTCCAGGTAACCGGCCGCCTGGAGTTCGTTCATCGCGCGGCGGACCGTCACCTCTCCCTCGGGGAAGTGCGCTGCCAGTGCCTTCACGCTCACCGGCGCCCCGTCAGGAAGCGACTGGATGTACACGGCCAGCCCGATCGCCACCGCCGACAGGTGGGGGTGCTGCGCGAGGTGGTTTCCGACGACCGTGAAGCGGTCGGCGTGCCGGTGCCGTACGTGGATCACTCCGGCGGGTGGCGCACCCTCGGGGAGGGGCGGCGCGGGCAGGGCCGCGTTAGACTGCGAGTCAGCCATCGGGAAGGTATCGCTTCCTATGTGGTCAGGCCCTCGACCAGGATTGCCGTCCTGCCGGGGGCCATTTTCGTGTGCTGTTGTAGCGCCGACCGTACCTCACCCGAACCGCTGATCTGATCACCCGTCACCCGTTCGGGTGAGTGCGGGCGGAGGTCTGGTGGGATGGGCACTTTCCCCGTTTTTTCTTGGGTCCTTACAAGAAGGCGCCCGACGCGGCGGGGCGCGACCCACCGGGGCGTGGCTTACCGCGCCCCGGTGGAGACGTCGGCGGCGGGCGCGGGCAGTGTCCGCTCGGCGCGGTCTGGGTGGAGATTTCACTGTTCATGTGACAGAGCGTTGATGGTCGTTACTACGCTGAGGACTACGCAGTGCCGAACGCACGTGAGCCGTCCGGTACGCACACGAACGGCGGAGGTGAGCCCGATGACGACGGTGTCAGGGCAGACGGCCAGCGACTTGGACGACCAGGACTGGGAGGACGGCGCGGGCGACGTCCTCAAGACGGTCGGCAGGCAGGTCAAACTCTGGCGCGAGCGGGCCGGGTTGACCCAGGCGGAACTGGGCCAGGCCATCAGCTACAGCGAGGAGCATGTCTCCTCGGTCGAACGAGGCCGCCGGGCGCCCAAGCCCGCATTCCTCGACACGGCCGACGAAGTGCTGGACGCCGGCGGCATGCCGAGTGCCTTCAAGGACGACGTGGAGCAGGCGCGATACCCGCGCAAGGTCCGCGACCTGGCGAAGCTGGAAGCCGACGCCGTTTCGATGGGCGCGTACGGCAACCACAACATCCACGGCCTGCTCCAGACCGAGGAGTACACCCGGGCGCTGTATCAGATGCGCCGCCCGCTGCTGAACGAGGAGACGATCGAGCGATACGTCGCGGCACGAATGGCGCGGCAGAGCATCTTCAGCCGCTGGCCCGCGCCGATCCTGAGCTTCGTCCAGGAGGAGGTAACGCTGCGACGCCCGCTGGGCGGAAGGGCGGTCATGCGAGGGCAGCTCGAACGGCTTCTGGAGGTGGGTCAGTTGCGGAACGTGGAGATCCAGGTGATGCCGACGGACCGCGAGGACCACGCGGGGATGGGCGGAGAGATCCGCTTGCTGGACACGAAGAACGGCCCGACCGTTGGCCTCGTCTCGGTCCAGCACTTCGACCGCCTGACCACCGATCGAAGCGAGATCATGACGCTGGAAGCTCGGTATGGGATTATCCGGGCGCAGGCTCTCACCCCGCGGGAGTCCCTGGTGTTCATCGAGAAGGTCCTGGGAGAGACATGACGATCGAGCCCTCTGCCGAGTTGCACTGGTTCAAGAGCAGCTACAGCAGCAACGAAAGCGCCGACTGCGTCGAGGTCGCCGCCTCCCCCGGCACCATCCACATACGCGACTCCAAGGACCCCGAGGGCCCGCAGCTCGCATTCGGCCCCGCCGAGTGGTCGGCCTTCGTCTCCTACGCGGCCCAGCACATCTGACCGCCTCCTGGCAGGACGGCTCCGCCATGCGCGGAGCCGCCGTTGGCTTGAATGCCACCTCCTGCCATTCAGAGCCTCGGTCCGTGCAGGACGCGCCAGGAGGCTGCAGGGAACGCCTTCGTCCGAACCGAACTCGTCGCAGACCTTGCCGCACTTACACACGCTGCATATCTCGCTATACCAGCGCACTGTGCGAGAATCACACACATGGGGACAGTGGAAAGCTGGGCGGAAGTAGGCGAGCGAGTCGCCGAGGCACGTCTGGCTGCGGGCTTGAACCAGACTGAGCTGGCATCGCAGCTGGAGCTGGATCGTACGGCCGTCGTGCGGATAGAGGCGGGCGAGCGCAGGATCACGGCGCTGGAGCTGTTTCGCCTGGCCAACGCGTTGGGCGTCCCATTGGCTCATCTGGTGTCACGGCCGCCCGCCGCTCTTGTCGCGCGGCGCACGGCGCTGGAAGAGACAGCGGACGACGCGTCCAAGGCCCGGTATCGACTGGATGCCCGGCTGGAGGAGCATGCCCGCGCCGCCTCGTGGCTCATCGATCACCAGCACCTCACCCCTCCGCTCCCCGATCCCGCACTTCTGCGCGGCGAAGCCGAGGTCGATCCCGTCACGCTGGCGGAGACAGCTCGCAGGTCGCTGGGAAAGGTTTCCGGCCCGCTCGGCCCGCTGGCCGATGTCGTGGAACAACTCGGACTGTTCCTGACCGTCGTCGACGAGGCCGCTGAAGGTGCTTCGCTGCTCTGCGACGGTTACGGTGTCGCGGTCGTCAGCGGCAGGCTCGACCCCGGCCGGCGTCGCTGGACCGCGGCACACGAACTCGGCCATCACCTTCTCCAGGACGCCTACCACAGCGATGCAGGAGTGGCGGCCAGCCGCAGCGAGCAAGAAGACCGCATCGACTGCTTCGCCGGAGAGTTCCTGCTTCCCAGCCGGGATGTGACCAACGCCTGGTCGCATGCCGCGGAAGGCCAAAGCCCCAGGGCAACTCTCCTGGGGTTGGCAGCAAGCTACCGGCTCTCCTGGAGCGCCGTGGTCAACAGGGCACGTGAACTGGGCCTACTCAATGGCACAGAAGCACGACGGCAAAAAGCAGACACACCCCAGCTCGGAGACTTCCTGGCTGCACACGGTAGCGCCCCGGTTCCCGACCTGGAGATCGGGACCACGGGAACGATGTGGCGGCAGGCCGCCCTTGCCGCCTGGGAGCAGGGTGTTATCAACGGCGCACGGACAGTGGAGTTGCTCTACGGTGCAATCACCGAGGAGCAACTGCCGAGCCGGAACCTGGAGGAACCTCTGCCGTGACGGAGGCTCCACGCATAGCCGACCTGTCCGCTCCATGCCTCGTGTGGGATGCGTCCCCACTGCATCACGCCATCAAGGCGGACAAGATCGACATACTCGGCGACATCGCGCAGCGCTACCTCGCTGCGCCGGGAGGAAACGTGACCACCGATGTGGTCCGCGGCGAGTTAGAGCGCCACGACCTCCCGACAGACGGCCTGGACTGGCTTGACGTCGTGGCCCTGGGCGATGACCCCGAGGAACGCATCGCGCTCGCCGAAATCCTGACATTGGTCACCTGGACCGAGCGCGTCGCCCCGGGCCACCGCGACGGCGGAGAGGCCACAGTCCTGGCGTGGGCAGACCTGCACGGCGCTGTCGCAGTGATCGATGACAGTGACGCCCGGCGGATCGGCAAGCAGCACAAGGTCCGGGTGTGTGGCTCGCTCCGCATCATCGCGGACTCTGTTCGGGCCGGTCACACAACGGCGTACGCCGCCACGTCGCTCGTGGACGCGATGATCACATCAGGCATGTACTACCCGCGCGGCTGCCGTCAGGGCCAGTTCATCGCCTGGGCCAGGCAGAACGGCCTGCTCTGACCGCTCCCCGCTCGGCCGCCAGGCGAGCCGGCCCGGGTGGCTCTTGATCTCCACGAGGTACAGGCCCGCTGGCACGGCGACGAGAAGGTCGCACTCGTTGATGCGGCCGGTGTCCTGGATCGTCCGGACGGCCCCCGGGCCGGCGAAGCACGTTCCGCCGGCCCTGGCGGGCGATGTGGCGTAATTGCGGCGGTGTGCGGCGGGGCGCGTGCGGCTAGAGTGACTGGCTGACAGCGGGGTGTTCTTGGTGGGGGACAGCTTGACTCATCCTGTCGATCCTCGGTCGGCCTATTCCGTGACCTCGGCGCCCGGTCCTGCGACCTCTTCTCCGCCGGTGGTCCCGCAGGATCCGGTGACGCCGCCGCATCTGCCCTCTCCTGAGCCGCTGCCGAAGCCCGTCGCACCGCCGCCGGTCTGGGGCGGCGACCCGGACGTGGGGGTCTCGTCGTCCTACCTGCGCCGGCTGGCCGGCGAGTGCGAGGGGGTCGCGGGCCGTATCAGGACGACGACGGGCGCGGCGGAGGAAGCGGGCTGGGAGGTCGCGCGGCAGGATGCCGGCTGGGCCTTCGTGGGCAGCCTGAAGGACATGCACGCCCACTGGGAGGCACTGAACGAGGTGATCACCGGGCGGCTCCACGAGGCGGCCGGCAACTTCAGCGACAGCGCCGACGCCTTCGACGGCACCGACACGGAGGTCGGGCACCGCGCGACGCAGTCCCAGGGGTTCGGGCCGCTCGGGATCACTCTGGAACAGGGCGACATCGCGCATCTGAACACCACGGGGAAAGCCCGCGACTTCGATGTCACCGGGACGTCCGAGCCGATCGCGGCCACGCTGTGAGCCCGCGCTACGCGGGCCGGCACACCGGCGGGTCCGAGCCGCCCGAGTCGCGCGACGCGGATGCCAGTGCGTCCGCGTCCCGCGCGCTGCCGTGGCGGAAGGTCGCCCTGTGGGTCGGCCTCGCCACCTGTGCGGTCTTCGCTCTGGTCGTCGTCGCGAGCCTGTTCGGCCTCCTTCACGACATGGACCACCCGGGCAACGACGGATGGCTGTGCTCGCCGGATTCGAGCACCTGCCGGCCCTGAGCGGCATGGGCGGGCACGCCGAAGGGCGGCGCGGGCCTTCGCAGGTCCGCGCCGCCCTTCGTCTCACCTGCCCCGGGAAGGGGCCTCAGGCGGGGGCGATCAGTACGCCGAGTTCACGTTGTCCATCGAGCCGTAGCGGTCGGCCGCGTAGTTGCACGCGGCGGTGATGTTGGCGACCGGGTCGTAGATGTTGTGGGACGTACCCGACACGTGGTAACGGTCGAAGGTCGGGTTGATCACCTGGAGCAGACCCTTCGAGGGAATGCCGTTGCGGGCGTTGATGTCCCACAGGTTGATCGCCTTCGGGTTACCGCTGGACTCACGGATGATGTTGCGGTGAATTCCCTCGTAGCTACCGGGAATCCCCTTCTTGTGCATGATGTCGAGCGACTGCTTGATCCAACCGTCCAGGTTGTTCGCGTACTTCTTGACGGTCGCCTTCTTCGGGGCGGGAGCCGCCTTCTTCGGAGTGGCGACGGTGTGCGTCTTCTTCGGTACGGAGACCGGGGCGCGGTGGGTGGAGCGGTTGGCCGCCGCCTTGGACTTGGCGCGGTCGGCGGCGGCCGCGGCCGCCTTCTTCGGCGCTGCCTTGTGCGTGGCCTTCTTCTCCGTGGTCTTCTCCGTGGCCTTCTTGGAGGCCTCGGCGAGGTCGGTCTTCTTCTGCGTCGTCTGCGGTGCGGCGTCGTGAATGGCGTGCTGCGACGCCATACCGGTCTGCGCGCCGAGTTCCTTGGCGTGCGTACCGGCGGAGACGGAGAACCCGGTGGGGTCGCCCGCCGCGGTCGCCGAACCGGCTCCTGCGGTCGCTTCCAGCCCGGTGACCGTCAGCACGACCGCGGCTGCGGCAACTGCGCCGGCCGCCGTGATCTTGTGCTTCTTCGACATCTGGTTGAACTTCGCGAACGACGGGAGCTTCTTCGGGATCGTGGGGAGCTGCATTAGGGATTTACCTCTTCCGTAGCGGGACCCCTGAATTGTTAGAGGTGACGGAAGGGCAGGTCAAAGACCCCCGCTACGCCTCGCATTCGTAGTGGGCGCACCGGGCGCCGATTCTCCGTGCGATACCGGGCGTGCGGTTCACTAAGCGGCTTAGTATGTGACCCACGCTATACGGAGGGGATCACAAGGGGGCGCCCCTCCATTCACCGGGAGTAAATGGAGGGGCGCTTTACGTGAGAAGAATATGTGACCCCGGTCACCGGAATCGGGGGTCAGAATCGGGACAGATCGCCAGAAGATCGCCCGAATGCCCCAGGGCCCGCTACGTGATGGCGGCCTCGGCGGACTCGGCGCCCGCATAGGGGATCCCGTAGCGGCCGACCGCGGCGACGATCGCCTCCTTGGAGGTGTCCAGCGCCCGCGGATAGATGACCAGCGGGGTGCCGAAGCGCTCGGTCCTGCGGCGGGCCAGGCCCTTCGCGCCGGCGGGCAGGAGCACCGGGGCGAAGGCCGGCAGCTCGGCCGAGCCCTTGGGGAGGAAGGCCAGGCCCGTGCCGCTGGTGACCTCGCGGACCTCGCTGATCTCGCCCCAGCCGACCGTGTGGCCGTCGAAGAGGGCGATCCCGCCGTCGTCGATCCGCAGCAGCGGCTCCTGGCCGCGCAGCCGCACCTGGCGCCCGACAAGCAGCGCCGCGCTCGCCACGGGGAGGGCCAGCAGCACCCATCCCGTGACCGCGAAGTAGTGGTTGTGGTCGAAGGCCAGCCTGAGCACGCCCAGCGAGCTGCACGCCAGGCTGAACAGCTGCCACCCGATACCGGCGGCCCGTATCTCCAGCGGCCCGGAAACCGGGCCGCTCCCCCTGCGCCTTGCCATGTCCCACCCCTTCGCCGGGCTCAGCATATGGGCGGTCGCCGGCATACCGGCCCGGCGTCGGAGGGGTCAGCCGTGCCTACCGGTCAGCGGGTCGCCGCCGCCGGGGCGGGGGCGTCGGACGGGGCCTGGTCCGCCTTGCGGGGCGGGCGGACCAGGGTGAAGACGGCGATCGCGCCCGCCAGGCCCGCGGCGGCCGCGTAGAGGGAGATGCGGTCGAGGCCGGACGCGTATGCCGCGTGCGGGCTGCCGCCGTGGGCGGTGACGCTGCGCAGCCGGGCGGTGAAGACCGCGCCGAAGAGCGCGATACCGAGCGTCATGCCGAGCTGGCGTGCCGTGTTGACCGCGCCGCCCGCCATGCCCGCGCGGTCCGGCGGGACCGCGTCGACGGCGGCCGAGACGAGGACGGGCGTGGTGAAGCCGACGCCGACGCCGATCACCGCGAGGCCCGCGAAGATCGAGGCCTGCCCCGAGGAGGTGTGCACGGTCAGCGCCAGCAGGCCGCAGCCCAGGCCGATGATGAACAGGCCGCCGCCGATCGGCACGCGCGCGGGGAAGCGGTGCATGTGCCGCCCGGCCGCCGCGGCGACGATGAAGGCGGTGCCCGCCATCGGCATCAGGGCCAGGCCGCCGCGGATCGGGCTGAGGTGGAGGACGTCCTGCAGCCAGAGGGAGAAGTAGACCAGGCCGCTGAAGGCCGCCGCCTGGTAGATCAGGGCGCCCCCGAGCAGGCCGCTGAAGACCGGGCGGCGCAGCAGCGCCAGCTCGATCATCGGATGGTCGGAGCGGGCCTCGATGAGGACGAAGGCGACCGCCGCGACCGCGGCCACCGCGAAGGCGGTCAGCGCCAGCGTGTCCGTCCAGCCGTCGTCGCCGCCGCGGATCAGGGCGTACGTCAGCGCGCCGGCGGCCAGCGTGAAGGCGGCGGCGCCCGGCAGGTCGAGCCGGCCCGTGCCGCGCTCGCCCGCGGCGGGCAGGGAGCGCATGGCGATCGCTATCGCGACCGCGGCGATCGGCAGGTTGACCAGGAAGATGGCCTGCCAGCCGAAGCCCTGGGTGAGCAGGCCGCCCACGATCGGCCCGGCCGCCGCCGCGGCGCCGTTGACCGCGCCCCACACGCCGAAGGCGACCCCGCGGTCGCGGCCCCGATAGGTCGCCGCGACCAGCGCGGCCGAGGTGGCGAACATCGCCGCCCCGCCGACCCCCTGCACCGCACGCGCGGTGATCAGCACGGCGGCGTTCGGTGACAGCGCCGCGCCCAGCGAGGCCAGGGCGAAGACGGCGAGGCCGGCCACGTACAGCCGCCGGTGGCCGAACAGGTCGCCGAGCGAGCCCGCGACCAGCAGCAGCGCGGCGAGCGCGAGGGCGTAGCCGTCGATGACCCATTGCAGGGCGGAGAAGGGTGCGTCGAGGTCCGACGCCATGCTCGGCAGAGCGACGTTCACGATCGTGACGTCGACCAGGAGGATGAAGGCCCCCAGGCAGATCGTCACCAGGGGCAGCCATTTGCGCATCGGGTGGACTCCGTTTCATGCGGTGCGGTGCGGTGGTGCGGCGATGACTGTCCCAGGCTGGGGCACGGCTCCGCCACCCCACAGCCGATGGGGCTTTCACGGCGGAATCCGACACGTCCTAGGCTGTGGGGATGCAATCCGACACGTCGATGATGCCGCTGGCCCTTCTCGACCTGCTCGACCAGCAGGTGGCGCAGGCGCTGCAGCTCGACGGCCGGGCGTCCTTCCGGCGGATCGGCGAGGTGCTCGGCGTCTCCGACCAGACCGTCGCCCGCCGCTACGCCCGGCTGCGCGAGACCTCGGGCCTGCGGGTGCTCGGGCTCAGCGACCCGCTGCGGATCGGGCTGACGCCGTGGTTCGTACGGGTGCGGTGCACCCCGGACGCCGCCGCGTCGATCGGCGAGGCGCTGGCCCGGCGCACCGACACCCGGTGGGTGAGCCTGCTGTCCGGCGGCACCGAGATCTGCTGCTTCACCTACGCCTCGGGACCCGACACGGACTCCGACGCGCTGCTGCTGCAGAAGCTGCCGCAGACGCCGCGGGTGGTGCAGGTCACCGCGCACGCGATGCTGCACGTCTTCTTCGGCCACGAGCGAAGCCCGGTGAGCAGGACCGGGCCGCTGACGCCCGAGCAGGTGCGGGCGCTGCGCCCGCCGCCCGCCACCCAGGACGGCGAGCCGGTCGTGCTCGGGGAGGAGGACAGGCGGCTCTTCGCCGCGCTCGCCCGCGACGGGCGCACCCCCGCGGCGGAGCTGGCCGCGCTCACCGGGTGGTCCCAGACGACGATACGGCGCCGGATGGCGGAGCTGCGGGCGAGCGGGGCGCTCTACTACGACCTCGACTTCGGGCAGGGGGTCCTGGCGCCCGAGATGCGCACGGCGATGCTGCTCGAGGTCGAGCCGGCCAGCCTGGCGGCGGCGGGGCAGGCGCTGGCCGCGCACGAGGAGGTGGCCTTCGCCGCGGCCACGACGGGGACGGCGAACGTCTACGCGTCGCTGCTGTGCCGCGACGCGCGGGCGCTCTACCGCTACCTCACCGGGCCGGTGGCGGCCATCCCCGGCGTCCGCCGGACGGAGACGGCCCCGATCCACCGCACCTTGAAGGGCCCGAGCCCCTACCTCGCGCCCTCCCGGACCGCCCGCACCGCCGGGCGCGGCTGAGGTCCGGAGGCCAGCGGACTAGAAGCCGAGCTTCCTGAGCTGCTTCGGGTCGCGCTGCCAGTCCTTGGCGACCTTCACATGGAGGTCGAGGAAGACCGGTGTGCCGAGGAGGGCCTCGATCTGCTGGCGGGACTTGACGCCGACCTCCTTGAGGCGGGCGCCCTTGGGGCCGATGACGATGCCCTTCTGGGAGGGGCGCTCGATGTAGAGGTTGGCGTGGATGTCGAGCAGCGGGCGGTCGGCGGGGCGGCCCTCGCGGGGGAGCATCTCCTCGACGACGACGGCGATCGAGTGCGGCAGCTCGTCGCGTACGCCTTCCAGCGCCGCCTCGCGGATCAGCTCGGCGACCATGATCTGCTCGGGCTCGTCGGTGAGGTCGCCCTCGGGGTAGAGCAGGGGGCCCTCGGGGAGCAGCGGGACGAGGAGGTCGGCGAGCAGGCCGACCTGTTCGCCGGCGACCGCGGAGACCGGCACGATCTCGGCCCACTCGAAGTCCAGGTCGCGGCTGAGCTTGTCGACCGCGAGCAGCTGCTGGGCGAGGGCCTTGGAGTCGACCAGGTCGGTCTTGGTGACGACCGCGACCTTCGGTGTCCTGCGGATCCCGGCCAGCTCGCGCGCGATGAAGGTGTCGCCGGGGCCGAGCTTCTGGTCGGCGGGCAGGCAGAAGCCGATCACGTCGACCTCGGCCCAGGTGCTGCGCACCACGTCGTTGAGCCGCTCGCCGAGCAGCGTGCGGGGCTTGTGCAGCCCGGGGGTGTCGACCAGCACGAGCTGGGCTTCCGGGCGGTGCACGATGCCCCGTACGGTGTGCCTGGTCGTCTGCGGCCGGTTGGAGGTGATCGCCACCTTCTGGCCGACCAGAGCGTTCGTGAGGGTGGACTTGCCGGCGTTGGGGCGGCCGACGAAGCAGGCGAAGCCGGACCGGTGTGCGGGGCCGGCGGCGGAGGGGGTACGAGCGCTCATGCGCCTCATTCTCCCCGATGCCGGGGGTGTACGAGGACGTCGGGCGCCCCGGCGCCGAGGACGCACCCCGGTGAGGGTGCCGAAACGCCCGCGCAACACGAAACACTGCGGAAACACGCCTGCCCACATACGGTAACGCGAGCCCGTGACGCTTCCCCTACCCGCCCGTGGAAGGGGACCCCCCTCGTGCTGCTGCTGTCCGCCGACCAGACGGCCGTGAACGCGGCCGACACCGCCTGGCTGCTCGCCGCCACCGCGCTGGTGCTGCTGATGACACCGGGCCTCGCGCTCTTCTACGGCGGCATGGTCCGCAGCAAGAGCGTGCTCAACATGCTCATGATGAGCTTCGTGTCGATCGCGCTGGTCACGATGGTCTGGCTGATCGCCGGCTACACCCTCGCCTTCGGCCACGACGCCGGCGGCCTCGGCCTCATCGGCGACCTGAAGCACCTCGGCATGCACGGCATAGGCCCCGACTCGACGCACGGGCATGTCCCCACGCTGCTCTTCGCGACCTTCCAGCTGACCTTCGCGGTGATCACCGCGGCCCTGATCAGCGGCGCGGTGGCGGACCGGGCGCGGTTCGGGGCGTGGGTGGTCTTCGTGGTGGTGTGGACGCTGGCCGTATACGTCCCCGTCGCGCACTGGGTCTTCGCCGACGGCGGCTGGATCACCGCGAAACTGCACGCGCTGGACTACGCGGGCGGCACGGTGGTCGAGGTGTGCTCGGGCGCCTCGGGGCTCGCGCTGGCGATCGTGCTCGGGCCGCGGCTGGGCTTCCGCAAGGACTCGATGCGCCCGCACAACCTGCCGCTGGTGCTGCTGGGCGCCGGGCTGCTGTGGTTCGGCTGGTTCGGCTTCAACGCGGGTTCCGCGCTCGGCGCCGACGGCATGGCGGGCGCGGCCTTCCTCAACACCCAGACCGCGGGCTGCGCGGGCCTGCTGGGCTGGCTGCTGGTGGAGAAGCGCAGGGACGGGCACGCCACGACGCTGGGCGCCGCTTCCGGGTCGATCGCCGGGCTGGTCGCGATCACCCCGTCGTGCGGCAGTGTCGACGTGCCGGGCGCGGCCGTCGTGGGGCTCGCGGCGGGCGTGCTCTGCTCATACGCGGTGAGCTGGAAATTCCGCTGGGGCGTGGACGACTCGCTGGACGTCGTCGGTGTGCACCTGGCCGGCGGCGTCGTCGGCACCCTGCTGATCGGGCTGCTCGCCACCGAATCGATGACCGGCGGACCCGAGGGCCTGCTCTACGGCGGCGGCCTCGCGCAACTGGGCCGGCAGGCCGTCGCCGTCGCGGCGGTGGGGGCGTACGCCTTCGCGACGACGTACGGGATCGGCAGGGCCATCGACAGGCTGATGGGCTTCCGGGCGAGCGAGGAGCACGAAAGGACCGGCCTGGACCTCACCGTGCACGCGGAGACCGCCTACGATCACGGCGTACTCACGCACGGCATGTCCCACGGCGCCGCCGTACACGCCACAGCGCATGCCGCCCATGACAGGAGCCCACTGGGATGAAGCTGGTCACCGCCGTCATCAAGCCGCACAAGCTGGACGACGTGAAGACGGCCCTGCAGGAGATGGGGGTGCAGGGCATGACGGTCACCGAGGCCAGCGGCTTCGGCAGGCAGCGCGGCCACACCGAGGTCTACCGCGGCGCCGAATACCGGGTGGACCTCGTCCCCAAGGCCCGCATCGAGGTGCTGGTCGAGGACGCGGAGGCCGACGCGGTGCTCGACGCCCTGGTCGAGGCCGCGCGCACCGGCAAGATCGGCGACGGCAAGGTGTGGGCGGTGCCGGTCGAGACGGCGGTACGCGTCAGGACCGGCGAGCGCGGCCCCGACGCGCTGTGAGACAGGCGGGCGGGTCTCAGCCCGCGGTGACGACGCCGCGCACGGACCCGTCGGGGCCCGCCACCACCACCGGCACACCGGCGCCGCCCAGGTCGCGCACCGCGGCCCGGTCGGCGTCGGCGGCGGCCTCGGCGGCCGTGACCACCACGGCCGCCTCCAGCGACTTCGCGCCGCTGGCCACCGCCATCGCCACCGCGGTCTGCAGCGCGCTGAGCCGCAGCGACTCCAGCGCGACCGTGCCGGCCACATACGTCCTGCCGGTCTCGTCGCGCACGGCGGCGCCCTCGGGCACCCCGTTGCGGGCCCGAGCGGAGCGGGCGAGGGTGACGAGCTTGCGGTCTTCCGGGTCCGGCAGGTCGGTGGCCGGCTGCTGATCGCTCATACGCGCGATCATAGGGCGTACCGCCGGGCGTAGCTCTCCGTGTCCGGAAATACGCGTCCGGCAACCGGCGCTACAGCTCGTCGTCGTCCGACGGCAGCCGGCCTTCGGACGCCGCCTGCGCCGCGTCCAGCGGCTCGACCAGCACCGTGCCGATCCGGTTGCGGCGGCCGGCCTGCGTCTCCGCGGTCAGCCGCAGCGCCACCGTGGCACGCTCGCCCGAGCCGTCCTCGGGCAGCGGCACCACCACCGTCGCGCCCGGGATCGGCACCCGGCCCAGCGACTTGGCGAGCAGCCCGCCGACCGTCTCGACGTCGTCGTCGTCCAGCAGCACCCCGTAGAGCTCGCCGAGGTCGCCGATGTCGAGCCGGGCGGTGACCCGGTGGCGGCCGCCGCCCAGCTCCTCCACCGGCGGGGTCTCCCGGTCGTACTCGTCGGTGATCTCGCCGACGATCTCCTCCAGGATGTCCTCGATCGTGACGATGCCCGCGGTGCCGCCGTATTCGTCGACCACGACCGCGACGTGGTTGCGGTCGCGCTGCATCTCCCGCAGCAGGTCCCCGGCGTTCTTGGTGTCGGGCACGAAGGCGGCCGGCCGGATCAGCGTGGAGACCAGGTCGCTCTCCGCCTCCCGGTTGATGTGGGTGCGCCGGGCCAGGTCCTTGAGGTAGACGAAGCCGACGACGTCGTCCTCGCTCTCACCGGTGACCGGGATGCGCGAGAAGCCGCTGCGCAGCGCCAGCGTGGTGGCCTGGCGGATCGTCTTGAAGCGCTCGATCATCACCAGTTCCGGCCGCGGCACCATCACCTCGCGCACGATGGTGTCGCCCAGCTCGAAGACCGAGTGCACCATACGGCGCTCGTCGTCCTCGATCAGCGACTCGGACTCGGCGAGGTCGACCATCGCCCGCAGCTCCGCCTCGCTCGCGAACGGGCCGCGCTTGAAGCCCTTCCCCGGCGTCAGCGCATTGCCGAGCAGGATCAGCAGGCCGGGCACCGGGCCCATCACCCTGGCCAGCGGCAGCAGGACGTACGAGGCCGCCGTCGCGGTGTTCATCGGGTGCTGGCGGCCGATGGTGCGCGGCGAGACGCCCACGGCCACGTAGGACACCAGCACCATCACGCCGATCGCGACGGCGAGCACCTGCCACGTACGGTCGAAACCCCGGTCGCAGACCACGGTGATCAGCACCGCGGCCGCTGTCTCGCAGCCGACCCTGACCAGCAGCGCGACATTGAGATAGCGGGTCGGGTCGGAGGCCACGGCCAGCAGGTTCGCGGCGCCCTTGCGGCCCGAGCGCAGGGCGTCCTCGGCCCGGAAGCGGGAGATCCTGGCGATGGCGGCCTCGGCGCACGCGGCCAGCCAGGCGACGATGACCAGCAGAACTGCGGAGACGATCATGCGGTGCGCGCCGCCGTCAGTGGGTGGTGGGCGCGGGCGAGGGCCCCTCGATGCCGCGCTCGGCCCGCCACCCGTCCAGGATGGCCTTCTGCAGGCCGAACATCTCGGCCTTGTCGTCCGGCTCCTCGTGGTCGTAGCCGAGCAGGTGGAGGACGCCGTGCACGGTGAGCAGCTGCAGCTCCTCGTCCATGGAGTGGCCGGTCGGCGCCTCCTCCCCCTGCTGTTTGGCGACCTCGGGGCACAGCACGATGTCACCGAGCAGCCCCTGCGCGGGCTCCTCGTCCTCCTTGCCGGGCCGCAGCTCGTCCATCGGGAAGGACATGACATCGGTGGGGCCCGGCAGATCCATCCACTGCACGTGCAGCTGCTCCATCGCGTCGGCGTCCACGGCGATCACCGACAGTTCGGACAGCGGATGGATGCGCATGTGCCGGAGCGCGTAGCGGGCGGCGTCGAGGACCGCCTGCTCGTCGATCTCCCAGCCGGACTCGTTGTTGACGTCGATCGCCATGATGATGTGGTCGGTTACTTTCTCTTGGGCCGTGCGCCGCCGCGGCTGTTGCCGCTTTCTTCCTCGGCGACCGCGCTGTCATACCGCTCGTAGGCGTCCACGATGCGTCCGACCAGCTTATGGCGCACCACGTCGGTGCTGGTGAGCCGGGAGAAGTGCACGTCCTCGACGCCGTCGAGGATGTCCTGCACCTGCCGCAGCCCGCTCTTGGTGCCGTTCGGCAGGTCGACCTGCGTCACGTCACCGGTGATGACGATCTTCGAGTCGAAGCCGAGCCTGGTCAGGAACATCTTCATCTGCTCGGCGCTGGTGTTCTGCGCCTCGTCCAGGATGATGAAGGCGTCGTTGAGCGTGTTGTGCGTCAGCAGATAGTCCTCGGTGACATAGAGCGAGTCGGCTGCCGCGACCTGGATGCACACCGCTTCCTCGCGCCCGGCCGGCTCGATGCTGTCGATAAACCGCATCGGGTGGCCGCCGCCGCCGGCCGCGTGGTACGAGGCGCGCTTGCGGGCCAGACGGAAGGGCTCGACACCCTCGGGCAACCGGATGTCGAGGACATGGGCGTCGTAACGGTGGTGCACGTCGCGTCCGTTCACCCGGCCCGGGGTGCGACCCTCCGCGGCCCGGCGCCCGGTGTAAGCAACGCCGCCGAGGGACTGGACGAGCGCCACCACGTCGTCCCGAAGCAGGACCGATGTGGTCGTGTACTGCACGCGGCACGTACGGCCGTCCTGGACGGCCGGGCCACCGTCGGCATCCAGCAGGCCCTGGAGCACGGCCAGCCTGACCTCGGCGGAATTCTGCAGGTAGACGTCGGGGACGAACTTCGCGTGCGACCTGTTGCCGAGCAGGTCCAGTGTCCGCAGAGCGGCCGTGACCGGATTCTCCAGCGTGACGACGTCGCCGACCGCGCGTACCCGGTTCAGGGTGTGGTCGACCCGGCCTCTTGAGGTCGCCTTGACGCCGGGAAGCGCCGCTTCCAGTGCCGGGATCAACTCAAGGTCCCCAGGGGAGAACGACGGCGTGGTCGATCCGGTGAGACAGCCGTCGCCGAGCAGCAGACCGAGCGCATAGGGGTCCATCGGGACCTCCTGCGCGGGAAGGCACACCGGGGCTGTGAGCAGAGGCAGCTCGTACCGCCGTGCGTGGGCGGCCCGGAGGTTGCCGATCATCTCCTTGGTCTCAAGAACGCGCCACGGCTTGTCGCGGCGCCGGTCAGCGGCGGTCCTCACCGTCCACAGGTGCTCACCGCAGCACAGCGTCGACGACCCGTCCTGCGCTGTGACCCGGTAGATGTCCTTCTCGCCCTGTGGGTACACACCAAGCACCGGGGTCGGTTCGCCGTTCGACCCGATGGCCAGGTCACCGACCTGAAGCTCGCCGATCGGTCGGAAACCGGAGGGCGTCAGCACCTTGGTGAAGACCGGCTGCGCCCTGCCGCGCATGTACGCCAGCGGGGCGACCTCGATGGTGCCGGCCGCCATCAGGCGGGGGATCGAGTCCGGGTCGAGCATGTCGTGCAGCGCGTCGTAGAGCGGGCGCAGATACGGGTCGATCTTCTCGTAGAGGGTGCCGGGCAGGAAGCCCAGGCGCTCGCCGGCCTCGACCGCGGGGCGGGTCAGGATGATCCGGTTGACCTGCTTGGACTGCAGGGCCTGGACCGCCTTGGCCATCGCCAGATACGTCTTGCCCGTACCGGCGGGGCCGATGCCGAAGACGATGGTGTGGCGGTCGATCGCGTCGACGTACCGCTTCTGGTTGAGCGTCTTGGGGCGGATGGTGCGGCCGCGGCTTGACAGGATGTTCTGCGTGAGCACCTGGGCGGGTGTCTCGGCGTCCTCGTCCGCGGCGCTTCCGTTGGCCCTGAGCATGGCGATGGAGCGCTCGACGGCGTCCTCCGACATGGGCTGGCCGGTGCGGAGCACCAGCATCATCTCGTCGAACAGCCGCTGGACGAGTGCCACCTCGTCTGCCTCGCCGACCGCACTGACCTCGTTGCCCCGCACGTGGATGTCGACAGCCGGGAAGGCCTGCTCGATCACGCGGAGGAGAGCGTCGCCAGACCCCAGGACGGTCACCATGGGGTGCTTGGCCGGTACGACGAAGTGGGCGCGCGCCTGCGGCGGCTGCGGCTGCTGCTTTGCCGGTGTCTGAGTCATGGGCCGGCGCTAAGGCCTGCTCATCCCGCTTTCTGCTGATCGAGGAGCCCGATCGGGCCTTGGATTACCAAGCCTACGACGTGGGACGTCGGCGGCCGAGGGGATTTGCCGTTGTGGCCGGGGCCCTGCCCTGCGCCCCGACCCACGGGCGCCTCACGGGCGGCGGAAGCCGATGGTGGGCACCGCGCGCGGCAGCGGCCAGCGGCGCGGGGCCGGCGGGATCAGGGCGTCGAGGAAGGCGTATCTGCGCAGGGCCTCGGGCGGGGTGCCTGCCGCCGCCTTGGCCCGCGTCCACCAGGCGGCGACCTCGATCCAGCCGGGCGCGGACAGCGAGCCGCCGAATTCCTGCACGGAAAGCGCCGCGCACAGCGAGCCGAAGGCGAGCCGGTCGGGGAGCGGCCAGCCTGCCAGGGTGCCGGTGACGAAGCCGGCGACGAAGACGTCCCCGGCGCCGGTGGGGTCCAGGGCGTCCACGATCAGCGCGGGCACCTCGGCGGTCTCGCCGCTGCCCGAGTCCACCGCGACGGCGCCCTCGGCGCCGAGGGTGACCACGGCCAGCGGGACCAGCTCGGCGAGCTTGCGGGCGGCTGCCGCCGGGGTGGCGGTGCGGGTGTAGCGCATGGCCTCCGCCGCATTGGGCAGGAAGGCCGCGCAATGGGCGAGGCCGTCGAGGTCGCCCGGGTCCCAGCGGCCGGTGTCGTCCCAGCCGACGTCGGCGAAGACCTTGGTGCCGTTCGCGGCGGCCTTCGCGATCCACTCCCGGTCGGGGTCGGGCGCCGGCGCCTCGTCGGAGGCCCGCTCGCGCTGGCCGAGCGAGGCGACGGCGGCCCTTGCGGGCGGCGGGCAGGCTGGCAGGGCCTCCTCGGCCGGCGGCGCCCGGTGGCCGTGGCTGACCATGGTCCGCTCGCCCTCGTAGGCCATCGAGACGGTCACCGGGGAGTGCCAGCCGGGGATGCGGCGGGAGGGCCCCAGGTCGATGCCCTCGCCCGCGGAGAGGCTGTCCCAGCAGTAGTCGCCGTACATGTCGTCGCCGAAGGCCGCGGCCAGGGTGGTGTGCAGGCCGAGGCGGGCGAGGGCGGTCGCCATGTTGGCCACCCCGCCGGGGCTCGACCCCATGCCGCGCGCCCAGGACTCGGTGCCCCGCACGGGCGCGCTGTCGAGGCCGGTGAAGATGATGTCGAGGAAGACGGTGCCGGTGAGATACACGTCGGTCGCCGGGTCCCCCGGGGTGCGCACCGCGCGGAGCGGGTCGAGAACGGGCTGGTCGTCCATGGGACACACTGTGCACGACAGCACTGACAGTGACGAGGACGCCGGGTCCGGTCTGACAAATGGCGTCGCACGCCCGCAAGGCGGGTGGGCCCGGAGGACGGAGTGCGGGTGAAGCTCACGATTCTCGGCGGTGGCGGCTTCCGGGTGCCGCTGGTGCACCGGGCGCTGGCCGGCGACCCGCTGATCACCGAGGTGGTCCTCTACGACGAGGACCCGCTGCGGCTGCGGGTGGTGGCCGCGGTGCTCGCGGGGTCGGGCGCGGGCGGACCCGCGGTGAGGCTCGCGGACGGCCTGGACGACGCGGTGCGCGGCGCGGACTTCGTCTTCTCCGCGATCAGGGTCGGCGGTACGGCGGGCCGGGTGCGCGACGAGCGGCTGCCGCTGGCCGAGGGGGTGCTCGGGCAGGAGACGGTGGGCGCCGGCGGGGTGCTCTACGGGCTGCGGACGCTGCCGGTCGCGGTGCGTGTCGCCGAGCGCGTACGGGCGCTGGCGCCGGACGCCTGGGTGATCAACTTCACCAATCCGGCGGGCATGGTCACCGAGGCGATGTCCCGGGTGCTCGGCCCGCGGGTGATCGGCATCTGCGACTCGCCGGTGGGCCTGGTGCGGCGGGCGGCGCGGGCGGCGGGCGCCGACCCGGACGCGCCGGACTTCGGCTACGACTACGTGGGCCTGAACCACCTGGGCTGGCTGCGCCGCCTCACGGTGGCCGGGCGCGACCTGCTGCCGGGGCTGCTGGCGGACCCGGCGGCGCTGGGCACCTTCGAGGAGGGCCGGCTCTTCGGCGCGGAATGGCTCGCGGCGCTCGGCTCGCTGCCGAACGAGTACCTGCACTACTACTACTTCCGCCGCGAGACGCTGGCCGCGGTGCGGGCCGCCGAGTCCACCAGGGGCGAATACCTCGACCGCCAGCAGGGCGCCTTCTTCGCGGCGGCCGACCGCGAGCCCTCCCGGGCGTACGAGCTGTGGCAGGGCGCCAGGCGGGAGCGGGAGGAGACCTACGGGGCCGACAGCCGCGCGGCGAGCGGCGGTTGGCAGCGCGACCCGCACGACCTGGACGGCGGCGGCTACGACCGGGTGGCGCTCGCGCTGATGCGGGCCATCGCGCGGGACGAGCGGACGGTGCTGATCCTCAACGTGCCGTCCGGCGGGGCGCTGCCCTTCCTGGACGCCGAAGCGGTGGTGGAAGTGCCCTGCGAGGTGGGCGCCTTCGGGGCGCGGCCGGTGGCGCCTGCGGCGGCGCCCGACGAGCACCAGGCGGGGCTGATGCTGGCGGTCAAGTCGGTGGAGCGGGCGGCGATCGAGGCGGCGGCGACGGGGTCGCGGCGCTCCGCGCTGCGGGCGCTGGCGCTGCATCCGCTGGTGGACTCGCCGGCGGCCGCCTCGCGCATCCTCGACGCGGCCGGTTGGTGACGCCGGGGCGAACTCCGGTGAAACACCAAGGAAACAGCTTCTGACCTGCGATGTGACGATACGCGCGTAGACCTTCCTTGACCTGCCTGGATCAGGGGGTCTAACTTTCGCCGCACCAACCAGCGTTGAAGGAGCACCGTCATGCCCCGTGCCCGTCTGTCCCGCCGTTCGCTGGCGCTGGCCGCTGCCGCGGCCACCCTGGGAGCCACCTTCTACGGCGTAGGCGCCGCCACCGCGGACAACTCGGTGCCGCGCAGCGACAAGGAGATCCCCAACCTCACCGACGTGGTGAACGAGATCAAGGCCTACTACGGCGACACCGTCGACGCCTCGGGCGAGCACTTCGCGTCGGCGGACAGCAGCTACGCCCGCCAGTTGGCCGGCATCGAGGCCAAGGCCAAGTCCGACCTGGCGCACGAGCTGCGCGGCCACGGCAAGCACGGCAGCCACAGCAAGCCCGCGATCGTGCTGGACGTCGACGACACCAGCGTGCTCACGTACAACTACGAGCTGGAAGTGGGCTTCAACTACACCCCGGCCAGCAACCAGGCCTACCTGGACAACAAGAACATGCCGGCGGTCTTCGGCATGGACACCCTCGCCAACTGGGCGGCGGACCAGGGCGTCACGGTCTTCTGGATCACCGGCCGCCCCGAGGCCCAGCGCGCGGACACCGTACGCAACCTGACCGCGGTCGGCTACAAGCCCGCGCCCGACACCGCGCACCTCTACCTGAAGAACAAAGCGAACCCGCCGGCCTACCTGAGCTGCGGCTCGACCTGCACCACCATCCAGTACAAGTCCGGCACCCGGGCGCACATCGAGTCGCTGGGCTACGACATCATCGGCAACTTCGGCGACCAGTACAGCGACCTGTCGGGCGGTTACGCGGACAAGTCCGTCAAGCTGCCCAACCCGATGTACTTCCTGCCGTAGCCGCGCGGGCGGGTCCCGGGCTCAGCGGCGGCCGGGCACCGGGACCCGGGTCAGATCCTCGGCAATGGTCAGGGCGCCGGTGAAGCCCGCCGCCCTAGCCTGCGCCTCGAAGCCCCCGGGCTCGGTGTAGCGCTGCGAGAAGTGCGTCAGCACCAGGTGGCGCACACCCGCGTCGCGGGCCACCGCCGCGGCCTGGCCCGCGGTCAGGTGACCGTATTCCTCGGCAATTGCCGCGTCCTGGTCCTGGAAGGTCGACTCGATCACCAGCAGGTCGCAGCCCTCGGCCAGTTGCGGCACGGCCTCGCAGAGCCGGGTGTCCATGACGAAGGCGAAGCGCTGCCCCCGGCGCGGCTCGCTGACCTCGGCAAGGGTGACGCCGTTCAGTGCGCCCTCGCGCTGGAGGCGGCCGATGTCGGGTCCGGCGATGCCGTGCTCGGCCAGCCGGGCGGGCAGCATCCGGCGGCCGTCGGGTTCGGTCAGCCGGTAGCCGTACGACTCGACCGGGTGGGAGAGCAGGCGCGCTTCGAGGGTGAAGTCCGCGGTCACGGCCAGCACTCCGTCGCCGGTGACCGGCTCCTCGCGCAGGTCGGCGGTCTCCCGGTAGGCGGTGGCATGGCGCAGCCGGTCGAAGTAGCGCTGCCCGCTCGCCGGGTAGTGGGCGGTGATCGGGTGCGGCACCCGGTCGAGGTTGATCCGCTGGATCACCCCGGCAAGGCCGAGGGAGTGGTCGCCGTGGAAATGTGTGACGCAGATCCGCGTCAGGTTGTGCGCGGACACCCCGGCGTGCAGCATCTGGCGCTGGCTGCCCTCGCCGGGGTCGAAGAGGATGCCCTCGCCGTCCCAGCGCAGCACATAGCCGTTGTGGTTGCGCTGCCGGGTCGGGACCTGGCTGGCGGTGCCGAGGACGACGAGTTCGCGTGCGGGCACCGGTGGACGGCGGCGTGGCCGCCTCAGACCAGCCGCTGGAGGTCGCGGCCGCCCAGCACATGGGCGTGGGCGTGGAAGACGGTCTGGCCGGCTCCCGGGCCGGTGTTGAAGACGACCCGGTAGCCGGTCCCTTCGACCTTCTCCTGCGCCGCCACCTCGCCGGCCTCCCGCACCACGTCCACGACCGCACCGGGGTCGCCCGCCGCCAGGGTCGCGACATCGGGATAGTGCACCCGCGGGATGACCAGCACATGCGTGGGCGCCTGCGGGTTGATGTCGCGGAAGGCGAGCGTGGTCGGCGTCTCGCGGACGATCGTCGCGGGGATCTCCCCCGCGACGATCTTGCAGAACAGGCAGTCGGCCTGGGGCTCTCCCGCCATGGCGGGGCTCCCTTCTCGGGGGCGTACGGGGGCTTCGCATGCTACCGGCCGCCCGCCCGCACCCTCGCAAGGGCGCGGGCGCGGCTCCGGGGCAGCGGCGGCAGGGCGCGGCTCGGTCCTACCGGAGCGGCGGCAGGGACGGCGGCGTCTTGGCGGGGGAGGTCTCCAGGGCGGCCAGTGCCAGCGAGACGGCCTTGTCCAGCTGGGGGTCCTCGCCCGCGGCCCACTGCTGCGGGGCGCAGACCACCTCCACGTCCGGGTCGACGCCGTGGTTCTCCACGTCCCAGCCGTAGCCCTCCAGCCAGAAGGCGAACTTGGGCTGGGTGACCGCGGTGCCGTCGACCAGCTGGTAGCGGCTGTCGATGCCGATCACACCGCCCCAGGTGCGGGTGCCGACGACCGGGCCGATGCCCAGCGCCCGGATCGCCGCATTCACCACGTCGCCGTCGGAGCCGGAGAGCTCGTCGGCCACGGCGACGACCGGCCCGCGCGGGGCGTCCTGCGGGTAGCTGATCGGGTGGCCGCCGCGCGGCAGGTCCCAGCCGACGATCCGGCGGGCCAGCTTCTCCACGACCAGCTGCGAGGTGTGGCCGCCGCGGTTCTCCCGCAGGTCCACCACCAGGCCCTCGCGCGCCACCTCGACCCGCAGGTCGCGGTGCAGCTGCGCCCAGCCGCTGCCGACCATGTCGGGCACGTGCAGATAGCCCAGCCGCCCGCCGGACACCTCGTGCACATGGGCGCGCCGCCCCGCGACCCAGTCGTGGTAGCGCAGCGCCTCCTCGCCGTCGAGCGGCACCGCCACCACATGCCGGACAGGCCCGCCCGACTCGGCGGCCACCGACAGCTCCACCGGCTTGCCCGCGGTGCCGACCAGCAGCGGCCCCGGACCCGCCACCGGGTCCACCGGGCGGCCGTCGACGGCCAGCAGCACATCCCCGGCGCGTACCGCGACACCCGGAGCCGACAGCGGCGAGCGGGCCTGCGGGTCGGAGGACTCGCCGGGCAGCACCCGGTCGACCCGCCAGCGCCCGTCGCCGGTGCGCGACAGGTCCGCGCCGAGCAGCCCCTGCCGGTGCAGCGGGTCGCGGTAGCCGCCGGGCGGCACGACGTAGGCGTGCGAGGTGCCCAGCTCGCCGTGCAGCTCCCACAGCAGGTCGACCAGGTCGTCGTGGGTGGCGATCCGGTCCAGCAGCGGGCGGTAGCGCTCGGCGACGCCGTCCCAGTCCAGGCCGCCCATGTCGGCCCGCCAGAAGTTGTCCCTGGCCAGCCGGTGGGTCTCGGCGAACATCTGCCGCCACTCGTCCTGCGGCTGCACGGTCAGCCGGATCCGCGACAGGTCCACGGTGACCGAGCTGCCGGACTCGTCGTCCGCGTCGGCCTTGCTGTCCGCGGGCACCACCCGCAGCCGGCTGCCGTCGGTCAGCAGCACCTTCGTGCCGTCGCCGGTGACCGCGAAGTCGTCGGCGTCCTCGGCCAGCTCCTCCTTGCGCAGCTGCACCAGGTCGTAGCGTTCGAGCAGGGTGCCGGGCGGCTGCGCCTCCGGCGTGGCAAGGGCCGAGCCGAGCGTGCCGACCAGCGGGTGGCGCAGCCACAGCACACCGCCCTTGGCCGCGCGCAGCCCCGAGTAGCGGCCCGCCTCGACCGGGAAGGGCACGATCCGGTCGGCAAGACCCTCGGCGTCGACCCGGGTGGCGGGGGTGCGCGGCCCTTCGCTCTTCGCGTCGCCGTCGCCCTTGTCGCGGTTCTTGTCCTCCTCGCCCTTCCCGCCGCCGTCCTGCTCGTCCTCGTCCGGCTCGTACGGCCTGCCGTGCCGCTGCGGCCCGAAGGGCGACGGGGTCGTCGCGGCCAGCGTGATCAGGTAGGGGCGGCCCGCGTTGGCGAAGGACAGGTCGAAGACATGCGCGTCGTAGACCGGGTCGAAGGCCCGCTCGGACAGGAACGCCAGATGGCGGCCGTCGGCGGTGAAGGCCGGGGCGTAGTCGTTGAAGCGCAGCGGGGTCGCGTCGGTGACCGCGAGGTCGGCGGTGGCGGCCAGTTTCAGCTGCCGCAGGCTGCCGGGGCCCGGCGCCGACCAGGCCAGCCACGCGGAGTCCGGCGAGAAGGTCAGCCCGGTGGCGTCGCCCGCGTCGCTCGCGGCGACCTCGCGGACCGCGCCGGTCTGCGTCTCCACCAGCAGCACCCGGCCGTCGTGGGAGGCGACCGCGATACGGTGCCCGTCCGGCGACACCTCCATCTCCAGCACCCTGCCGAGCCGCCCGGCCGCCAGCCGCCGCGGCGCGGTGCCGGCCGGCACGCCGACCGCGGGGGCCAGCTCCAGCGCGTCCTCGCCGCCGTCCGCGTCGGTCACCCACACCACGTGCTGCTCGCCGTCCGCGCCGCCGGGCGCGAAGACCCGCGGGAGCCGGGTGCGCACCCCGGGCTGCGCGGCCAGCGCACGGGCCGGGCCGCCGCGGTGGGTGACCCAGTGGGTGGTGCCGCGGACCTCCACCGCGCTGCCCCGCCCGGTGTGGTCGGGGCGGGCGTCCCCGAGGTGGTGGGCGGCGCGCACGGGGTGCGGCTGGAGGTCGGCGCGCTGGCCGCCCAGGGCGATCTCCAGCGGGCGCGGCTCGGCGTCCGCCAGGTCGTCGAGCAGGAACAGCCGCCCGCCCGAGGTCCAGGCCACCCGGACGCCGTCCGTACCCGCCTGCCGGGCGTAGAAACCGTCCAGACCGCTGTGCCTGCGCAGGTCCGTACCGTCGGGGAGGCTGGAGTAGAGCGCGCCGACGCCCTCGTGGTCGGAGAGGAAGGCGATCCGGTCGCCGACCCACATCGGGCACTCGATATTGCCGTCGAGGCCGGTGTGCACCCGGCCGAAGTCGCCGCTGCCGTCCGCGTCGAGCCACAGCTTGCCCGCGGTGCCGCCGCGGTAGCGCTTCCAATACGCCGCCTCGCGCCCCATCGGCACCGACACCAGCAGCACCGCGCCGCCGGGTCCGTACGCCAGGTCGCCCACCGGGCCGTACGGCAGCCTGGCGCCCTGCCCGCCGTCCAGCGGGACCGTGCGCGCCCAGGGGCGGCGCGCGGACACCGCGCCGTGCCCGGTGGTCGCCACCAGCGCGCCGTCCGGCGCCCAGGCGCGCACCGCGGTACGCGCGTCGCCCCAGTACGTCAGCCGCCGCGACGGGCCGCCGTCCAGCGGCGCAACATGCACCTCGGGCGCACCGTCCCTGGTCGACGTCCACGCGACCGTGTCGCCGCCCGGCGCCACCCGCGGCCGCCCGACGGGCATGTTGTCCGCGCTGACCCGCCAGGCCCGGCCGCCGTCCAGCGGCGCGACCCACACGTCGTCCTCCGCGGTGAAGGCGATCACGTCGCCGTGCGGGTGCGGGTGCCTGAGATACGAGGGCTGCGGCGCCTGGCGGTTCGCGCTCGGCTGCTTCGGTGTCGGGTGCGTCACCGGACCAGCCTAACTTCGATCAACTCGAGGCCGGAGACCGCTTTCCGCAGTTCCCGAGCCCCTGGACGTCGAAGACCTGGCGCGAGCCGACCGTCGCGGTCAGACGGCCGCGCACACAGGTGTCGTCCAGCTGCTCGGTCACCCGGCCTTTCACCGAGATCTTCTGCCGGTCCTCCGTACGCCCCAAGCAGTCCACCGACGCCTGCTTCTCGCCCGTCGAGGCGCTGCACGACAGCCACTGCACCTTGACGCCGTCCGCCTTCAGCGCGTGCGTGGCCAACCGGTCCGTCGTCGTCGAGACCGCGCTGCTGCCCAGCCCGTCCGCCGGCTCGCACGCGGCCACCGCCACCGCCGCGGCCGCCAGCAGCGCACCAACCGCCCAATTCCTCCTGGACTTTCCCATTCCCTTACGGTCCTGCGGACCCGCCCGCCGGTCTATCCCCCACACGGCCGATTCGCACCCTTACGGGACGGTCCCGCGTCCGCTGGGGCCCGTCCGACTCCGCCGGCCGACACGTCGGACGGCCAGGGCGGCGCGTCTCACCGCCTGGTGCGGCGTCTCACCCAGTGGTCCGCGCGAGATGCGATCACCGCTGCCGCGGGTTCCGGTGGAAGGGACCTTGCCCGCGTTTTCGTACGGAGGCACCCATGGGCCGCATCACCGTCGGCAGCGAGAACTCGACCACCGTCGAGCTGTACTACGAGGACCACGGCGAAGGGCAGCCCATCGTCCTGATCCACGGCTTCCCCCTCGACGGGGCCTCCTGGGAACGCCAGATCCCCGTCCTGCTCAAGGCCGGCCACCGCGTGATCACCTACGACCGCCGCGGCTTCGGCAAGTCCAGCCGGCCCTCCGCCGGCTACGACTACGACACCTTCGCCGCCGACCTGAAGGTCCTCATGGACACGCTCGACCTGCGCGACACGGTCCTGGCCGGCTTCTCCATGGGCACCGGCGAGGTCACCCGCTACCTCGGCAGCTACGGCTCCGAGCGGGTCGCCAAGGCCGCGCTCTTCGGCCCCGTCCCGCCCTTCCTGCTCCGCACCGACGACAATCCCGACGGCGTCGAGCAGTCCGTCTTCGACGGCATCAAGGAGGCGATCGTCACCGACCGCCCCGCCTTCCTGAAGGCCTTCCTCGACGACTTCAACAACGTCGACAAGCTGGGCGGCGCGCGCATCAGCGAACAGGCCTGGCAGGCGCAGTGGAATGTCGCGGCCGGGGCGTCGCCCATCGCCACGCTCACCTGTGTGACCGCGTGGCTCACCGATTTCCGCCGCGATGTGTCGCGCAATGATGTGCCCACGCTCGTGGTGCAGGGGACGGAGGACCGCATCCTCCCCATCGCCGCCACCGGGCGGCGGCTGCCGGCGCTGCTCAGGGACTGCCGCTTCGTGGAAATCGAAGCGGGCCCGCACAATATCGGCTGGACGCACCCGGACGAGCTGAACTCGGCCTTCACCCAATTCCTGGCGGAATAGCCTCTGGGGGTGCGCCCTTATCCGCGGCGCCGTCGTGGCTTGTCTCGCAGTTCCCCGCGCCCCTGAAAAACGCGTGCCCTCCAGGGGCAAGCGCCTGGGCGCAGGAGGACGCGAGCCCAAAAGGGGCGCGGGGAACTGCGCGACAAGCCCCCACCGGGGGAAGGTCCCGGGGCGGGCGCGGCCGGGAGGGCGGGGGGAGGTCAGGACCAGCGATTCGTGCGGGTGAGGAGGAGGGCGGTGGCGGCCACGCCAGCAGTGGAGGTCCGCAAGACCGTCGGTCCGAGACGATAGGCTCCGGCGCCCGCCTCCGCGAAAGCGGCAAGCTCCTCGGGGGCCACCCCGCCCTCAGGCCCGACGACGAGGACCAGGGATCCGGAGGAAGGCAGCGGGGCCGCAGCCAGGGCCGCGGCGCCCTCTTCGTGCAGGACGCCGGCGAAATCCGCGGCGCCGAGCAGGAGCGCGACCTGGCGGGTCGTCATCAGCTCCCCGACGGAGGGGAACCGCAGGCGCCGCGCCTGCTTGGCCGCCTCACGCGCGGTGGCACGCCACTTCGCCAAGGACTTGGCACCCCGCTCCCCCCGCCACTGCGTGACGCACCGCCCCGCCGCCCACGGCACGATCGCGTCGACCCCGGCCTCCGTCATCGTCTCGACGGCGAGTTCGCCGCGGTCGCCCTTGGGGAGGGCCTGGACGACGGTGATGCGGGGGGAGGGCTCGCCCTCCTCCCGGATGCCGTGGACGTCCACGTCGAGCTCGTCCTTGCCACGGGCGGCCGCCACGACGCCGTGGGCGCCCCGCCCGGCCCCGTCCGTCAGGACGACCTCCTCGCCGGGCTGCAGCCGCCGTACGGACACCGCGTGGCGCCCCTCGGGGCCGCTCAGAGTGATCATGGAGGGCGAGCCGTCCAGCGCGGCGGGCTCGACCAGGAAGACCGGTGCCGTCATCCGCCGACCTCCCGGGCAGCGTGCAGTTCCTCGATGAGCAGCTCCATCAGGTGCCCCGCGGAGACCTCACGGGCCAGCCGGTGGCCCTGTCCGGCCCACAGCGCCATGCCCTGCGGGTCGCCCCCGGCGGCGGCGGCCTTGCGCAGCGGCGCCGTCAGGTGGTGGATCTGCGGGTAGCCGGGCGGCGCGTACGGGCCGTGCTCGCGCACGAAGCGGTTGACCAGCGTGCGGGCCGGGCGCCCGGAGAAGGCCCGGGTCAGCTCGGTACGGGTGAAGACCGGGTCGGTGAGCGCCCGCTTGTGCAGCGGGTCCGCGCCGGACTCGGGACAGACCACGAAGGCCGTACCGAGCTGCGCCGCGTCCGCGCCCGCCGCGAGCACCGCGGCGATCTGCCCGCCGCGCATGAGCCCGCCCGCCGCGACCAGCGGCAACTGCACCTGCTCGCGCACCTGCGGCAGCAGCGCGAGCAGGCCGCTGCCCGCGTTGTCGAGCTGCGGGTCGTCCCGATGGGTGCCCTGGTGGCCGCCGGCCTCCACGCCCTGCACGCACACCGCGTCGGCGCCGGCCCATTGCGCGGCCAGCGCCTCCGGTACCGAGGTCGCGGTGACCACCGTGTACGTACCCGCCTTGCGGAAGGCTTCGAGCACCTTCTGCGACGGGCAGCCGAAGGTGAAGCTCACCATCGGCACGGGGTCTTCCAGCAGGATCGCGACCTTGGCTTCGTACGCGTCGTCCGAGCCGGCGTCCGGGTCGCCGAGCGGCGTCCCGTACCAGGCCTCCTCGCCCGCCAGCTGCTCGGCGTAGACCGCCACGGCGGACGGGTCGGTGGCGCGGGGCTGCGGCATGAACAGATTCACCCCGAAGGGGTGCGTGCTCTGGTCGCGGAGCTGCCGGATCTCCTCGTACATCGCCTCCGGCGTCTTGTACCCGGCGGCCAGGAAGCCCAGCCCGCCGGCCGCCGCGACCGCCGTCGCCAGCCGCGGGTTGGATGCGCCGCCGGCCATCGGGGCCTGCACGATCGGGTACGCCGAGAACGACGTCAGACTAGGCGCGGACATGCGTCTAGCCTGCCATGCGCTCACCGCGCGCCCTCATCCCGCCCCCGGGTCCCCCCGTGTCGGCAGCCACCCCTCCCCTTGCGCGGGGCCGCGTCACTCCTGCGTCGGGGGGTGCCCCTCAGGGGCGCGGGGTACTGCGCGCGCAACCCACCACTCGCCGTCGTGTGGCGACGGACCGCCACCACCCCAGGGGCGCGTGGGGGTACCCCCAGGCGAAGCTCTGGGGGAGAACTGCGCGACCAGCCCCCACCGGGCGCGCGGGTCGTCACCGGCCCGAAGGGGCTGTTGCTGTCGAAGACGGACCACCGGCCGGTGGTCAGCTGAGCGCGCAGTTCCCCGCGCCCCTGTGTGGCACCCCCTTGCCGAAAGGGAGCCGCACCCCCACCGCGCCCGGCGGAGAGGCGCCCCCCTGCGCAAGGGACCCCCAACCGCGGCGCGCGGAAGGGCGCCCTCTGTCGAAGGGGCACCGCACAGCCACCGCAGCCCGCGGAGGGGCGCCGCCTTGCGCAGAGGCACCCGAAAGCCCCGCGCTGGCGGAAGGGCGCCCCCTGCACAAGGGGAACCGCATGGGCGCCGCAGCGCGCGGAAGGGCGCCCCTGGGCGAAGGGTTAGCGCGGCCGCGGGTCAGCGGCCGTTGAAGGCGTCCTTCAGGCGGGAGAAGAGCCCCTGCTGGCCCGGAGCGAACTGCCCCGTGGGGCGTTCTTCGCCGCGGAGCTTCGCCAGGCGGCGCATGAGCTCCTCCTGGTCCGCGTCGAGCTTGTGCGGGGTCACGACCTCGACGTGGACGACGAGGTCGCCGCGGCCGCCGCCGCGCAGGTGGGTGATGCCCCGCTGGTGGAGCGGGATCGACTGGCCGGACTGCGTGCCCGGACGGATGTCGATCTCCTCCAGCCCGTCGAGCGTCTCCAGCGGGCACTTCGTGCCGAGCGCGGCGGCCGTCATCGGGATGGTGACGGTGCAGTGCAGGTCGTCGCCGCGGCGCTGGAAGACCTGGTGCGGGACTTCGCGGATCTCGACGTAGAGGTCGCCCGCGGGGCCGCCGCCGGGGCCGACCTCGCCCTCGCCGGCGAGCTGGATGCGGGTGCCGTTGTCGACGCCCGCGGGGATCTTGACGGTCAGCGTGCGGCGGGACCGCACGCGTCCGTCGCCGGCGCACTCCGGGCAGGGCGTGGGCACGACGGTGCCGAAGCCCTGGCACTGGGGGCAGGGCCTGGAGGTCATGACCTGGCCGAGGAAGGACCTGGTGACCTGGGACACCTCGCCGCGGCCGCGGCACATGTCGCAGGTCTGGGCGGCGGTGCCGGGCGCGGCCCCTTCGCCGTTGCAGGTTCCGCAGGTGACCGCGGTGTCGACCTGGATGTCCTTGGTGGTGCCGAAGGCGGCCTCTTCGAGGTCGATCTCCAGCCGGATCATCGCGTCCTGCCCGCGCCGGGTGCGCGAGCGCGGTCCGCGCTGCTGCGACTGCCCGAAGAAGGCGTCCATGATGTCGCTGAAATTCCCGAAGCCCTGGCCGAAGCCGGCGCCCGCGCCGCCGCCCGCGGCGGACAGCGGGTCGCCGCCGAGGTCGTAGACCTGCTTCTTCTGCGGGTCGGAGAGCACCTCGTAGGCGGCGTTGATCTCCTTGAACCGCTCCTGCGTCTTCGGGTCGGGGTTGACGTCAGGGTGCAGTTCCCGGGCGAGACGGCGGAATGCCTTCTTGATCTCGTCCGGACCTGCGTCGCGGCGTACGCCCAAGACGGCGTAGTAGTCCGTGGCCACTTACGACTCCGCCAGGATCTGTCCGACGTAACGTGCCACTGCGCGTACCGCTCCCATCGTTCCGGGGTAGTCCATGCGGGTCGGTCCGACCACGCCGAGTTTGGCGACTGCCTCGTCGCCCGAACCGTAGCCGACGGCCACCACCGAGGTGGAGTTGAGGCCCTCGTGAAAATTCTCATGCCCGATCCGCACGGTCATGGTGGAGTCCGTGGCCTCGCCGAGCAGTTTGAGGAGGACCATCTGCTCCTCCAGTGCTTCCAGGACGGGTCTGATCGTGAGGGGGAAGTCGTGGTTGAACCTGGTGAGGTTCGCCGCGCCGCCCAGCATGATGCGCTCTTCTGTCTGCTCCACCAGCGTCTCCAGCAGGGTGGCGAGCACCCCGGCGACCGCGGGGCGGTCGTCGGGGTCGAAGCTTTCCGGCAGGTCCTGGACCAGCGGCGGCACGTCGGCGAAGCGGCGGCCGACGACCCGGCTGTTGAGCCGGGCGCGCAGGTCCGCGAGCACTGTCTCGCCGACGGGGGCCTGGCAGTCGATGAGCCGCTGCTCGACCCGTCCGGTGTCGGTGATGAGCACCAGCATGATGCGGGCGGGCGCGAGCGCCAGCAGCTCCACGTGGCGCACCGAGGACCGGGTCAGCGACGGATACTGCACGACGGCGACCTGCCGGGTGAGCTGCGCGAGCAGCCGTACGGTCCTGGTGACGACGTCGTCGAGGTCGACCGCGCCGTCCAGGAAGTTCTGGATGGCCCGGCGCTCGGCGGACGACAGCGGCTTGACGCCGGCCATCTTGTCCACGAAGAGCCGGTAGCCCTTGTCGGTGGGGATACGGCCCGCGCTGGTGTGCGGCTGCGCGATGTAGCCCTCGTCCTCGAGCACGGCCATGTCGTTGCGCACGGTGGCCGGGGACACGCCGAGGGAGTGACGTTCGGTGAGCGCCTTGGAACCGACCGGCTCCTCGGTGCCGACGTAGTCCTGAACGATGGCACGCAGGACTTCGAGTCTGCGTTCGCTCAGCATTCGCGCACCTCCAGCCGTGATGTTCCTGGCCTGGCACTCCGCCGTTTCGAGTGCCAGCTTTCCCGCAGCAAGTGTACGGCGAGGCAGCAAGGGCTCGGCAAGGGTGCGGCACACCGGGTACGGGGAGGCGGCGACGGGTGGCGCGGCGGCGGCGATAGCGTCACCCCCGTGGAATCTGTGGAGAGCACGGAGAATCCGGATACGGGCGGTTCTGTCTGGGAGCAGCTGGCTCCCGGCGTCGCCCGGCGCAGGATGCCCCATCTCGACGTGACGATCGGCCTCGTGGTCGGCTCCGAAGGCGTCCTGCTGGTGGACACGGCCTCGACGGTGCGGGAGGGCGAGGAGCTGCGCGGCCAGGTCGAGGCGCTGACCGGGCGCGCGGTCACGCACGTCGTGCTCACCCACGGCCACTTCGACCATGTCTTCGGCACCGCTGCCTTTCCCGGCGCCGAGGTGTACGGGGAGCGCGCGCTCGACGGCTATCTGCGCCGGGAGCGGGACGCGCTGCGGGAGGCCGCCGTCAGGTACGGCACGGACTCCGCCGAGGCCGAGCGGGCGGCGCGGGAGCTGGTGCTGCCGACCCGGCAGGTGGCCGGTGAGGCGGACGTCGACCTGGGCGAGCGGCGGGTGCGGCTGGTGCACCCCGGCACCGGGCACACCGACCACGACCTCGTGGTGGTCGTGCCGGGCGCCACCGCGAGCGACCCGACGGTGGTCTTCTGCGGCGACCTGGTCGAGGAGTCCGGCGAGCCGCAGGCGGGCGACGACGCGGACCCGGCGCACTGGCCGGGCACCGTGGACGCGCTGCTCGCCCTCGGCGGCGAGACGGGCCGCTACGTGCCCGGACACGGCGCCGTGGTCGACGCGCGTTTCCTGCGCGCGCAGCGGGACGCGCTGGCGGAGCGCTTCGGGACCGCGTCCTGAGCCCCGCGGGCGGCTGCTTCCCGCCGCGCGTCCTGGGCCCGGCAAGGGGCGGCTGGCTACGATCGCCCTCATGCGCAGCAGGAGTTACGACCCGGACCTGACCCCGCCGTGGAAGAAGAGCGGCCCGGCGCCCGAGGTGGCGGCCGAGGCCGACCTGGTGGTCGAGGAGGCCGCGACGGGCTTCTGCGGGGCGGTGGTGCGCTGCGAGAAGACCGCGGAGGGGCTCACGGTCACCCTGGAGGACCGGTTCGGCAAGCACCGGGTCTTCCCGATGGCGCCCCGCGGCTTCCTGATCGACGGCCGTACGGTCACGCTGGTACGCCCGCAGGGCGCGCCCGCGCCGCGGGGGCCGCTGCTGTCCGCGTCGGGGTCGGTCGCGGTGCCCGGCGTGAAGGCGCGGGTGGCGCGGGCCGGGCGGATCTACGTCGAGGGGCGGCACGACGCCGAGCTGGTCGAGCGGGTGTGGGGCCACGACCTGCGGGTCGAGGGCGTGGTCGTGGAGTACCTGGAGGGCGTCGACGACCTGCCGGGGATCGTGGCGGACTTCGGCCCGGCCCCCGACGCCCGGCTCGGCGTGCTGGTCGACCACCTGGTGCCCGGCTCGAAGGAGTCGCGTATCGCCGCGTCGGTGGGCGGCTCGGACGTGCTGGTCGTCGGGCACCCGTACATCGACGTGTGGGAGGCGGTGAAGCCCGCCTCCGTGGGCATCGCCGCCTGGCCGCGGGTGCCGCGCGGCGAGGACTGGAAGACGGGGGTGTGCCGGGCGCTGGGCTGGGACATGTCCACGGGCGAGGCCTGGCAGCGCATCCTGGCGTCGGTGCGGACGTACAAGGACCTGCAGCCCGAGCTGCTGGGCTCGGTGGAGCACCTGATCGACTTCGTGACGGCGCCCTGAGCGGACGCGGCCGTCAGTCGGTGAGGTCGCGCACCACGGCGTCGGCCAGCAGCCGCCCTCGCCGGGTCAGCACGGCACGCCCGGCCGCATGGGCGTCCGGCTCCAGCAGGCCGTCGCCGACCGCGCGGGCCGCGGCCTTCGCACCCGCCTCGGTCAGCAGGTCCAGCGGGCAGCCCGCCGACAGCCGCAGCTCCAGCAGGATCCGCTCGACCCTGCGGTCCTCCGCGCCGAGCACCTCCCGCCCCGCACCGGGGCTGCGGGACTCCGCGAGGGCCTGCGCATAGGCGCCGGGGTGCTTCACGTTCCACCAGCGCACCCCGCCGACGTGGCTGTGCGCGCCGGGTCCTGCGCCCCACCAGTCGGCGCCGGTCCAATACAGCTCGTTGTGGCGACACCTGGCCGCCTCTGTGGTGGCCCAGTTGGAGACCTCGTACCAGCCGAATCCGGCCGCGGCGAGCCGCTCGTCGGCGATGAGGTAGCGGTCGGCGTGCTCGTCGTCGTCGGTCATCGGCACCTCGCCGCGGCGGATGCGCCGCGCCAGCTGCGTGCCCTCCTCCACGATCAGCGCGTAGGCCGACACATGGTCGGGCCCCGCGCCTATCGCCGCGTCGAGCGACGCGCGCCAGTCGTCGTCGGACTCGCCCGGGGTGCCGTAGATCAGGTCGAGGTTGACGTGCTCGAAGCCCGCGGCACGCGCTTCCGCGACGCATGCCTCGGGGCGCCCCGGGGTATGGGTGCGGTCCAGGATCCGCAGCACATGCTGCCGGGCGCTCTGCATGCCGAAGGACATCCGGGTGAAGCCGCCGTCCCGCAGCTCGGCGAGATACGCCGGGTCGACGGACTCCGGATTGGCCTCCGTGGTGATCTCGGCGTCCGCCGCGAGCCCGAACTCGTCCCGGATCGCACCGAGCATCCGCACCAGGTCGGCGGCGGGCAGCAGGGTCGGTGTGCCGCCGCCGACGAAGACCGTCGCGGCCTGCCGCGGGTCGTCCCCGAGCACCTTCCTGGCCAGCCGGATCTCGTCGATCAGGACGTCGGCGTAGTTGTCGCGGGACGCGAGCGCGCCACCGGAGCCGCGCAGCTCGCTCGCGGTGTAGGTGTTGAAGTCGCAGTAGCCGCAGCGGGTGGCGCAGTAGGGCACGTGCAGGTAGAAGCCGAGCGGCCGCCCCGCGGCGCCGCCCAGCGCCTGCGGCGGCAGGGCGCCGTCTTGCGGCACGGCTTCGCCCTCGGGCAGTACGGATGGCATGCCCCCAGTATCCGCCACTCCCCGCGGGGTGCTGTTACGGACTCCACGGTGCCGCCGCGTGGGGGCTTGCCTCGCCGTTCCCCGCGCCCCTGAAAACCAGGCGCGAACGCCGGGCGCAGGAAGACGCAGGCCGAAAGGGGCGCGGGGAACTGCGCGACCAGCCACGACGGCGGCCGCAGCCGAGCAACGCACCGCAAGAGGCCGCCCCCCCAGGGGGGCGGGGAACTGCGCGACCAGCCCCCACTGGGCCGCAGGCAGCAACGCCACCGCAGGGGGTGCGGCACCCCGTAGGGGTGGGGAAGGCGTCAGGCCTCCCGGGAGCCGACGTACATCTCCTCGATCAACCCCGCGAATTCCCGCTCCACAACGGGCCGCTTCAGCTTCAGGCTCGGCGTGAGGTCGCCGTGTTCGATGTCGAGGTCGCGGGGCAGGATGCGGAACTGGCGGATCTGCTGCCAGCGCTGAAGGCCCTCGTTGACGCGCTGGACGTATCCGTCGATGAGCTCGCGGACCTCGTCCGTGGCGACGACCTCGGCGTACGGCCGGCCTTCGAGGCCGTGCTCGGCCGCCCAGCCGATGATGGTGGGCTCGTCGAGGGCGAGCAGCGCCGTGCAGAAGTTGCGTCCGCCGCCGACGACCAGGACGTTGCTGACGAAGGGGCACACCGCCTTGAACTGCCCCTCGACCTCGGCGGGGGCGATGTATTTGCCGCCCGAGGTCTTGATGAGGTCCTTCTTGCGGTCGGTGATCTTCAGGAATCCGTCGGGGGACAGTTCCCCGATGTCCCCGGTGTGGAACCATCCGTCCGATTCGAGGACTTCCGCGGTCTTCTCGGGCAGGCCGTGGTAACCCTGCATGATGCCGGGGCCGCGCAGCAGGATCTCGCCGTCCTCGGCGATGCGGACCTCCAGGCCCGGCAGGGCCTTGCCGACGGTGCCGGTGCGGTAGTTCTCGCCGGGGTTGACGAAGCTGGCGGCGCTGGACTCGGTGAGGCCGTAGCCCTCCAGGATGTGGATGCCGGCGCCGGCGAAGAAGTAGCCGATGTCCGGGGCGAGCGCGGCGGACCCGGACACGCAGGCCCGCAGCCGGCCGCCGAAGGCCTCCCGCAGCTTGGAGTAGACGAGCTTGTCGGCCAGCGCGTGCTTGGTGCGCAGCCCCATCGGCGCCGAGGGCGTCCCGGTGAGGCGCATGCTGTTCTGCGTGGTCTTCGCATAGTCGCGGGCGACGCCCGCGGCCCACTGGAAGATCCGGTATTTGGCGGCGCCGCCCGCGCGGGCGCGGCCCGCGACACCGTTGTAGACCTTCTCGAAGATGCGCGGGACCGCCGCCATGTATGTCGGCTGGACGACCGGCAGGTTCTCGATGATCTTGTCGACGCGGCCGTCGACGGCGGTGATGTGCCCGACGGAGATCTGCCCGGCGGTCAGCACCTTGCCGAAGACGTGCGCCAGCGGCAGCCACAGGTACTGCACGTCCTCGGGCTCCAGCAGGTCGATCGCCTGGATGGCCCGCGCCATGTACGACCAGCAGTCGTGCGGCAGGCGGACGCCCTTGGGGCGTCCCGTGGTGCCCGAGGTGTAGATCAGCGTGGCGAGCTGGTCCTTGGTGATCGCCGCGACCGCGTTGGTGACGGCGGCGGGGTGCTGGGCCAGATAGGCCTCGCCGCGCTTCTCCAGTTCGGCGAGTGACAGCACCCAGCCGTCGCCCGCCTCGTCGAGGGCGCCCTCGGGGTCGATGACGACCACGTGCTCGAGCTCGGGCAGCTCGGCCCTGCGCTGCCTGGCCTTGTCGAGCTGGGCGGCGTCCTCGGCGATCAGCACGCGGCTGCCGGAGTCGGCGAGGATGAACGCGGTCTCCTCGGCATTGGTGCTCGGGTAGACCGTGGTGGTGGCCGCGCCGGCGCACAGGATGCCGAGGTCGGCGAGGATCCACTCGACCCGGGTGTTGGAGGCGATGGCGACGCGCTCCTCGGGGCGTACGCCCAGCTCCATCAGGCCGGCGGCGATCGCGTAGACCCGGCGGGAGGACTCGCCCCAGGTGAGCGACCTCCACTCGTCGGGGCCCTCGCCGCTCTCCGGCGGCACCGGGTAGCGGTAGGCCTCCGCGTCCGGCGTGGCCGCCACCCGGTCCAGGAAGAGCGTCGCCACGGAGGGCGGCCGATTCTCTAGCAACGTCTGTGTGTCGGTCACCGCAACCTCCGGGCACGCGCGGGCGTTCTTAACTCACCAGTAACCTATCCGTCGGATCAGAGTAGAGGGCCGACGGGCGACGCGTAAGAGGGTGAGGCCAGCGCGTCGCGCGCTCCCCCGGGCCGTCGCCTGGGGGTTCGCGCCCGCCGCCCTACTTCTTCGCCTTGGACTCGCCGTCGGAGTCGGTGGACAGCACCGCGATGAAGGCCTCCTGCGGGACCTCCACGCTGCCGACCATCTTCATCCGCTTCTTGCCCTCCTTCTGCTTCTCCAGCAGCTTGCGCTTCCGCGAGATGTCACCGCCGTAGCACTTGGCGAGCACGTCCTTGCGGATGGCGCGCACCGTCTCGCGGGCGATCACCCGGGCGCCGATGGCGGCCTGGATCGGCACCTCGAAATTCTGCCGCGGGATCAGCTCGCGCAGCTTGGCGACCAGCCGGACGCCGTACGCGTACGCCTTCTCCTTGTGGGTGATCGCCGAGAAGGCGTCCACCTTGTCGCCGTGCAGCAGGATGTCGACCTTGACCAGGTCGGCGCTCTGCTCGCCGGTGGGCTCGTAGTCCAGCGACGCGTAGCCGCGGGTCTTGGACTTGAGGTTGTCGAAGAAGTCGAAGACGATCTCGGCCAGCGGCAGCGTGTAGCGGATCTCGACCCGGTCCTCGGACAGGTAGTCCATGCCGAGCAGCGAGCCGCGCCGGTTCTGGCACAGCTCCATGATCGCGCCGATGAACTCGGTCGGGGCCAGCACCGTGGCCCTTACCACCGGCTCGTAGACCTCGGAGATCTTGCCCTCGGGGAATTCACTCGGATTGGTGACGACGTGCTCGGCGCCGTCCTCCATGAGCACCCGGTAGACGACGTTGGGCGCCGTCGCGATCAGGTCGAGGCCGAACTCGCGCTCCAGGCGCTCGCGGACCACGTCCAGGTGCAGCAGGCCGAGGAAGCCGACGCGGAAACCGAATCCGAGCGCCGCGGACGTCTCCGGCTCGTAGACCAGCGCCGCGTCGTTGAGCTGCAGCTTGTCGAGGGCCTCACGCAGCTCCGGGTAGTCGGAGCCGTCCAGCGGGTAGAGGCCGGAGAAGACCATCGGCTTGGGGTCCTTGTAGCCGCCCAGCGCCACGGTGGCACCGGCGCTCTGGGTGGTGATGGTGTCACCGACCTTGGACTGCCGCACGTCCTTCACACCGGTGATCAGATAGCCGACCTCGCCGACGCCGAGCCCGTCCGCGGGCAGCATCTCCGGCGAGTTGGTGCCGATCTCCAGCAGCTCGTGCGTGGCGCCGGTGGACATCATCCGGATCCGCTCGCGCTTGGTGAGCTGCCCGTCGATGACCCTGACGTAGGTGACCACACCGCGGTAGGAGTCGTAGACCGAGTCGAAGATCATCGCGCGGGCGGGCGCGTCCGCGACGCCGACAGGGGCGGGGACGTCCCTGACCACCCTGTTCAGCAGCGCGTCCACGCCGACACCGGTCTTCGCCGAGACCCGCAGCACGTCGGCGGGGTCGCAGCCGATGAGGTTGGCCAGCTCCTCGGAGAACTTCTCCGGCTGGGCGGCCGGCAGGTCGATCTTGTTCAGCACCGGGATGATGGTGAGGTCGTTCTCCATCGCCAGGTAGAGGTTCGCCAGCGTCTGCGCCTCGATGCCCTGCGCCGCGTCCACCAGGAGGACGGTGCCCTCGCAGGCGGCGAGCGAGCGGGACACCTCGTAGGTGAAGTCGACGTGACCGGGGGTGTCGATCATGTTCAGGATGTGCGTGCCGCCGGCGCTGTCGGTGGGCTGCCAGGGCAGCCGCACGGCCTGCGACTTGATGGTGATGCCGCGCTCACGCTCGATGTCCATCCGGTCGAGGTACTGAGCGCGCATCTGCCGCGCGTCGACGACCCCGGTGAGCTGGAGCATCCGGTCGGCGAGCGTCGACTTGCCGTGGTCGATGTGCGCGATGATGCAGAAGTTGCGGATCAGCGCCGGGTCGGTACGGCTCGGCTCCGGCACATGGGCCGGCACGGAAGAAGGGGTCGCGGGCACGCAGGGTCCATTTTCTCGAGACGCTCACCACCGCGCTCGGCGCGGGACTCGGTCTCTGCTGGCTGGGCGGATCGATACGTAGCCTCCATCGTCCCACGGCCGGCGGCCGCCGTGCGGTTTGGGAGCGTCCCGGCGCTGCTGGTAACCTGGGGCGCTGTGCCTCGTGACCCCCATCGGCCGCAAGCCGCTGGACCACGGATCCGGGGCGCTGATCCTTTCGGTAAACGAACCTGAGAAGGCTCTTTCGTGGCGAACATCAAGTCCCAGATCAAGCGCAACAAGACCAACGAGAAGGCGCGGCTGCGCAACAAGGCGGTCAAGTCCGAGCTCAAGACCGCGGTCCGCCGCACCCGTGAGGCCGTCGTGGCCGGCGACGCCGCCAAGGCCGAGGCCGCCGCGCGTGCCGCGTCCAAGAAGCTCGACAAGGCCGTGAGCAAGGGCGTCATCCACAAGAACCAGGCCGCCAACAAGAAGTCGGCCATCGCGCAGTCGGTCGCCACGCTCCAGGGCTGATCACCCAGGGTCCGCCGGCAAGGCGGGCAACCGGACTCAGCGGCCCCTCTACCGCCCGGACCCGCACCGCCCAAGACCCGCGCCGCACGCGGACGTTCGCCACGTGCCTGCGGCGCATCGATACGCCTCACTGCCCGCCCGGGGATTCCCGGGCGGGCAGTGCTTTTGCCGGTACTTTTGACGGACGGCGTCGATATCCTCACTTTATGTCGATGCCGCCGCCTGACCAGCCGGGCTCAAATCCGTACCTGAACCCCCAGCCGTCCGGGCCTCCCGGACCGCCCGGACCTCCGCCCGGCCAGATACCCGGCCAGCCGCCGGCCGGCGGCTTCGGTGCGCCGGTGCCCCCGCAGCACAACCCGTACGCGCAGGCCCCGGGCGCCTACGGCTCCCCCCAGCCGGCCTACTACGGTCCCCCGCAGCAGCCGGGCGCCCTTCCCCCGGGCGGCTCCCGCGGCGGGGCGGGCAAGGCGGTGCTGTGGGCGGTGGTCGGAGCCGTCGTGGCGTCCGCGGCCTGGGGCGGCGGGGTGCTGCTGCTCGGCAAGGACTCCGGCAAGGCCGACCTGCGCGGCTACTCGTCCAAGAAGAACCTGTGCGACACCGCGGACCTGAGCGCCTTCAGAACCGAGTACCCGAAGCCGGACTCGGACCCGACCGCGTACACCAGCGACCGGCCCGCCCTGACGCAGATGTCCTGCAGCGAGAGCCTCGACAAGGAGGCCTCGGCCACGGACTCGTACGACTACGCCTATGTGTCGATCGAGGCCGACCTGCACCGCAAGACCGACCCGAGCCGGGAGTTCGCCGACTACTGGAAGAGCTTCGAGGACCACGGCTCAGACCCGACCGACAAATACAAGGTCACGGCGGTGGACGGCTTCGGGGACGAGGCCTACCTGGTCACGCAGGACACCGTCACCACCGGCTCCGACGGTGACGAGAGCGGCAGCCGCGAGTCGGTGCTCGCCGTACGCGACGGGTGGATGACCTTCACCCTGTCCTGGAACGGCTACGCCTCGACGCTCGACAAGGGCAGCGACAAGGTCGCCACGCTCGACCAGGCGACCGAGTGGGTCAAGACGGCCACCAAGGCGACCATGGCCAAGCTCAAGTAGCCCTGCGGGCCCGGAGCGCCGCCCCTCGTGGGCGGCGCGCGGTCAGCCGCGGGTGCGGGACGCGCGGGAGATGGTGACCACGGCCTTCTCCAGGGCGTAGGCCGGGTCCGCGGCGCCGCCCTTGACGGCCGCGTCGGCCTCCGCGACCGCGCGCAGCGCGACCGAGACGCCCTCCGCGCTCCAGCCGCGGATCTGCTGCCGCACCCGGTCGATCTTCCACGGCGGCATGCCGAGATCCCGGGCCAGCTGGCCCGGGTTGGCTCCGCGCGGGGCCGACGCGAGCTTGCCGATCGCGCGGACGCCCGAGGCCAGCGCGAAGGTGATGCCGGGCAGCGGCTGCCCGACCGACAGCGCCCAGCGCAGCCGCTCCAGCGCCTCGGCCGTCCGCCCGGTCACCGCGAGGTCGGCCACCTCGAAGCCCGTCGCCTCGGCACGTCCCGTGTAGTAGAGCGCGACCACCGCCACGTCGACCGTGCCCTCGGTGTCCGCGACCAGCTGCGCGCACGCGCTGGCCAGCTCCCTCAGGTCGCTGCCGATCGCGTCGACCAGCGCCTGCGCCGCCTCGGGTGTCACGGACCTGCCGAGCGTACGGAACTCGCTCCGCACGAAGGCCAGCCGGTCGGCGGGCTTGGTCATCTTCGGGCACGCCACCTCGCGCGCCCCCGCCTTGCGTGCCGCGTCCAGCAGCGCCTTGCCCTTGGCGCCGCCGGCATGCAGCAGGACCAAGGTGATCTCCTCCGCCGGCGCGGCCAGATACGCCTTGACGTCCTTGACCGTCTCGGCCGACAGGTCCTGCGCATTGCGCACGACGACGACCTTGCGCTCGGCGAAGAGCGACGGGCTGGTCAGCTCGGCCAGCGTCCCCGGCTGCAGCGCCTCCGGCGCCAGGTCCCGCACATCGGTGTCCGCGTCCACCGCCCGCGCGGCCACCACCACCTCCCGCACGGCGCGGTCGAGCAGCAGGTCCTCCTGCCCCACGGCCAGCGTGAGCGCAGCGAGCGGGTCGTCTTGAGCGGTCTTCCTTGCCATCGCGCCCCAGCATCCCACGCCCCTGTGACATCCCGGCCCCCGATGCCCGGCCGCGTGACGCCCGGACCCGCGGGTCCCGCTCCCCCACGGCACAATGTCCCGGTGACCGATGTACGCCATGTCCTGGTGCTCCCCGACCGCGATGCCGCCGAGGAGGTCGCCGCCGACCTCGCCGAGCGCTTCTCCCTCCCGGAGGAGCCCCGGCTGGTACGTGACGCGCTCGCCGGCGAGGACGACGCGGAGGACGCGCAGTGGCTGGTCGTCGTCGAGGACCCCGGGGCCCGGCTCGACACGGCGGGGCTCGACGCGCTCGCGGCGGCGCATGACGGCTGGCTGGAATAGCCCCTCCCCGGGGCCTACCGGGCGCCGGCCGGGACGGCGGCGGCGCCGAGCACACCGCCGACCGCGTACGACGCCACCAGCAGGGCGAAGCCGAGCGCGCCGAGCCCAGGACGCGGCCCGCGCACAGCGGCACCGTGGCGGCTCCCGTGCCCACCGCCACGGCCAGCGCCCCGCCGACGCCCGCGCGCACCGCGTCCACGACCCACAGCATCCGGCGCCGGTCCAGCCGGTCGGCCAGCGCACCTGCCGTCAGCCCGAGCAGCAGCCACGGCAGTTGCCCGGCCGGCGACACCGCTGCGACCTGCCGCGCGTCGCCGGTCAGGCGCGTCGCCAGCAGCGGGGGGCGACGAAGCGGGTGCCGTCGCCGAGGGAGGAGACGGTGACCGCCGCGTGCCCCCGGCGGCCCTGGCCCGGCCGAGCCGCTCCCGGCCGCGCGCGGGGGCGCGCCGGCTGCTGCTCACACCGATCTTCCTCCCTGGGCCTGGCCGTTGTGCCGCGTCTGCGCCGGGCGGGTGCCGCTACGGCGGTGTGGGGAGGTCGCGGGTGTGCGGGATGGGGGAAGGCAGGAGCCACAGGACGCCGAGGGTGGCGGCGAGGGTGACCGTCCACAGGGCCGGGCGGAGGCCGATCGTGGAGCCGAGGAAGCCGCCCGCGAGGGCGCCGAGAGGGCGGACGCCGTAGTTGACGGTGCGGAAGGCGCCGGAGACACGGGCGCGCAGGGCGTTGGGGATGACGGCTGCCTGGAGGGAGCCGGCGGCTATGTCGAGCAGCATCACGCCCAGGCCTGAGGCGAATTCCGCGCAGAAGAAGGCGGTCAGGACCAGCGGGGTCGGGCCGCCGGCCAGCGGGACGAGGACGAGGGGGGCCGGGAAGGCGAAGGCGCCGAGCGTGATCGCGGGGCCGACGCCCATCGCGCGGACTATCCGGCCGCTGACCACGGCGCCCAGCAGGCTGCCGAAGGCGCCCGCGCCGATGACCACGCCCAGCGTCCCCGCGCTGAGGCCGAGTCCGTCGACCGAGTAGAGGACCAGCAGGGTGTTGAAGGCGAAGGTGAAGAAGTTGATGGTCGCGACGCAGGCGAGCATCGGCCGCAGCAACGGGGCGTGCAGCAGGAAGCGCAGACCCGCCGTCAGCTGCCCCTTGCCGCGCTCGGCGGCGGGTGGTTCGACCGGGGCTATCCGGGCCAGCTGCCAGGCCGAGGCCAGGTAGGACCCGGCGTCGGCGAGCAGCGCGAGGGGCGCGGCGAGCACCTGGACGAGCAGGCCGCCGGCGCTGGGCCCGGCCACGAAGGAGAAGGCGCGGCTGCCGCTGGTCAGCGAATTGCCCGCCACGTACTGCTCAGGGGGGACCAGCGACACGAACAGCGTGGCATTGCACACGTCGAAGACGACCGCGAGGGTGCCGACCGCGAAGACGACGACGCAGAGCTGGGCGAAGGTGAGCACCCCGAAGGCGTAGCCGAGCGGCAGCGAGGCCGTCAGCGCGGCGCGGGCCAGGTCCGCGGCGATCATCGTCTGCCTGCGGCGCCCGCGCCGGTCCGCCCACGCCCCGGCGGGAAGCGAGAACAGGAGCGCGGGCAGCAGCCCGGCGAAGCGCAGCCAGCCCATCCCCGTGGGGCCGACGTGCAGCACGAAGACGGCTGCCAGCGGGACCGCGAGGTAGCTGACCTCGTCGCCGAAGAGCGAGACCGTCTGCCCGGTCCAGTAGCGGCGGAACTGCCGTTCGCGCAGCAGCTCGGGGGTGTGGGCGGCGAGCCCGCGCACCGCGGTGGCCGTGCTCACGGCTCCTCCCCCGGGCGGTCCGTGTCCGCGGCCCGGTCCGGGGCGACATAGGCCACCTGGAGATAGGAGACCCGGCGGGCGCCCTCCGGCCGCAGCTCCGGGTCGTAGGCCCGGTCTGCGTACTCCTCGACCATCGCGTCGAACCGCTCGCCCAGCGCGGTCAGTTCCTCCGGCGTGAGGTAGAGCATCACGTCGGTGTGGCGCTCGGCGCGCTGCCACTTCTCGGGCAGGCTGTGCCGGGTCTCCAGGGCCCGCATCATGCGGTGGAAATGGTTCTCGGCGACCGCCGCGTTCAGCGCCTCGGCCGCGGAGGCGACGGCGGGGTCCGGCGAGTAGTTCGGCCAGTCCGTGTACGCGGCGGTGGCCCGCCACGGCTTCTCCCGGCCCGGACCGCCCGGGTCCGCCTCCTCGACCAGGCCGTACTTGGCCAGTATCCGCAGGTGGTACGAGCAGCTCGCGACGGACTCGCCAGTCAGTTCCGCGGCCCGGGTCGCGGTGAAGGGCCCTTCCATGCGGAGCAGGCCGACCAGGGTCATCCGGGTGGGATGGGCGTAGGCGCGCAGGGCGCGCGGGTCGGTGAGGCTTACCTGCTGTTCCCATGGCTTCTCCGTCATGTTCCTAAAGCTAGCTTTCTAAAGGATTCTTTACAATGGTCTCTTTATAAGCAGACCTTTAGAGTGAGGGCCCGTGTCAGGGGCGCGCCCGCGTCAGGGCATCGCCTACGTCAGCGCGCGCCTGCTTCACGGCGATCCCGCCAGCACCGTCCGCAGGCCCGCCGGCCCGTCGCCGGCCACCGCGATCGGCCCGTCCGTGTCGGTCCGCAGCACCGTCGCGCCCAGCGCTCGCAGCATGGCGACCGTCCGGGCGGCCGGATGGCCGTAGCGGTTGTGCGCGCCCACCGAGATCAGCGCCAGGCGCGGTCTCGTACGGGCGAGCAGCGCCGGGTCCTGGTATCCGCTGCCGTGGTGGGCGACCTTGAGGACGTCGACCCGCGGCAGGTCCGGCACCGCGTCCAGCACTTCCTGCTGCGCCACCGGACCCAGATCCCCCGCGAGCAGCAACGTCAGACCGCCGGTCCGGACCAGCAGCGCCACGCTCGCGTCGTTCGGGTCGTCGTCCGGGAGCGCGTCCGCGGTCGGCGGCGGCCACAGGACGCGCCAGCTCAGCGCTCCGACAGCGCGCCGCTCCCCCGCCGCCGCCCGCACCATCGGCACCTTCGCGGCCGCCGCCTGCCGGCGCACCCTGGCCGCCTCCCCCGCCGGCTCGTCCAGCACCGTCGTCTCGATCGCGCCCACGCTGCGGCCGCGCAGCACACCCGGGAGGCCGTCCGCGTGGTCGGCGTGGAAATGCGTCAGGATCAGCAGCGGAATCGTGGTGACCCGCAGATCGCGCAGGCAGCGGTCGGCCAGGGCCGGGTCGGGCCCGGTGTCGACCACGACGGCGCTGCCAGGCCCCGCCGCGAGGGCCAGCGCGTCGCCCTGCCCCACGTCGCACATCGCGAACCGCCAGTCGCCCGGCGGCCACGCCGTCCTCAGCCCCGGCAGCGGCGCCGGGCGGACCAGCGCCAGGAGCAGCAGCAATGCTCCCGCGGCGGCGGGCCACGGCCTGCCGACCAGCGCCCTGCCACCGACCGCCAGCCCGGCTGTCATGGCGGCCAGCAGCGCCGCACCCGGCCAACCGCCCGGCCAACCGATCTCCGCCCCCGGCAGCGCCGCGCCATGCCGCGCGACCGTCACGATCCACCGGGTCGGCCACCCCGCGAGCCATGCCAGCGCCGCCGCGGCGGGCGGGGCGAACGGCGCTGCCGCCAGCGCGCAGAAGCCCAGCACCGTCGCCGGTGCCACCACGGGCTCCGCCAGCAGATTGCACGGCACCGCGACCAGGCTGAGCCGCGCCGACAGCACCACGATCAGCGGCCCGCAGGCCGCCTGCGCCGCGCCCGCCGCGGCCAGCGCCTCGGCCGGTCTGGGCGGCACGCCCCGGCGACGCAGGGCCGCGCTCCAGCGCGGGGCCAGCGTCAGCAGCGAGCCGGTGGCCAGCACGGACAGCGCGAAACCGTACGACCGCGCCACGGTCGGGTCGTACAGCACCAGCAGCAGGACCGCGCCGCACAGGGCGGGCAGCAGCGAACGGCGGCGGCCCGTGCCGATCGCCAGCAACGTGATCAACCCGCATGCCGCCGCCCGCACCACGCTCGGACTCGGCCGGCTCACCAGCACGAACGCGGCGGTCAAGCCCACGCCGAGCACGGCCGTCAGGCGCAACGGGATGCCCAGCGCGGCCGCCAGGCCGCGGCGCTCCGCCCGGATCGCGCGGGCCGGCGGCCCGACCAGCAGGAGCAGGACGATCGTCAGGTTCGCCCCCGACACCGCGGTCAGATGCGCCAGGTCCGTCGCCCGGAAGGCGTCCTTCAGATCCGGCGGCAGGCCGCTGGTGTCGCCGATCACCAGTCCCGGCAGCAGCGCGCGGGCGTCGGCCGGCAGTCCCGCGCTCGCCGTGCGCAGGCCCGCTCGGAGCCGGGCCGCGACGCGTTGCGGTCTGCTGGGCGGGCTGGTGAGCGTGGGCGGCCCCGTCACCCTCACCACAGCCGCGGTGGGGTCGCCCGCGCCTCGGGTCGGCGGGGCCAGACGGGCCCGCACCGTCACTTCGGTCGACGGCAGCAGCCGGAGCCACTGCGCCTGGTTGCGGGTCGCCATCACGATGACGGGGGTGCGGGTTCTTGTCCCGCCCACCGTGGTGCCGGCTGCCTTTGGCCCGGCCGCCCGTGTTTTCGCGCCGCGTGTCCCGCCGACCCGTGTCCCGCCGACCCGGACGACCTCCGCGGCCACCACGGCGGTGCCGGGCAGGCCCGGAGTCGGGGGGCGGGCCAGGAACGGGTCGGCGGTGACCCGTAGCTCGACCGCCACCGATGCTTTTCGGGCTGCCAGGCGCGGGATCGGGCCGCGGTGGCGGTCGGCGTCCGCCATTGTCGCGATGGCGGTTGCCGTCGCGACGGTCAGCAGGGTCGCCACTGCTGTGGTCGCGAGCTTGGGCGTGCCATGCCCTCGCCGGGCGGGCGGAGTAGGGGGCTCGGCCCCCTGCGTTCCCTTGGGCCGTCTGGCCCCCTGGACCCCCTGGCCCCCCTTGGGCTGCTTGCCCCGCGGGGCGCGGGGGTGGCCTGGGGTGGCCAGGCTTGGCCTGCGGGCTGCCGCTGCCGTTGCGATCGTGGCGGCTGCCAGGATTGCGGCGGCCGCTGCCACTGCCGTGAGCATGGGCGTCGCGCCGACTGTCGGCGTCAGGGCCGCCGCTGCCCAGGCCGCCAGGGCGGGCGGTACGAGCCGGAGGTCCGGCGGGCCTTCCTGGTGGGGGTCCGACGCGCCCAGCGGTGACGCCGCTGTTGCGTGCACTCGGGCGCGGCCTTCCCGGGCCGCGTCCGGTGCCTTTGCCCGGTCCCCGGGTGACGGTGCGTTGGGGTTGGGAGGGCAGTTCCCCGCGCCCCCGCCGGGGGCTGCCCCCCGGCGGAAAACTTGCGGTGCGCCTGGGCTGGGCGGGCAGTTCCCCGCGCCCCTTCCAGGGGCTGAGCCCCGTGGAGACACTTGCGGCACGCCTCGGTCGCTCGCGCCGTTCCCCGCGCCCCTGTGGGGCGCCGACCAGCGGCGGGACACTGGCCGTCCATCCGCGCTGGGCGCGGCCCTCCCCGCGGCCCCACCAGGGGCTGGGACCCGTGGTGGCACTTGCGGCACGTCTCGGTCGCCCGCGCTGCGGGGCGCCGACCAGCGGCGGGGCGCTGGTGGTCTGCTCGGGGCGGGTCGGCGGGGGCGGGGGGTCATGGGTGGACCAGGGGCTTGAGGGTGGTGAATTTGTGGTCGCCGATGCCGGGGACTTGGCGGAGTTGCTGGAGGGTCGTGAAGCCGCCGTGCTGGGTGCGGAAGTCGAGGATGTGCTGGGCCAGGACGGGGCCCACGCCCGGAAGGGCGTCGAGCTGGGGGGCCGTCGCCGAGTTGAGGCTGAGGGGAGCGGTCGGGGGCTGGGCGCCCGTGGACGTGGAAGCGGTGGTGTCCGGGGGTGGGGAGAGGCCGACCAGGAGCTGTTCGCCGTCGGTCAGGGGGCGGGCGAGGTTGAGGGACGTGGTGTCCGTGCCCGGCAGGGGGCCGCCGGCCGCGGTCAGGGCGTCGGCGACGCGGGAGCCGGCGGGGAGCCGGCGCAGGCCCGGGTGCGGGACCTTGCCCGCGATGTCGATCGTCAGGGCGGGGCGGGGGGAAGTGGACGCGGGCGGGGTGGCCGCGGCCGCCGGCACCGGAGGGGGGACCCGGACCGCGCGTGGGCGGCCCGACACGTAGTGCTGCACCGCGAGGCCCAGGCCGACCAGCAGCACGACCGCGAGCGCCAGCACCGTGCGGAATTCCAGGCCGCACCGCAGCAGGAACCAGGTGCGCACGGTGTCGAGCCGCCCGCCGGGCGGCTCGGGCGGGGGTGGGGGCAGGGGCTCGGGCAGGGGTGCGCCGAAGATCGCGGAGGCGCGCTCGCGGGTGAGGGCGGACCTGGCCTGCTCGGCTGCGGCCTTGCGGCGCGGGCGGATGACGGTGATCGGGCCGGCCGGGCCCAGCGGCTTCGTCGCGTTCATACCGATCATCGTGGACCGGCTCACCCGACCCGCGATGATCTTGGTCCGCGACCTGTGGACAACTCACGGCCTGTGGACAACCGCGGTCAGTGCGGGGAGATCACCACTCCCAGCAGCCCCGGCCCGGCGTGCGCGCCGATCACCGCGCCCACCTCGCTGACCACCAGGTCGTCGAGGCCGGGCACGCGCTCGCGCAGCCGGTCCGCGAGAGTCGCGGCGCGGTCCGCCGCGGCGAGGTGGTGGACCGCGAGAGCCACTCTGCGGGTGCCCGCGCGCTCGACCACGATCTCCTCAAGCCGGGTGATCGCCCGCGACGCGGTGCGGACCTTCTCCAGCAGTTCGATCCGCCCGTCGGCGAGCCGCAGCAGCGGTTTCACCGCGAGGGCGGAACCGAACAGTGCCTGGGCCGCGCCGATCCGCCCGCCCCTGCGGAGGTAGTCGAGCGTGTCGACGTAGAAGTACGCGGAGGTGTCCGCGGCGCGCTTCTCCGCGGCGGCGACCACCTCGTCGGCGGTGCCGCCCGCTTCGGCGGTCTCCGCGGCCGCCAGGACGGTGAAGCCCAGGGCCATGGCGACCATGCCGGTGTCCACGACCCGCACCGGGACCGGGGAGTCCTTCGCCGCGACCAGCGCGGCGTCGTAGGTGCCGGAGAAGTCGGCGGACAGGTGGAGCGAGACGATCGCCGCCGCGCCGGACGCGGCGGCGGCCTCGTAGGCGGCGGTGAATTCGAGGGGGGCGGGGCGGGAGGTGGTGACCGGGTGGCGGCGCTGGAGTGCGCGGGCGACGGCGGGGGCGGAGATTTCGGTGCCCTCTTCCAGGGCCTCGTCGCCGATCACCACGGTGAGGGGCACGATGGTGATGTGGTGGCGGATCAGGGCGTCTCGGCCTAGGTAGGCCGTGGAATCCGTGACGATGGCGACGTGCGGGGGCATGTCCGGGAGATTACCCGGGGTCTACGTCGGGGCGACAGCTTGGGCCTTGGGCGGGGTGCCTCATTGCCGGCGGGGCTGGTCCTCAATCGCCGGACGGCTTGATTCTCCCGGACGCCCGCGTCCACCTCCCGGCGCGTCCTCGAACGCCTGACGGGCTGGGGCTCGGGCTCGCCGGGGCTATTCGCCCCGGGTGAGTTTGGAGGGGTCCGTCGGGGTCCAGTGGCGGAGGGCGGCGGATTCCAGGGCGATTTGGGAGGTCAGGGAGGACAGGTCGTCGCTCGTCGCGTGGTGGACGCGGTCCTGGGCCGCCCAGCGGAGGGTGTCGGCGGAGTGGGTGACGTCGTGGACGCGGGTGGCGAGGTCGGGGAGGCGGGCCGCGATGCGGGACTTGTCGGGCTCGCGTTCGAGGAGTTTGAGCTCGCCGTCGAGGGCGCGGGCGTGGTCGTTGAGGCGGGCCATCAGGGCGGCGGCCTCGGCGAGGGCGGCGTCGTCGGGGTGGCGCTCGTCCAGCGCGGCGAAGGTGGCGTCGATGGCGGTGCGCAGGTCGATCCGGAGTTGGGCGACGTCGCCGCCGATGCCCGGCGTCGTGTAGCGGCGGGCCTTGAGCTGGGCGTCCTCGACGACCCTGCGGGCCTGGGCGGTGCCGCGTGCCACTCCGCGCCTGAGCGCCCGCACGGTCCGCACTGTGGCGACCGTGGCCAGCGCCGCGAAGACCAGCACGAGCAGGAGGACGATGATGCCGACGGTTTCCACGAGCGGCTCCTCCTGAGGGTCCCCAGCGCGACGGGCTGCTCCGTCCACGGTAACCGCAAGGGGCAGGCCGGTGGAATCCGGTGGATCCCCCGGCCTGCCCCTAGGGGGCGCGGCTCCTGCCGCGGCGCGGCTCAGATGACGATGTTGACCAGCTTCGGCGCCCGCACGATCACCTTGCGCACCGTCTCGCCGGCCAGTGCCGCGGCGATCGTCGGCTCTGCCAGTGCCAGGGCCTCCAGCTCGGCCTCGGGGATGGCCGGGGAGACCTCCAGGCGGGCCTTGACCTTGCCCCTGATCTGGATGACGCAGGTCACGGCGGGGTCCTGGGCCAGGGCGGGGTCGGCGACCGGGAAGTCCGCGTGGGTCAGCGAGCTGCCGTGGCCCAGTTTGGACCACAGTTCCTCGGCGATGTGCGGGGCCAGCGGGGCGATCAGCAGCACCAGCTGTTCCGCCACCGTGCGCGGCACGGGGCCGGCAGCCTTGGTCAGGTGGTTGTTCAGCTCGGTGATCTTGGCGATGGCGGTGTTGAAGCGCAGCTCCGCCATGTCGCCGCTGACGCCGTCGATGGCCTTGTGCAGGGCGCGCAGCGTCGCCTCGTCGGGCTCGGCGTCGGAGACGGTGACCTCGCCGGTCGCCTCGTCCACCACATTGCGCCACAGCCGCTGCAGCAGGCGGTACTGGCCGACGACGGCCCGCGGGTCCCAGGGCCGGGAGACGTCCAGCGGGCCCATGGCCATCTCGTACAGCCGCAGGGTGTCTGCGCCGAATTCGGCGCAGATCTCGTCGGGCGTCACCGCGTTCTTCAGCGACTTGCCCATCTTGCCCAGCAGCCGGCTGACCTGCTCGTCCTGGTAGTAGTACGCCCCGTCGCGCTCCTCGACCTCGACGGCCGGGACGGCGATACGCCGCGGGTCGCGGTAGACGTACGCCTGGATCATGCCCTGGTTGTACAGCTTGTGGAACGGCTCGAAGGACGAGATGTGGCCCAGGTCGTACAGCACCTTGTGCCAGAAGCGGGCGTACAGCAGGTGCAGCACGGCGTGCTCGGCGCCGCCGACGTACAGGTCGACGCCGCCGGCCGGCCGGCCCTCGCGCGGGCCCATCCAGTACGACTCGATGGCCGGGTCGACCAGCCGCTCACTGTTGTGCGGGTCCAGGTAGCGCAGTTCGTACCAGCACGAGCCCGCCCAGTTGGGCATGGTGTTGGTCTCGCGGCGGTACGTGCGCGGGCCGTCGCCCAGGTCCAGCTCGACGGTGACCCAGTCGGCGTTGCGGGACAGCGGGGTCTCGGGCGAGGTGTCGGCGTCGTCCGGGTCGAAGGTGCGCGGGCTGTAGTCGTCGACCTCGGGCAGCTCGACGGGCAGCATCGAGTCGGGCAGGGCGTGCGGGACGCCGTCCTCGTCGTAGACGATCGGGAAGGGCTCGCCCCAGTAGCGCTGGCGGCTGAACAGCCAGTCGCGCAGCCGGTAGTTGACGGTGCCCTCGCCGATGCCGCGCTCGACCAGCCACGCGGTGATCGCGGCCTTGGCCTCGACCACGCCCAGGCCGTCCAGCGAGATGCCGGACCCGGCGGAGTTGACGATCGTCGCGTCGTACGAGGCGAAGGCGTCGTCCCAGGTGGCGGGGTCGGTGCCGCGGCCGTCGGTGGGCTCGACCACGCAGCGCATGGGCAGTTCGAAGGCGCGGGCGAAGGCGAAGTCGCGGGTGTCGTGGGCGGGGACGGCCATGATCGCGCCGGTGCCGTAGCCCATCAGGACGTAGTCGGCGATGAAGACCGGGACGGGGTCGCCGCTGACCGGGTTCACGGCGAAGGCGCCGGTGAAGACGCCGGTCTTGTCCTTGGCCTCGGCCTGCCGCTCGACGTCGGACTTCGACGCGGCCTGCTTGCGGTAGGCGGCGACCGCGTCGGCGGGCGTGGCGTGGCCGCCGGTCCACACCTCGTGGGTGCCCTCGGGCCAGGCGGCGGGGACGATGGCCTCGACCAGTTCGTGCTCGGGCGCCAGCACCATGTACGTCGCCCCGAACAGCGTGTCCTGGCGGGTGGTGAAGACGGTGATGGCGGCGTCGCCGACGGCGGAGGCGTCGGAGCCGTGCACGGGGAAGTCGACCCGGGCGCCCTCGCTGCGGCCGATCCAGTTGCGCTGCTGCAGCTTGATCGCCTCGGGCCAGTCCAGCGCGTCCAGGTCCTTCAGCAGCCGGTCGGCGTAGGCGGTGATGCGCATCTTCCACTGCCGCAGGTTGGCCTTGAAGACCGGGAAGTTGCCGCGCTCGGAGCGGCCGTCCGCGGTGACCTCCTCGTTGGCCAGCACGGTGCCCAGGCCGGGGCACCAGTTGACCGGCGACTGGGCCGCGTAGGCCAGCCGGTGGCCGTCCAGCACCTCGGACTGCTCGGCGGCGGTCAGCTCGGCCCAGGGGCGGCCCGACGGGGTGGCGCGGGTGCCGTCGGCGTACTGCGCGACCAGGTCGGCGACGGGGCGGGCGCGGTCGGCGGCCTCGTCGTACCAGGAGTTGTAGATCTGCAGGAAGATCCACTGCGTCCAGCGGTAGTAGTCGGGGTCGATGGTGGCGAAGGAGCGGCGGCGGTCGTGGCCCAGGCCCAGCCTGCGCAGCTGCGCCTGCATGGTGACCATGTTGGCCTCGGTGGAGACCCGCGGGTGGGTGCCGGTCTGCACGGCGTACTGCTCCGCGGGCAGGCCGAAGGCGTCGAAGCCCAGGGTGTGCAGCACATTGTGCCCGGTCATGCGCTGGAAGCGGGCGTAGACGTCGGTGGCGATGTAGCCCAGCGGGTGGCCCACGTGCAGTCCCGCACCCGAGGGGTACGGGAACATGTCCATGATGAATTTCTTGGGCCGTGCCGCCAGCTCGGGGTCGGAGTCCAGGTCGCCGCTGGGATTGGCGGCGGCGAAGGTGCCGTCGGCCTCCCAGCGGTCCTGCCAGCGCTGCTCGATGCCGGCGGCCAGCTCTGCGGTGTAGCGGTGCGGCGCAGCCGTCTCGGCGGCCGGGGTGGTGTCGCTCATCGTCCTCGGTACTCCATCGATGTCATGACGGCTGCTGCGGCCCGTCTCTGCCTGTGGTCCTGCCTGCGGCACAAACAAAAAAGCCCCTCACGCAGGAGGGGTGCCGCACCGACGGGGTTCGTTGTCAGCGCGGCTCGCTAAGCAGGAGGCTCATGGCTCGCATGCCGCCAGGTTACCGCAGCGGGTACGGGCCCCGCACCGCCGAACGTGCCCGGCCCCGCCGCCGCACACCGGCGCGGGCCCGCGTCCGCGCACGAGCGCGGCCCCCGCACCTTTCACCGGTGCGGGGGCCGCGTGACTCGCGGAAGCTGCCGTCAGCGTGAGTGCTTGGGCGGCAGCGAGGAGGTGACGTAGTCCTTGGCGGGCGTGCCCACTCCGGTGACGTCGTCGTAGCCGGGGGTGGCGTGCAGCGAGGCGTCGGCGCCGAGCGTACGCAGGGACACGATGGTGCCCTCCGAGGCGTCGAAGGCGTTCGCGTAGTCCACCCGGACCACGGCGATGCCCTGGCCCTGGCCCAGCGGGTGGTCGGTGACGTCGTGGTAGGCCGACGTCCCGTACTTGTCGTAGATCAGCGGGTTCGCGAAGCCGATCGCGATGCCGTGCCTGGCCTGCTGTGCGAGGGCCTGGACGCCGGCGATGACCGGTGCGGCCAGCGACGTGCCGCCGATGCGGTACGTGCTGTACTGCAGCGACCCGTCGGGGTACGACTGGGTCTGGCCGACCAGGAAGCCGGTGTTCGGGTCGGCGACCGCCGCGATGTCAGGCTCGACACGCTGCTTGACGGTGCCGCCGTTGGCGAGCGCCAGCGAGTCGGGGACCACACCGCGCTGGTAGAACGGCTGGTCGTAGAGCTTGCTGGTGCCGCCGCCCGCGCCGGAGGTGTACGGGCCGGGGAAACCGGTCCAGGACTTTCCGTCGGCGGACAGCGGGGCGCGCTCGGTGCCCCAGCCGGTCTCCCACTGGTACTTGTCGTTCTTGCCGACCGCCAGCGAGGTGCCGCCGACGGAGGTGGCCCAGGGGGAGTTGCCGGGGGTGTCGGCCTGCTTCACACCGGTGGACTTGACGTTGTCGCCCGCGTCGCCGGAGGAGAAGTAGAAGCCGATGCCCTCGACAGCGCCCTGCTGGAAGACCTGGTCGTAGGCCGCCGCGATGTCCGGCGTCTCGTTGGCCTCGACATCGCCCCAGGAGTTGGACACGATGTCGGCGAGGTGGTTGTCGACGACCTTGTTCAGCGCGTCGAGCAGGTCGTCGTCGAAGCAGGAGGCACCGCCGACGTAGACGATGTCCGCGTCGGGGGCGACCGCGTGCACCGCCTCGACGTCGAGGGTCTCCTCGCCGTACCAGCCGCCGGCGTCGCAGTCGACCGTGCTGTTGTAGTCGCTCGGAAGGACCTGGGAGAGCTGGCCCTCCTTGTACTTCTGGCCGCCGGTGTCCTTGGCGTAGCGTGCCGCGTCCTGCGCGATGTAGGGCGAGGCGTAGGCGTCGGTGATGGCCACCGTCACGCCCTTGCCGGTGTACTTGCCCGCACCGTACGCGGCACGCAGCTGGTCGCTGGTGTAGCCCTGGATCGCGTACGGCGCCTTGCTGCCGTAGGCGTTCGGGAACTGCTTGTCGGTCTTGGAACCGTAATACGTGGAGAAGGGCCCGGCGTTCTTGAAGACCGCGTCGGGAGGCGGCAGCTCCTCGTCGTGGCTGGACTTCTTGGGTGCCGTGTCCAGGCCGGTGACGGTGAGCACCGCGCCGCGCAGCGAGGCGGGGGCTGTGGCATTGCCGGTCGGGGCGCGGTAGGTGTGCCCCGACTTGCTGAAGTTGTGCAGCTGGGTGCCGAACGCCTTCTCGGCGGCGGCCACGTCGCCGGTGACGGTGAGGTAGTGCTGGTTGGCACCGGTCACCTTCAGGCCCGCGGAGTGCAGCCAGGCGGTGACCTCGGCGACCTGCTCCTTGGTCGCGCCGTAGGCGGCCTGCGCCTGGGCGGCCGTCAGATAGTGGCCGTAGTCGGCCGACTTCGGGTCCGACACGGACTTCGCGTAGGCCGCGAGGCCCTTGGCGTCCTTGCCGGCAAGGTAGACACGGACCGTCACCTTGGAGGAGTCGGCCGTGGCGCCCTTGTCCGCCTGGGCGGTTGCCCACTGCGGCTTGGTGCCGGAGAGGGTCTGCCGTGCGGCGGACTGGTCGGCCGACGCGGACTGGGTGCCAAGCGCGAGCGCGCTGGCGACCAGTGGCAGCGCCGCGGCGGCCACCAGTCCTGCGCGCGTCCTTTTGCGCTCAAATCTCATGTAACCCCCATGCGAAGCGAGTTGTCGCGTTAGTCGCGTTGGTCGCACACTGCGGTGTCGCCGCTATGCGTACACGTCGTACCGCAGAGCGACACTCTTTCGCTGATCGGTTCATGCCAGGGGCACGAAATACCCAAGAGCAGGTCAAGGAATGATCAGCCCTCATATTCCCCCGACCTCCGGGCGGATCGACGTTAGCAGCGGGCCGATTGGGCCGACAGGGGGCGAAATCCCACCCCAGCGGGGCAATTCCACCGGCCACGGCGGGGAAGTCCGGGGTCACTTGACAGGGCATCGGATCCGTACGAGCATTCGTGTGTCACGACATACATGTTGCGACACACGATACGCGGACCAGGAGGCACCCCATGGGTGGTATGAGGCAGGCGGAGTTGCTGCGCTACCTCGTGCTCGCCGCGCAGCGCGAGGGCAACAGGCAGCTCACCGCGAGGCTCGCCGACATCGGCCTGACGCCCGCTCAGTCCGAGGCGCTGCGGATCCTCGCCGACCACGGGCCGCTCGCGCTCACCGGCCTCGGCGACATGCTGGTCTGCGACAGCGGTACGAATCCCAGCCGGCTCGCCGACCGCCTCGTCACGGCGGGCCTGGTGGTACGCGGCCCCGCGCCCGACGACCGCCGCCGGATCACCCTGTCCCTCACCGCCGCCGGCCGCACCGCGAACGACGCGGTGCGGCGCATCGAGGACGACTTCTACGACGCGCTCGACGCGGCGGGCCAGGATTCCGGCGCCGACATGGCCGCGGCGATCGCACTGCTGCGGCGCCTCTCGGCCGGGTCGCCCGCCGCTCGGGCGCTGCAGAACCGCGTCGACGCGCAGGGCGCGTGAACACCGGCCGCCGTCCCCGGCGCCGGGCAGTCGGCGCCACACACCGCGTGATCCCCGGCACGACCCGGCACGACCCGACCCCGCGAAAGGCATTCCCATGACCAGCACCGCCACCGGCACCCGCACCGTCCCCGCCACCCCCGACCAGGTCCGCGCCCTGCTGCTCGACCCGCTGAAGCTGCCCGCCTGGAACCCGGCCTTCCTGTCCGTCGCCGGCCCCCGGACGGCCGCCGCCGGCCAGGACTACGACCTCAGGACGCTGCCCAACCTGCACGGCGCCCTCCGCTACACCGAGATCACCCGGGACCGTATCCGGATGGAGTGGACCGTCCCCGGCATGCGCGAGCAATGCGAGTGGGTCCTGCACGACGCGGGCGGCGCAGGCACCCGGGTGGACCACGCCGTGACCAGGTCCGGCCCCTTCGCCGCGGTCCTGCGCCACGCGCTGGCCGACCTCCCCGGCCTGCGGCTGGACCGGCTCGCCGAGACCGCCCCTTCGGCCTCCCCCGCACCGACCGCAATAGGCTCCGCATGAGGGAACCGACGGAAGGGCAGGGCCGATGACATTCCGCGACCTCCACCACGAGGGCGAACTGCCGCTGCTGCTGCCCAACGCCTGGGACGTCGCCTCCGCGCTCGCCTTCGCCGACGCCGGCTTCCCCGCGGTCGGCACGACCAGCTTCGGGGTCGCGGCGGCGGCGGGCGAGCCGGACGGCGGGCGGGCCGGCAAGGAGGCGACCCTCGCGCTCGCCCGGCAACTGGCCGGGCTGCCCGTCCACGTCAGCGCCGACATCGAGGACGGCTACGCCGAGGACCCCGAGCAGGTCGCCGACTACGCGGCCGCGCTCGGCGTCGACGGGGTGAACCTGGAGGACAGCTCGGGCGGCGCGCTGGTCGACCCGGCGCTGCACGCGGCGAAGGTCGCCGCCGTCAAGCGCCGGGTGCCGGGCCTCTTCGTCAACGCCAGGGTCGACACCTACTGGCTCGGCCAGGACGCCGGTGTGGAGGCCTCGCTCGCCCGTGCGCTGGCCTACGTCGAAGCCGGCGCCGACGGCGTCTTCTTCCCGGGCGCGACCGCCCCCGACGACCTGCGCGCCCTGACCGCCCGCACCCCGGTCCCGGTCAACGTCCTGCTCGTCCCCGACCGCACCCTCGCCGAGTTGGGCGCGCTCGGGGTGCGCCGGGTGAGCACCGGCTCGCTGCCCTACCGGGCCGCCGTCGACGCCGCCGTGGCGGTCGCCACCGACGCGCGGGCCGGCCGCACACCGCCGAAGGCGACGCCGTACGCGACGATGCAGCAGCGGCTGGTCCGCCACCAGGAGGCCCACCGCGAGGCCCACCGCCGGGCCCGCTGACCTGCCGTCAGAGGTGGGACAGCACATTGACGACCCGCCCGTGCGGGTCCCTGGCGAAGAAGCGCCGCACACCCCACTCCTCGTCCTGCAAGGGGTGCACGATCTCCGCCCCGCTCCCCCGCACCGCCTCGTACACCGCGTCGACGTCGTCCACCTCCACGCTCATGTCGGCGACGACCGGCGCGGTCCGGTCCGCGGCCATGAAGCTGACCTGCGCCCCCGGGTTCGCGGGTGACGCGAGCGTCACGATCCACCCCAGGTCCATGGCCTCCTCGAAGCCCAGCAGCCCGTAGAAGCCGCGGCTCGCCGCCACGTCCTCCGACCGCACATTGGGCACCACACGGCGAACGCTCACGACCACTCCCGATCCGTAACGTCGAAAACCCCCGGGCCTCCCGGGCGTCCCACGACTAGACTTCCCCCATGATCTCCGGACCCCACTGACCGACCCGCCGTCCGCGCCGCCCGCGGACCAGGTCGCTCATGTCCCGCCGACTCCGGAGTCCCCCATGCCACGCCCCGTCAGGGGCAGCGCGTCCTATCGCGCTGTCCTCGCGCTGCCGCGCGCCCGCGCGCTCTTCGCCACCGCCACCCTCGCCCGCCTCTCCTACGGCCTGCTGTCGCTGCCGCTGCTGCTCGCCCTGCGCGACGGCACCGGCTCCTACGCCGTCGCCGGCACCGCCGCCGGACTCTTCGGCCTGACCTCCGCGGTCCTCGGGCCGTACAGATCCCGCCTGGTGGAGCGCCGCCGCGGCGCGCTGCCCGTCCTGACCGCCGTCTACGGCGTCCTGCTCGGCTGCCTCGCCGCCGGGTCCGCGCTCGGCATGACCGCGGGGCCGGCGGTGGGGCTCGCGGTGCTCGCGGGCGTCTTCCCGCCGCCCGTGGGGCCGCTGATGCGGACCCGCTGGGGCGAACTGGCCGGCAGCGACGCCCAGCGGCAGGCCGCGCTGAGTCTAGACGCCGTCACCGAGTCCACCGTCTTCGCCGTCGGCCCGGTCCTCGGCGGCCTGCTGACCGCCGCGACCTCGGCGCCGCTGTCCCTGGCAGCCACCGCGGCCGTCACCGCCACCGGTTTCACCGCCTTCGCGGCCGTCCTCGGGCCGACCGCGAAGGCGCCCGCGCGGGCGGACGGACGGGCGGCCGGCGCGCGCAGGCTCGGGCCGCCGCCCGCGCCCGGCTTCGGCGCGCTGCTGCTGACGGTCCTCGGCAGCGGCACCGCGCTGGCCCTGGCCGAGGTCGGCATCGTCGCCGCCCGGGGCGCGGCCGTCGCGGGCCCGCTGATGGCCCTGTGCGCGACCGGCGGCGCCGTCGGCGGCCTCGTCCACGGCCGCGTGCGCTGGCGGGCCGCACCGCACCGCCGCCTGTCGGCCCTGGGCGCCCTGACCGCCGCCTGCTACGCGCTGCCGTCCGCGGCGCCCGTCCTGGCGGCCGTCGCCGTCGGCCTGCTGCTGGCGGGCGCCTGCTCCGACACCCTGCTGATCACCGCCTACCTCCAGGTCGACACCCTGATCCCGGCCGGTTCACGCACCGAGGCGAGCGCCTGGATCAACACCGCCTACAACCTGGGCAGCGCCATGGGCTCCGCCGTCGCGGGCGTCATGATCTCCCGCTACGGCCCCGCCCCCGCCTTCCCGGCCGCGACCGCCGTGCTCGCCGCCTCGACCGCGCTCGCGGTCCTCCTCCGCACCCGGCGGCCTGCCGTACGCGCCACCCCCGCCGACGGCGGCCCGCCGCTCTGACGGCAACGCGAAGAGGAGGGTGCTTCCCGCGACCGGGAAGCACCCTCCGGCGAAGCCTCGCAAAAAAGAGAGAGAGCGGGACCCGTCCGCGCTTTCCGCGGACGGGTCCCGCCCTCTTCGTCTGTGGAGCTACGGGGAATTGAACCCCGGACCTCTTGCATGCCATGCAAGCGCTCTACCAACTGAGCTACAGCCCCGCAACGGTGCCGGTATGCCCGGCGACCTGGGGTTACTTTACACGCTGGAGGGGCATGGGCCGCAAATCGTTTGCGGGGGCACCGCCTGCCCACGGTAGACACGGTGGATGCGTCCACGACCTGGCGAAGTGCTGCACTTCTCGGAAGACCCCGCCATCTCCCTCTTCCGTCCGCATGTCGCCGCGACCGCCCGGCAGCCCGAGGCCTATGTGTGGGCCGTGGACGCCGCTCGGGCGCCCGACTACTGGTTCCCGCGGCAGTGCCCGCGGGCCATGGCGTGGGTGGTGGCGGACACCTCCGCGGCCGACAGGGAGCGGATTCTCGGGCCGGGGGGCGGGGAGCGCGTGCACGCGATCGAACACGCCTGGGTGGCGAGGTTCCTGAGCGTCGAGCTGTACGCCTACCGCTTCGACGCCGCCGCCTTCCGACCGTTCGGCGGGCCCGCGCCGCACGCGTACGTCTCGACCGAGGCCGTCGAGCCGCTCGGTCCCGCCGAGCCGGTGGGCGACCTGCCGCGGCTGCACCGGGACGCCGGCATCCAACTGCGGGTCCTCGACCGGCTGCCGGACTTCTGGGACGCGGTGGTGGACAGCTCGCTGGGATTCAGCGGGATCCGGCTGCGGAATGCGGCCGCCCGGCGCTGAACCGGGAGCGCGGGCGGCAGGCCCGGCGGCGGGTGAAGGGCCCGGCGGCGGGCGACGCCGATATTCATGAAGTGTCAACAATCGGAGGAGACTTCGCGGGTTACGGTGGCTGCGGCTGACTGGACGAGAGAGGTGGAGACCGCTGTGACCACCGCGTTCGACCCGATTGACCTGGGCGGGAACCGGTTGCCGAACCGGATCGTGATGGCGCCGATGACGCGCAGCCGGGCGTACGGGCCGGGTCTGAGCCCGACCGCGCACACCGCGGAGTATTACGCGCAGCGGGCGTCGGCGGGGCTGATCGTCACCGAGGGGACGCAGCCGTCGGCCATGGGGCAGGGCTATCCGGACACGCCGGGGCTGCACAGCGCCGAGCAGATCGCCGGGTGGCGGCGGGTGACCGACGCCGTGCACGCGGGCGGCGGGCGGATCTTCGTACAGCTGATGCACACCGGGCGGATCGGGCACCGCTCGCTGCTGCCCGACGGGCAGCGGCCGGTGGGCGCGTCGGCGGTACGGCCCAAGGGCAGCGTCTACACCGCCGAGGGGGCCCAGGAGTTCGAGGAGCCTCGGGAGCTGACCGAGGAGGACATCCTGCGGACCGTCGAGGATCACGCGGCGGCCGCGCGGAACGCGGTGGCGGCCGGCTTCGACGGGGTCGAGGTGCATGCCGCCAACGGCTACCTGGCGCACCAGTTCCTGGCGCCGAACTCCAACCTGCGCACCGACGGGTGGGGCGGCTCGCCCGAGCGCCGGGCGCGCTTCGCCGCGGAGGTCGTCACGGCGGTCGCGGACGCGATCGGCGCGGAGCGCACAGGGCTGCGGATCTCGCCGGGCAACCCGCTGGGCGACATCGACGAACCGGACCCGGAGCCGACGTACACCACGCTGCTGCGCGCCCTGGAGCCGGTCGGCCCCGGCTATCTGCACATCGTGGAGACCCGCGAGCGGTCGCTGACCCTGGAGCTGCGCAAGCGCTTCGCGGGTGTGCTGATCCTCAACGCCAGGACGCGGGACCGCTCCTCGGGACCGGAGGAGCTGGCGCTGGTCGAGGACGGCACCGCCGACATGGTCTCCTACGGCGCCCTCTTCCTCGCCAATCCCGACCTGCCGCGCCGGCTCAGGGCGGGCGGCCCGTTCAACACCCCGGACCGGGCGACGTACTACGGCGGCGACCACCGCGGCTACACCGACTACCCGGCACTGGACACGTAGCAGGAACGGGGGCCGGGCGTCCGCGGAACGCCCGGCCCCCGCCCGCGTGTCAGGCCCCCCGCCGCCGCCCCAGCGCCACCGCCGCGCCCGCCGCCGACACCGCGGTCAGGGCGACCGAGGTCACCGCGAACGCGTGCGCCGAGGGGTGGAGGCCCGGCAGGTCGAGCCGGTTGAGGTAGAGCGTGCCGAGCACGGCCACCCCGATCAGCTGGCCGAGCTGCGTGACCGTGGCCAGCAGCCCGCTGGCGTCGGCCGCGTCCTGCGGGGCGACCGTGAAGAGCGTCAGTGTGAAGGTCGGGCTGAAGCCGAGGCCGAGCCCGAAGCCGAGGGTCAGCAGGCAGACGTAGAGCCCCGCGCCGCCGTCCCCGCCGCCGCGCAGCGCGAGGCCGAGGCCCGCGAAGGAGACGGCGGCGATCAGCAGGCCCGCGGCCGGCATCCAGGACCGCCAGGACACCGGCAGCCGGCGCCAGGTCAGGCCGACGCCGCCGAAGCTGACCGCGGCGAAGGCGAAGGTCAGACCGGTGCGCAGGGCGCTGAAGCCGAGCGCGGACTGCAGGTGCAGGGCGACCGCCGAGCGCGCGGCCGCCGCGGCCGCCGCCGACTGCGACGCGCACCCCTAGGGGCGCTCAGGTCCGCACACAGCGAAAATCCCGCTTCCGACGAGCTACGGAAGCGGGATTCATTCGTGTGGAGCTACGGGGAATTGAACCCCGGACCTCTTGCATGCCATGCAAGCGCTCTACCAACTGAGCTACAGCCCCGCGTCTGCCCGGGTCTCCCCTGACGACGTGAAGAAGCATAGCCGGTGGGTGGACCGGAAACGAAATCGGCTCTGCCCGGCGTCCGGGCGGGCCTCAGGCGTCGTCCCCGAGGACCGGCTCCGGCAGGGTGCCGGCATTGTGCTCGGTCAGGCGCCAGCCGCGCGCGCCCTCGCCGAGAACCGACCAGCAGCAGTTGGACAGGCCGCCCAGCGACTCCCAGGTGAGCGGGTCGAGGCCGAGCAGCCGGCCGATGGTCGTACGGATCGTGCCGCCGTGGCTGACCACGACCAGCACTCCGCCGTCGGCCAGCTCGTCCGCCGCGGCCAGCACCACGGGCGCGGCGCGGTCGGCGACCTCGGTCTCCAGCTCGCCGCCGCCCCTGCGGACCGGCTCGCCGCGCTTCCACGCGGCATACTGCTCGCCGTACGAGGCGAGGATCTCCTCGTGGGTCAGGCCCTGCCAGCGCCCGGCATACGTCTCCTGCAGGCCCTTGTCGTACGTGACGGGCAGGCCGGTGAGCGCGGCCAGCTCGGCGGCGGTCGCGGCCGCGCGACTCAGGTCGGAGGAGACGATGGCGTCGGGCGAGAGGGCGGCGAGCAGCCGGGCGGCGCGGCGGGCCTGGGCGACACCGGTCCCGGTCAGCTCGATGTCGGTGTTGCCCTGGAAGCGCTGCTCCAGATTCCACGCCGTCTGGCCGTGCCGCCACAGCACGATCCGGCGGCCCCTGCCGCTGGTCTGCCCGTCCTTGCGACCGTTCAGCTGAGGCTCCCGTCCTCGTCCGCGGCGGCGGTGGCCGCGGCATGCTCCTTGCCCTTGCCCCGGGTGGCGACCGCGTCGTCGGGCAGCGCGATCTCCGGGCAGTCCTTCCACAGCCGCTCCAGAGCGTAGAAGACCCGCTCCTCGGAGTGCTGGACGTGCACGACGATGTCGATGTAGTCGAGCAGCACCCAGCGGCCGTCGCGCTCGCCCTCGCGGCGGACCGGCTTGACGTCCAGCTCCTTGAGCAGCGTCTCTTCGATGGCGTCGACAATAGCCTTGACCTGCCGGTCGTTCGGCGCGGACGCGACCAGGAAGGCGTCGGTGATGGACAGCACGTCGCTGACGTCGTAGGCGATGATGTCGTGCGCGAGCTTGTCGGCGGCGGCCTGGGCGGCGGCGCGGGTCAGCTCGATGGAACGGTCAGTGGCGGTCACAGAAACGGCTTTCCGGTCGGGGGCTGGACTGCTTCAAGGGTCTCACGACCCTCCGACAGCCCCCGACCGGTTTTCGATCACCGCCGCGCGGTCACTGCGCCGGCGGCTTGTAGTCCTTGCCGAGCGCCACCGTGATGTCGGCGTTTGCCGGCACCTTGCCCTTCTTGACCGCGGTCGGGGGCAGCCCCAGCGTGGCGGCCACGTCCTTGGCCGCGGCGAGCCGTGCCGGATCGGCGTAGAGCACCTCGGACGTGGTCCTGGTCGAGCCGGCCTTGCCGCCGGCGACGTAGGTGTACGTGCCGCCGTTGACGATCGCGGCCTGCGCTATCGGTGCGGCCTTCGCGTTGCCCGTCGCGTCGTTGATCAGGACCCGCGCCTGGGTGGTGCCCGCGGACTGCTTGACGGTGCCGCCGAGCACGTCCTTGACCACCGAGTCGGTGTCCTGGCTGAGCGTGCCGTCCTTCTGCACCGGCAGCAGCGTGGTGCTGTACGCCCCGGTCTTCGCCAGGTCGGCGAGCTGCGCGAGCGACGCGCCGAGCTGCTTGTCGGTGAGCGACGGGTCGAGGATCTGGCTGAGCGACTGCACGGTCCTTGTCGCGCCCGCGGCGTCGCTCGGCATCTTCTTGAGCACCGCCTGCATGACCTGGCCGAAGCGGCTGAGCTGCTTGGTCTGCGGTTCGCCCGCGGCCCGGTAGGTGGCGTACGCGACGGCCGCCTGGCCGGTCAGCTCCTGCTGCTTGCCCGCCTGGACCAGCGTCCTGCCGCTGTCCTTGCCGGTGCCCTTCACTGCGGTGTCCGTGTCGACGTAGACGTCGCCGAGGGCGTCGACCAGCAGCTCCAGATACGGGCTGTCCAGCCGCCAGCTGCCCTTGATGTCGGCGCCGAGCAGGGTGTTCAGCGAGTCCCTGGTCGGGCCGATGCCGTCGCCGACGGACTTGTCCAGGGAGGCCGCGGTGCCGTCGTCCGAGGTCACCGACAGGCTGTTCGGCAGCAGCACGGTGGTGCCGCGGCCCTTGGTGCTGTTGTCCACCAGCAGCGCGGTGTCGCTGGGGCCGCCGTCCACCGGGATCAGGTGCACGACGATGACGTCGCGCTTCTGCGGGCCGCCGGCCGCGGCCTGCGCCGCCTTGGACTTGCCGACCCCGGGCAGCTTGCCGGCCTGCCACAGGTAGCCGGTGCCGCCGAGCAGTGCCAGCACCAGCACCACGACCAGGCCGACCTTGCGGTTGCGCCCGCGCCGCTTGGCCTCCTCGCGGCGCTCGGTGCGCGACTCGGAGAACTTGAGCCAGTCGATGACCTCCTCGGACTGCTCGGACTCCTCGTCGACGAAGGCGAACATCTCGGTCTGGTAGCCGGCCCTGGGCGTCCCGCCGCCCGAGCCAGCGGCGGCGGGCTCGGCCTCGGCCTGGGCGGGCATCTGCCCGGTCTCGTAGACCGCGTGCTGCCCGGTGTCGTACGCGGGCTGCTGGCCGGTGTCGTACGCCGGCATCTGCCCGGTCTCGTAGACCGCGTGCTGGCCCGTGTCGTAAACGGGCTGCTGCCCGGTGTCATAAGGGGCCTGCTGGCCGGTGTCGTACGCCGGCATCTGCCCGGTCTGGTAGGCCGCGTGCTGGCCGGTGTCGTAAACGGGCTGCTGCCCGGTGTCGTAGGCCTGCTGCTGGCCCGTGTCGTACGCCTGCGGCGGCTGCTGCTGCTCGTAGTACGGCTGCTGGGGCTGCTGCGGGATCCAGTTCTGCTGCTGGCCCTGGCCGCCGCCGTAGGTCTGGTACGGGTCCTGGTAGGCGGGCTGCTGCGGCACCTGGGGTGCCGGTGGCTCCTGCTGCCGGCGGGGGTTGCCGTACTGGTCGTAACCGTAGGACTGCTGCTGGTAATAGGGGTCCTGCGGGTAAGGGTCCCTCTCGTCGTCGGGTCCGCCCTCGGCATATTGCCAACGGGGGTTTGCGTCGTTCACGAGGAACCCCTTCACCTGCTTCGTTTCGCGGCGCCTGCTACCCGGTAGCGTCCCGGTAGAGCGCGCGCTTGTCGATGTAGCGCACCACCCCGTCCGGAACCAAGTACCAGACCGGATCCCCCTTGGCCACCCGGTGGCGGCAGTCCGTCGAGGAGATCGCCAGTGCCGGGACCTCCACGAGCGACACTCCGCCCTCGGGGAAGCCCGGGTCCGACAGAGTATGCCCAGGACGGGTGACCCCGATGAAATGTGCGAGCGAGAACAGCTCCTCGGCGTCCCGCCACGAGAAGATCTGCGACAGCGCGTCCGCGCCGGTGATGAAGAACAGCTCGGCCGCCGGGTGCTCGGCCCGCAGGTCGCGCAGGGTGTCGATGGTGTAGGTCTTGCCCGCGCGGTCGATGTCGCTGCGGCTGACCGAGAAGGTCGGATTGGACGCGGTGGCGATCACCGTCATCAGATACCGGTCCTCGGCCGCGGACACCTGCCGGTCGGTCTTCTGCCAGGGCTGCCCGGTCGGCACGAAGACCACCTCGTCGAGGCGGAAGAGGCTCGCCACCTCGCTCGCGGCCACCAGGTGCCCGTGGTGGACGGGGTCGAACGTACCGCCCATCACACCGATGCGGTGCTTGCTGTCGGGCGTCTTGCTGTCGGGCATGGCGCCGGTCAGTCCCGGTTGAAGCGGGTGACCAGCCACAGCAGGAGCAGCAGCACGCCGAGCGCGCCGAGACCGGTCAGGTACGGGCTCAGGCTGGGGTGGTTGCCGCCGTTGTCCTCGGCGAGGGTGGTCAGAGCGGAGACTGCGAGGGGCGACATGTCAGCGGGACCCTTTGCGAAGTCGGGGACGGGCGGGAAGACTCTGCGGACATCGTACGGGCGGCCCTGCGGGAACTTCGCGCAGGCTCCGCGCGTCCAGACTATGTACCGGTGGGCTACCAGGGGGTTGGGCCAGTATGTCCGAGTCGAACGGACCGAACGACGATCGAGTGAGCACCGAGAAGCTGCCGGGACGCAACCGCAAGAGATTCCCTGACATCTCCTCACGTGCCTACGAGCACCCCGCGGACAGGTCCGCGCTGGTGGCCCTGCGCAAGCTCACCGGCTTCGACACGGTCTTCAAGGCGCTCAGCGGACTGCTGCCCGAGCGCAGCCTGCGGCTACTCTTCCTGTCGGACTCCGTCCGGGTCAGCGACGAGCAGTTCGCGCATCTCAACGCGATGCTGCGGGACGCCTGCTACATCCTGGACCTGGAGAAGGTCCCGTCGATGTACGTGACGATGGACCCGCAGCCCAATGCCATGTGCATCGGCATGGACGCGCCGGTCATCGTCCTGACCACGGGTCTGGTCGAGCTGCTCGACGAGGAGGAGATGCGCGCGGTCATCGGCCACGAGGTCGGCCACGCGCTGTCCGGGCACTCGGTCTACCGCACGATATTGCTCTTCCTCACCAACCTGGCGCTGCGCGTCGCGTGGATCCCGCTGGGCAATCTGGCGATCCTGGCGATCATCACGGCGCTGCGCGAGTGGTTCCGCAAGTCGGAGCTGTCCGCCGACCGGGCCGGGCTGCTGGTCGGCCAGGACCTGCAGGCGTCGATGCGCGGCCTGATGAAGATCGCCGGCGGCAACCACCTGCACGAGATGAATGTCGAGGCCTTCCTCAAGCAGGCCGACGAGTACGAGGCGGCCGGGGACCTGCGCGACTCGGTGCTCAAGATCCTCAACGTGCTGCCGCGCAGCCACCCCTTCACCACCATCCGGGCCGCCGAGCTGCGCCGCTGGGCGGCCACCCGCGAATACCAGCGGCTGATGGACGGGCACTACCCGCGGCGGACCACCGACAAGGACGCCTCGGTCTCCGACGCCTTCCGCGAGTCGGCGAACCATTACGCCGACACGGTGAAGAAGAGCAAGGACCCGCTGATGGGTCTGATACGCGACATCACCAACGGCGCGGGCGATGTCGGCGGCAAGCTGCGGGACCGCTTCACAGGAGGCGGGACGTCGCAGGCGACCGCGGAACGGCCCGCGGAGTCAGCAGCGGACTCCGACCCGACACCGGACGACGACCAGCCGGAGGGCCCGCTGCCGTAGCCGCCGTGGCCGCGGGCGTCGTCCCCGCGGGTGTGGGCGCGGTCTGCGCGGGCGACGCCGTCGCCTGCGGTGCGCCCCCCGCGCCGGTCAGCGGCGCGCAGACGGCCCCCGGCGGGCGGGTGCGGTTGTACGGGTCGGCGCTGGCGACGGCGCCGGGCGCGGAGTGGCCGGCCAGTATCGGCTGGAAGTAGCTCTGCACCTTGGCCGAGCAGGCCAGCGGCCCGGCCGCGACGTCGGCCTGCACCAGCTCGATGTGGTGCCGCCGCAGCTCCTCGTGGTCGAAGTGGAAGCGCAGCTGCCGCCGTACGGTGAACAGCGACACCGCCCTGGTGGGGTCGGACGAGCCGCGGATCGCGTAGACGTAGGTGTGGTCCGCGGTGATCTCCAGGTGCTCGTCACCGGTCTCGGAGGCCGTCCAGCTGCCGCTCACCCGGATGCCCTCGTCGTCGCCGACCAGCTCCACCCCCACCCCGGGGTCGGGGTCGAAGCGCACCAGCCAGCCGGTGGCCTCGCGGGAGCCGTCGGCGGCCGGGGCGCTGAGGCTGTCCTTGAACTGGTCGACCTGGCCCGGGTCGAGCAGCGCCAGCACATTGCGGATGTCGCCGCCGGTGACGGTCGCCTCTTCGAGCGCGGAGTCGCTGATGAAGTCCACGGCCGTGTCGTAGCCGGCGGTGACCTCGCCCTGCGAGTAGCCGCCGATCGGGCGCACCGACTTCGGCACGTTGAGACCGTCGATGCCGCTGCGGTAGCCGGCGGCCTCCGTCCCGGCGAAGGGCGCGCTCGGGGAGACGGCGGGCACGGTGCCGCCGGGCACCAGCGGGATCACGGTGACGCGCAGCTGCTCGCCGGTGCCGGCGTCCCGCTCCTTGTAGGGGTGGCGCACCCCCATGTAGACCGCGAAGCCGAAGGCCAGCACGATCAGCAGGACGAGCGCCACCGCCTGGCGGGCCAGACCGCGGGGCAGCACATGGCGGACCCGCACCGGATGGGCGGCGTCGTCCTCCCGCTCACGCGCGGAATACTCCTGGATCCGGGCAGCCCTCACGAACGATTCGTCGAAGACGACGGATCGGTATTCGTCCTCACCGCCTCCTGAGGTGCCCTCAGGAGGATCTCCGGACCCGCTCATATCACAAGGTTAGGTCTGTGGACGGAGGAATAAACTCCCCAGTACCGGCCGAGTTGACATGAGTTCAGGGCACCGGGGTGCTGGCGACCGGCGGCATCAGCCGGCCGCCGACCGGGCTGCCGCTGGACGGCGGGGGGTCCGCCGGCTGGCGGGTGGCGCCGCCCGCGCCGCGGTAGACGGCGGCGAAGCTGAGGGCGACCACTCCGATGCCCATCACCACGGCAAGAGCCCAGGCCACCGGACGGTGCCAGCGGGTGCTGCTGCCGCGGTAGGGGTGCCCGGCGGCATACAGCGGGTCGGTTTCCGGGAAGTCCGCGTCGTCGCCCGGCTCTGGGGCGGCCGAACGCGGGTTTCTGCGCCGCCCGGGCCAGCTGGGCGGTAGCGCGGGACCTTCGGCGACGGCCAGCATCCGTTCCCGGGCCGTGGGCTCGTGGAACAGAGCAGACCGTACGAATTCTTCGTCGAGGACTACGGAGGCGAATTCGTCATCGTCCGGCATCTGTCCAGAGTAATGCGGAAGTTGGCCCTTTGGGCAGGGGAATCCCACGCCGCTGTGGGCCGGCTGTGCACCCGGATGGCGTAATCCCGACGCCGACCGGCCCGCCGCAGGTCAGCGGGTGTGTCCGTCGCCGGTGACGATGTATTTGGTGGAGGTCAGCTCGGGCAGCCCCATGGGGCCGCGAGCGTGCAGCTTCTGGGTGGAGATGCCGATCTCCGCGCCGAAGCCGAACTGGCCGCCGTCGGTGAAGCGCGTCGAGGCGTTCACCATCACCGCGGCCGCGTCGACCAGCTGGGTGAAGCGGCGGGCCGCGGGCTGCGAGGAGGTCACGATCGCCTCGGTGTGGCCCGACGACCACAGCCGGATGTGGGCGACCGCGGCCTCCAGCGAGTCCACGACGCCGGCGGCGATGTCGTACGACAGATACTCCGTCTCCCAGTCCTCCGCGGTCACCGGGACCACGGTGGCCTTGCTGCCGGCCGCCTCGGCGGTGGCCACCACGTGCGGGTCGCCGTGCACTGTGACGCCGGCCTCGGCCAGCGCCGCCAGCGCGCGGGGCAGGAAGTGGTCGGCGATGTCCCGGTGCACCAGCAGCGTCTCGGCGGCATTGCAGACGCTGGGCCGCTGGGCCTTGGAATTGACCAGGATCGCCACGGCCATGTCGAGGTCGGCCTCGGCGTCGACGTAGACGTGGCAGTTGCCGGTGCCGGTCTCGATCACCGGGACGGTGGAGCCCTCGACGACGGTACGGATCAGCGCGGCGCCGCCGCGCGGGATCAGCACGTCGACCATGCCGCGGGCGCGCATCAGCTCGGTGACCGACTCCCGGCTCTCGCCAGGTACGAGCTGCACGGCGTCCGCGGGCAGCCCCGCGCCGCCGACCGCGTCACGCAGCACGGTGACCAGGGCGGTGTTGGAGGCGTACGCGGAGGACGAGCCGCGCAGCAGCACCGCGTTGCCCGATTTCAGGCACAGCGCGGCGGCGTCCACGGTCACGTTCGGCCGGGCCTCGTAGATGATGCCGACGACGCCGAGCGGGACGCGGACCTGGCGCAGGTCGAGACCGTTCGGCAGCGTGGACCCGCGCAGCACCTCACCGACCGGGTCGGGCAGCCCCGCGACATGCCGCACGTCGGCGGCGATGGCTGCGACCCGCTCCCGGGTGAGTGTGAGCCGGTCGACGATCGCCGGGCTGGTGCCCTCGCGCTCGGCACGGGCCACGTCCTCGGCGTTCGCCGCCACGATCTCCTGGGTGCGGACGATCAGCGCGTCGGCGATGGCCAGCAGCGCGTCGTCCTTCGCGGCCCGCGGCAGCGGTGCCAGGTCCGCCGCGGCGGATTTGGCGCGGTAGGCCGCGAGCAGCACGGGGGACTTGGGGAGCGGCGAGAGCAGGTCCATGCGTGCAGCGTACTCAAGGGCGTCCTCCCGCAAGGCCGCACCTTCGCAAAGCGTGCCTTCACCGGAACGGCTCAGAAGGGGTGGACGCCGATCGGGACGGCGGGGGCCGGGGCATGGCCGGCGGCCAGGCGCTGGTGGTAGGTCTCCCGGTCGATGACTTCCAGGCCGACGGTCTCCCAGGGGGGAAGGCCCGCCGTGGAGCGGTGCTCGCCCCACAGGCGCAGTGCCAGGGCGGCGGCGTCGTGGACGTCCCTGGCCTCCTCCCAGTAGCGGATCTCCGCGTGGTCGGGGGCATAGCGGCTGGTCAGCAGGAAGGGATGGTCGTTGGCCAGCTGTTCGAGGCTGCGGCGCAGCTCGGGCAGCGGGGTCAGCGGACCGGCGACGCTGAGCGTGACATGCCACAGCCGGGCGGCGGTACGCTCCTGCGGCCGCGCCTGGTGCGGCACGACGGCCTCGTCCGGCACCGCGCGGTCGACACTGACCAGCGCGCGCTCCGACGAAGTCCTGGTCATTGGCCCTGGGCGCCCTCGTTTCACCGGCGGCCTCCCTGTGGGTTGCGTTCGCTGCGGCGCGCCCGGCCCGTACCCGTGGGCGCGGACATGACGGTGGCAGGGACGTACCTGCGCATCGCATCCTCATCAAAGTTGACCAGGCTCCGGCAGGTGGCGGGGGCGTTTTCCGCAAGAAGCCCCCGACGAGGTCAGCCCGGCAGCCCCTGCGGCCTCAGCAGCACGAGGTCGTCGCGGTGCACGACCTCCCGCTCGTAGGCGGGCCCCAGCTCCGCCGCCAGCTCGCGGGTGGAGCGCCCGAGCAGCCTGGGCAGCTCGCGCGCGTCGTAGTTGACCAGGCCGCGGGCCACCGCGACGCCCGACTCGTCGACCAGGTCCACCGGGTCGCCCGCGGTGAAGTCGCCGTCCACCCCGGTCAGCCCGGCGGGCAGCAGCGAGCTGTGCCGCTGGGTGACCGCGCTGACCGCGCCGGGGTCCAGCCGCAGGGCGCCGCGCGGGGCGGACGCGTGCGCCAGCCACAGCAGCCGGTCGGCGGAGCGCTTGCCGGTGCGGTGGAAGTGCGTGCCGGTCGGGCGGCCGGCCAGCGCGTCGGCGGCGTGCACGGTCGAGGTCAGCACGACGGGGACGCCCGCGCCGGTGGCGATTGCGGCGGCCTCGACCTTGGTGACCATCCCGCCGGTGCCGACCCCGGCCCGGCCCGCGCTGCCGATGGAGACGCCCGCCAGGTCATGCGGCCCGGTGACCTCGGCGATCAGGCTGGTGCCCGGGGTACGCGGGTCGCCGTCGTAGAGGCCGTCGACGTCGGAGAGCAGCACCAGCAGGTCGGCGCGCACCAGGTGGGCGACCAGGGCGGCGAGCCGGTCGTTGTCGCCGAAGCGGATCTCGTCGGTGGCGACGGTGTCGTTCTCGTTGACGACCGGCAGCGCGCCCATCGCCAGCAGCTGGTCCAGGGTGCGGTAGGCGTTGCGGTAGTGGGCGCGGCGGCTGACGTCGTCGGAGGTGAGCAGCACCTGGCCGACGCGGATGCCGTAGCGGGCGAAGGAGGCGGTGTAGCGGGCCATCAGCAGGCCCTGCCCGACGCTGGCCGAGGCCTGCTGCCTGGCCAGGTCACGCGGCCTGCGGGACAGCCCGAGCGGGGCGAGGCCGGCGGCGATGGCGCCGGAGGAGACCAGCACGATCTCCCGGTCCTCCCGCGCCTTGGCCAGCACGTCGACCAGGGCGTCGACCCGGTCGGCGTCCAGCCCGCCGGCCGCCGTGGTCAGCGACGAGGAGCCGACCTTGACCACGACTCTGCGGGCCTCCACTACGTCCTGCCGTGCCGCCGTCGTCACGTACGTCCGTCCCTCGTGTCGGGGTGTGCGCTGCCGCCGCCCGCCGGTGCCGCGGCTACCGCGGGTGGCGCAGCTGCCAGCCCGCCCAGGCCGAGGTGATCATCTCGCGGATGTCGTAGGCGGCCGACCAGCCCAGTTCCTTGCCGATCGCCTCGGCGGACGCGACGACCCTGGCCGGGTCGCCGGGACGGCGCGCGACCACCTCGGGGGCGCTCCCAGTGTGGCCCGAAACCTCCTGGATGATGCCGACCATCTCGGCCACCGAGACGCCCTCGCCGCGGCCGATGTTCAGCACCAGCTGCGCCCGCGGGTCCTCGGTGAGCCGGCGGGCGGCGGCGACGTGCGCGGACGCGATGTCCTCGACGTGGACGAAGTCGCGGATGCAGGTGCCGTCGGGCGTCGGGTAGTCGGCACCGAAGACCAGCGGGGGCAGGCCGCGGGAGAGCCGCTCGAAGACCATCGGGACCAGGTTGGTGGCCCCCGGGTCGCCCAGCTCCGGCGTCGCCGCGCCCGCCACGTTGAAGTACCGCATGGCAGCGGTGGCCATCCCGTGCGCCCGGCCGACGGCGCCGACCAGCCACTCTCCGGCCAGTTTGGTCTCGCCGTACGGGTTCATCGGCTCGCACGGGGTCTGCTCGGTGACCAGGTCCACGTCCGGCATTCCGTATACGGCCGCGGACGAGGAGAAGACGAAGGCGCCTACCTGGGCCTCGACGGCCGCCTCCAGGACGGTCCGCAGGCCCTCGACATTCTCCCGGTAATACCAGAGCGGGCGGTCGACGGACTCCCCGACCTGCTTCTTCGCCGCGATGTGCACGATGCCGCGCACCTCGTGCTCGCGCAGCACGCGGTCGAGCACCGCCCGGTCCAGGACGCTGCCGCGCACCAGCGGGACGCCGGCGGGCAGTCGTTCCGGATCGCCGGTGCTCAGGTCGTCGAGAACCACGACGGGTTGCCCATCGGCAACGAGCGCCTTGACGACATGTGAACCGATGTAGCCCGCGCCGCCGGTAATCATCCAGGTCATGGTCCGAAGTCTATCGATCGGGCCGAAAACCCCCGCGCCGGGTGTCAGACCGGGGGGATAGACTCCGCGGACCCGAACGGCCGGGACCTTCCTATAAGTCCGAGGCCACGTTCAGGGATTCATTGCTTGAGATCCCATGGGGGGATTAGTGTCAAAAACGCAGCCGGTAGGGCCCAAGGGCCGCCGGCGTCTTGTTGCGGCGTGCACGGCCGGCATCCTTTCTCTCGGCGCCTTCGCGCTCGGGACCGGTGCCCAGGCCGCAGAGCCAGGTGCACGCCACACCGCTGAGCGGCCCACCGTGGCCACAGCACACGTACCGCACATCAGCGCCCCGAAGTCGCTGACGAAGTCGAAGCTGGCGGCGAAGGCCGTCCAGACCCCGGCGCCCGTCCGCTACGACATCGACGGCGACGGCATCGGCGACCAGCTCTACCGCGATGTCAACATGGTGTGGCACAACTCGCTGGGCGACAACACCAACCCGTCACTGGGCACGTCCAGCGAAGAATACGTGGACGTGATCACGCCGGGCGACATCGACGGGGCGACCGGCCCCGACGTGCTGGGCCTGACCGCCAGCGGCAAGCTGGAGATGTTCAGCGGGTCGAACTTCCCGAACTACTCGTCGTGGACCAGCACCGGCTGGACCATCTACAACAAGGTCATCGCGCTCGACGACGTCACCGGTGACGGTATCCCCGACATCGCCGCGCGGACTTTCGACGGCCACCTGTACCTGTTCCCGGGCACCGGCAACGGCAGCGCGCCGTTCAAGACCCGCCTGCTCATCGGCGGCGGCTGGGCGGTCTACGACCAGCTGGCCAGTCCGGGCGACCTCGACGGTGACGGCATCAGCGACCTGGTCGCCCGCGACACCTCGGGCAACCTGTACTTCTACAAGGCCACCGGCAACGCGGCCGCCCCCTACAGCGGCAAGTCGCTGATCGGCGGCGGCTGGAACACGTACAACCAGATCATCGGCCTCGGCAACGGCGAGTCCGGTGCCGGCTTCCTGACCGGCCGGGCCTTCAACGGCGACCTGTACCAGTACGCGTCGAACGGCGCCGGCGGCCTCCAGGCCCGCTTCTTGTGGGCAACCGGCGCCGGCGAGGTCGACCTGTTCGCCGGCATGGGCGGCGTCCAGAACTGGGGCAAGAAGTGGCTGGCCGGCGTCACGTCGTCCGGTTCGACGTACGGCTACGTACCCACCAACACCGGGACGTTCTACGGGCGGGACCTGGTGGGCGACCCCGGCGACTTCGCCGGCGTCTCGAACATGGCCGCCGGCGTCTCGTTTACGGACGAGGCCTACCCGGAACTGCTGATCAGCGCCGGCGGCACGCTCTACAACTACGTCCGCGGCCCGGTCACCACCGGCTGGTCGTACAACCTGATGGTCGCCCCCGGCGACCTCAGTGGCGACGGCAAGAGCGACCTGCTGGCCCGGAACTCCTCGGGTCAGCTGTATCTCTTCAAGGGCACCGGCACCGGCACGGGTTACACCAGCCGTACGCTCGTCAGCTCCGGCTGGAGCGGCTACAACGCCATCATCGGCGCCGGCGACATGTCCGGCGACGGGCGGGCCGACATCCTGGCCCGGAGCACCGACGGCACGCTCTACCTGTTCAAGGGCACCGGCAATGCGGCGGCGCCCTTCGCCGGCCGGATCAAGCTCAGCGCCGGTTTCGGCGCGTACAACAAGATCGCCACGGCCGGCGACATCGACGGCAACGGCCTGGCGGACCTGCTCGCGGTGAATTCCGCGGGCACGCTCTACCGCTTCAGCGCCTACGGCACCGGGCAGTTCGCCGCCGGTGTGTCGCTGGGCAACGGCTGGAACGCCTACTCCAGGCTGCTCTGAGCCGGTCTGCACCACATGCGGTACGTATAAAGGCAGAAGGTGCCCGCACCCTCGTGGTGCGGGCGCCTTCCGCTGTCACGGGGCCGCCCGCCCTCAACCCGCATGCGTGGTCGCGCGCCGGGCGGTGAGGCCGGACGCCTGCCCTACGTCACCGCCGGGCCCGCCGTCGAGGCCGAAGGACACCAGGACCGCGCGGGCACCGTCCGGGCCGAGCAGCGCGGGCCTGCCGACCGCGAACGCGGCTGCCACGGCGGCCGGTTCGCGCCCCTCGGCGGTCCTGACGCCGCCGCCACCCGCGGCGGCGACGATCGTGGCGGGCGCGCCGGCGGGCCGCTCCCCCGGGAGGACGACCCGGCCGTCGCGGACCAGCCGGGCTTCGCCGGACGCGGCCCTCACCGCGAGCACCGGGTCCTGCCCGGCCGGCGTGTGCTGACCCGGCAGCAGTGAGACGGGGCCGAATCCGGCGCCGCCCAGCCGCCCCGCCGGTGTCCAGCGGTCGCGGCCGCCGGCCGTTGTCAGCTTCTCCACCACCAGCTCCGCGGTGTCCGGCAGTCGGTAGGCGAGCAGCAGCGAACCGTCCGCCGCCCTTGCCGCGTCGGGGGCTTCGGCGGGTGCCGCGGCCACCTTCAGCGGCTGGTGGCGCAGTTCACCGCCTGGCGAGGCCTGCACCCAGGTGTGGATCGCGTCACGGCCGGCCGCGAAGACGTGGATCCGGCCCTCCGCGTCGAGCGCGGCGGCGAGCCCTTCCTGGACCTGGCCGCCGGACAGGCTGTGCCAGGCCGACCAGGTGCCCGCGGTGTCGCGGATGCGGGTGCTCAGGCCCTTGGCCGCGTTGCGCACGAAGAGGTGCAGCCGGCCGTCCCCGGCGAACACCGCGGTGGGCGGGCCGACCCGCCGGCCGCGGGCGGGGTCCTGCTCGGGATTGCCGAGGCTGCGCCAGGCCGGCGCTGCGACGGGGTCGGGGCCGACGCCTTCCAGCACCACGACCTCCCGGGTGTTGTGCTGCTTGTCGGCCTCCAGGCCGGAGAAGCGCAGCGCGAAGACCAGGTCGCGTCCGCCGGCCCCGGTGACCACGCTGAGTGCGGGTGCCAGCGGTCCGCCGCCCAGGTCCTCGGGGGCGCTCCAGGCACCGCCCGCGCTCCTGGTCCAGCGGGCGGCCCTGGTGCTGAGCACTCCGTAGGCGGTGGCCCGGCCCTCCCCGGCGCCGACCACCCGGGGTCCCGCGGTGGGATAGCGGTAGTGGGTGCTGCGCACCCATCCCTTCGGGGACCGCAGCGCCGAGCCCTGGCCGACCGAGTAGTCGCCGCAGCCCTGCGGGTCGCCGCAGTGCCACGAGGGGTCGCCGCCGTAGACGTCGAGGAGGCCGCTCTTCATGCGGACGGTGTCCTGCGGCAGATTGTGCGGCCAGCGCTGGTTGTAGTAGCCGCGGTAGACGTCGGTGAGGAAGACCGGCGCTCTGCCGCCGGCCGCGGCCCCGTCGACCCACTGCGCCATCGCGCGCCAGGTGAAGAGCGCGACCGCGGTGTGGTCGATGTGGTCGGAGAAGCCGGTCTGGTCGCTGTCGCGCGGGTGGCGGGCGTCGTGCACCTGGATGTCGGGGTCCGGGTCGAGGGTCCGGATCAGGCTCGGCCGGTAGGTCTCGAATATCCGCACCAGGCTGTCGAGGAGGGTCTGCCGCCGGTAGGCGCGCGAGGTGCGCACCTCGGAGCCGGGCACCACCACCGTGCGGACCTGGGCGCCGGGTGTCGCCCACAGGCCGGCCATGCCGACCATGCCGTGCGGTGTCCTGTTGTGCATGTCGATGTTGAGGAAGACCAGGTCGGCGTGCCTGCCGCCGTGCCCGAGCGAGTGGACCTCGGCCTGGGTGCCGCCGGGCAGGTCGAGTACGGTCCGCCGCCACCGCGTGAAGACCGGGGCGCCGAGCATCCGCGCGTACGCCTGGCGCAGCCCCTGCTGCCGTGCCGAGACGTAGGCGGGCACGTCGTGCTTGGCCTTGGGGGCGCCGAGTGCCTGGTTCACACCGAAGGAGCCGCCGCCGGTGACGTACACCGACACGATCGGCACGTCGCGGTCGATGCCGGCGACCGTGTCCGGGTTCATGAAGAAGAGGTCGTCGTCGGGGTGCGCGAGCACCTGCATCACCAGCGGCCTGGTCCGCGCCCGGAAGCCGACGGTGGACGACATCGGCAGCGGCCTGGCGGGGATGCCGCCCTCGCTGGCCGCGCTCGGGTGCGACCCGTTGGTGCAGCCTTCCAGCGTGACCCCCGTCAGCGCTCCGGCCAGCACGCCGACGGCGGCGCGGCGCGTCGGGCCGGGGCTTCCCACGTCCAGCAAGCGATTCAACGTTCAGGCTCCGTTCACCCGTTGTGCGATCATTTCCACCGCCTCGGCTCACAAGAGCGGCCGGCGGTGACGCGGGTTTCAACTGAAGCGGTGATCCGCGTCACATATCGGTTTGACTCGCAGGTGAATTGCCAGGAACTGGAATTGAACATTCGGCCAACTTGCTGATCTTTGGCATCCTTGACACGATGCGCTGGCCGACGGATGAGAACGGGAGACACGTGCGCCGTGAGTGAATCGCTCCTGCCCTACGCGGTGGGCGCGGCAAAGCGCGCCCGAACCATGGCGGTACGGGTGCGCCGCAAGGTCGAGCGGATGAATACCGTGCCCGCGCTCGGCACCGGCGTCCGCCCGCGGCCGGTCATCGCGCCGGTCCACCTGTCGGTGCTCGGCGGCCGCACGCTCAATGTCGCGGTTCCGCTGCCCCGGCAGTCCGCCGACCCCGCAGCCGCCCGCCTGGAGCTGGTCCACGGCAGCCGGCGGGTCAGCGTCGACCTGGACCTGGAGCCGGAGTCCGCCGGGACCCTGCTGCTCACGGCGACGGTGCCGCTGCGCTATGCCGAGGGCGAGGACGACACGGCGCGCGGCCTGCTGCTCGACGCCGGCATATGGCGCTTCAGCGTCGTCGTCACCGACACCGGCGGCCGCGAGACCAGGGCCGACCTGTCCGCGCCGGCCTTCTCCACGGTGCACGGCCCGATGCTCCCCACCTCCCCGTCCGAGTCCAGCGGCGCGGTCTTCCGCGCGGTGCGCTCGGTCGACGGCCGCGCGATGCTCAAGGTCTCGGCCCCTGCCCACCAGGCGGAGCTGTCCGGCTTCGACCTGCGCTGGGACCGGGTGACCGTACGCGGCCGGCTGCTGGCCCCCCGCCACCCGCTGGGGCAGTACGCGGCGGAGGTCGTCAGGCGCGGCGCCAACAAGTCGGTGCCGATACCGCTGGTGTGGGACGGCGACAGCTTCACCTTCGACCTGCCGCTGCGGACCATGACCGGCGGCCCCGGCGTCCAGCGCACCTGGGACGTCCAGTTGCGCGCGGGGCGCACCAAACTGAAGATCGCCAAGCGGCTGACGCAGGTGCGCCACCCCAAGCAGGTCTTCAGGACCCCCTTCCGCGTCATCTCGCTCGGGGACGGCTCCCTGACGCGTGTGCACGCCTATCTGACGCCTGGCGGAGCCTTCGCGGTGGCCTGTGCGGCTATCGGAACCAACGAGGACGCATGAAGATCACATTTCTGCTCACCTGGGGCGACGAGATGGGCGGCACCGAGATGGCCGCCTACACCCAGGCGATCCATCTGTCCCCTCGCCACGACGTCGAGGTCATCAGCGTCTTCAAGACCCGGCGGGAGCCGTTCTTCTCGGCGGCGCAGCAGATAAAGCGGCGCTACCTGGTCGACAGGACCGGCGCGTACGGCCGCCCGGTGCGCCGCAGCACGCTGGACGAGACGGCGTGCAGGACGCTGGAGTCGCTGCCCAGCGAACTGATCAAGCCGGTCTGGGAGAACACCTTCACCCGGCTCTCCGACGTCGAGATGTCGGCCGCGCTGCCCATGCTGGACTGCGACGTGCTGGTCACCACCACCCCGGCGCTGATGGCCGCCGCCGCAGAACTGGCCCCGGCCCGGGTGGTGACCGTGCACGAGGAGCACCGCGCCTCCCAGCTGCGCGGCGTCTCCGGCGAGCCGCTGCTGGTGTACGGCCCGCGGATCGACGCGCTGGTATCGCTGACGGAGCGGACCAACGACTGGTTCGCCGACTCCCTCGGCGACGCCGCACCCGAGCTGGTCACCATCCCCAACGCGGTGTCCGACGGCTACCGTCCGCGCTCCGACCTGCAGAACAAGGTCATCGTGCTGGCCGCGCGGATGACCCCGGAGAAGCAGCTCGACCACGCCATCCACGCCTTCAACCGCATCGCGGGCGACTTCCCCGACTGGAAGCTGCGGATCTTCGGCGACGGCCCGCAGGAGGTGCGGCTGCGCCAGCTCGTCGAGGGCCTCGGCCTGCACATGCGGGTCGAACTGGTGGGCCGCTCGCAGCAGATGGACGAGGAGTGGGCCAAGGCCGGCCTGTGCCTGCTGCCGTCGCGCAACGAGGCCTTCCCGCTGGTGCTTCTTGAGATGTTCGCCGCCGGTGTGCCGGTGGTGGCGTACGACATCGTCACCGGCCCCTCCGAGATCATCAGGCACGACGTGGACGGCCTGCTGGTGCCGCCCGGCGACATCGAGCTGCTCGCCGAGGCGATGGCCCGGCTGGTCGGCGACGAGGAGACCAGGCACGCCTTCGGCAAGGCCGCCCGCCAGGGCGTCTACGAGCGCTTCAACGGCGACGGGATCACCGCCCGCTGGGAGGAGCTCTTCAACCGCCTGGTGGCCGAGCGCGACGACCCGAAGCGGCTGAGCCGGCGGGCCGACCGCACCGCCCTGCGGGTGGCGGCCGGCGGCACGCGCAACTTCACGGTGGCCGCACCGGTGTCCACGCTGGCGAATTCCGCGGACGAGCAGAAGGCCAGGGAGGTGATCATCCAGGCGCAGGACCGCTCCCTGGTGCGCTCCGCCGGCCGGCTGGCCGAGGTCAGCGACACCGTCAACGGGCCGCAGATGCTCAGGACCAACCTGGAGATAAGCGCCAAGGTCCTCGAGGACGCCGGTATCCCGTACATCCTGCTGCGCGCCGAGGGCGTGCAGTACCGGATCGCGGTGCCGGTCGAGGAGCGCTCCCGGGTGCTTGAGGCCATGTCCACCGCCCTGCACGGCAAGCCGGTCTACGCCGAGCTGATCACCCCGCGCGGCGCCGCCCCCGGCGCGGTGCTGGCCGAACGGCTGCGGGATGTCGGCGAGGTGGCCGGGCTGCGGGTGTTCAAGCCGATGACCACCAACAGCCGCACCCTGCGCTACGGTCCCGCGTACGGCTGCAGCCTCGAATTCTGGGCCGTCGACGAGGAGGACGGCTGGCGCAGCACGCCCCGGGCCTCGACCCTGCTGGGCCGCCGGCTGCCGAACCTCGAAGCCACCGCGAAGCTGCGGGTCGGCGAGCGGGACTACCCGACGCTCGCGCCGTTCACCAAGCAGCTGATGTGGGACGTCGACTACCCGATAGACGTCGTCTACACCTGGGTGGACGGCAACGACCCCGCCTGGCAGGCCCGCCGCAACGCGGTACGCCGCGAGCGCGGTCTGGAGGTCGCGGAGAACTCCGACGCCGACAACGGCGACGTCAGGTTCCGCAACCGCGACGAACTGCGCTACTCGCTGCGGTCGTTGGAGATGTACGCGCCCTGGGTGCGCAACATCTACCTGGTGACCGACGACCAGGTCCCCGACTGGCTCGACACCTCGTGCCCCGACGTGAAGGTCGTCAGCCACCGGGAGATCTTCGCCGACCAGGACGACCTGCCGACCTTCAACTCGCACGCCATCGAGAGCCAGGTCCACCGGATCGAGGGCCTCTCTGAGCACTTCCTCTACCTCAACGACGACTTCTTCATCGGCCGCCCGCTCTCCCCCGAGCTGTTCTTCCTGAGCAACGGCATCGGGAAGTTCTTCAGGTCGCCGGTCGCCGTACCGCCGACCGAGCCGTCGGACGAGGACGAGGGCTACTTCGCCGCGGCCAAGAACAACCGCAAGCTGCTGGAGGGCACCTTCGGGCGGATCGCCACCCAGAGCTTCCTGCACGCGCCGCACCCGCTGCGCCGCAGCATCCTCGCGGAGATCGCCGAGAAATACCCGCAGGAGGTGGCCAGGACCGCGGCCAACCCCTTCCGCGGCAACACCGACATCTCCATCACCTCGTCGCTGCACCACCACTACGGCTACCTCACCGGCCGCTCGGTGCCCGGCACGATCTCCTGCAGCTACGTCAACGCCGGCGACTACGACCACCACTCGGTCCTCGGCCGCATGCTGGCGTCCCGCAACTACGACGTCTTCTGCATCGGCGAGTCGCCCGACGCGGAGGTGCCGGAGGAGGAGCAGGCACGGGTGATGCACGCCTTCCTCAACGCCTACTTCCCGGTGAAGTCCCGCTTCGAGCGGGACTGACCGCCGGGCCGGCCGGTCGGCCCGGCACCGGACAGCCCCGCTGTCCGGTGCCGGGCCTCACTGCTTCTCGAAGGGCCCTGGCACCGGGAAGTACGCCTCAAGGAACGGCGTGATCAGGTCCTTCTGCTCGGAGACGTCCTCACCGGTGGACACGGTGTCGTTGACGCAGAAGACCGTCTTGTCGCGGCGGGCCAGCAGCCGGCCGAGCCGGGTCTCGGTCCACGGGTGCGTCAGGTCGATGTAGGTGTACGGCAGTTCCGACGGCACCGCCCGGCGGGTGGCGAAGGCGAAGTAGTGGTGCAGCGAGGAGGCGATGGAGATGTCGTCGATGCTGCGGAAGTGGCTCGACTCGGTCTGCCGGTATTCGGCGGCGAACTCCGCCTCGATCTCGGCCAGCACGCTGCGGCGCAGCGGATGCGGCATGTGCTTCATCTTCTGCACCAGGACCGAGCCGTAGCGCTCCTCGATCAGCCGCCGGTTGTTCTTGCCCGCCGCCGCCACCGGCGGGTCGTCCGCGGTGCGCTCGCCGAGCGGCACCAGGGCGGGCGAGGGGAAGAACTTGGTCAGGCCGTTGGCGAGGAAGAAGTCCTGCGGTGTGACCTCGTTGCCCAGCAGCACGTCGTCGTTGAAGTAGAGGAAGTGCTCGGACAGGCCTTCTATGTGGTGCAGCTGGCTCTCGATGGCGTGCGAGTTGAACGTCGGCAGCGACGAGGCGGAGCGGAAGACCTCCCGGTGGCTGACCACCTGGATGCCCGGGTGCTCGGCGTCCAGCCAGGACGGCGTCTGGTCGTCGGTGACCAGGAAGACCTTGCGCACCCAGGGCGCGTACATGTGCAGCGAGCGCAGCGAGTAGCGCAGCTCGTCGCGGCTGAGGTAGCGGGCCGCGTTGGCGGCCTCCTCGTGGTAGCCCTCGCCGGAGAAGTCCGCGCGGCGGCGCAGCCAGGCGGGGTCGGCCCCGTCGACCCAGGTGTAGACGACGTCCACCGGGAAGCGGACCTCGCCGGTGGGGTGGATCGCGAAGTGCTCGCGGGTGGGCACCTCGTGCAGCGGCCCCGCGCCGGTGTCGCGCGGCGCGAGGTCGGTGAAGAAGGCCTCGGCGGCCTGTACGGGCTTGGAGTCGGCCGGGATGTCCTCGGCGAGCTTGCCGGGCCGCGGGGCGACCAGCCGGCCGTCCTCCTCGGCCCAGAACTCGATGTCGCAGCCGTAGCGGGTGCCCAGCGCCAGCTTGCCGTGCTCGTCACAGCGGTACCAGGTGAGCCGGAAGACGCCGGCTGCCGCGACCTTGCGCCAGGCGGCCGGCTCGTAGCCGGGCAGCGAGTCCTCGGGCACCGGGTTGTTGGCGGCGACCGGCGTCACATAGCCGGGCTCCTCGGCGCACAGCGCGGTCAGCGCGGCCAGCACCGCCTCCCGGTCGTCCTCGCGCACGGCGACGGCCGCGGCGGTCTCGGAGCGGCCGCGTACGCAGAAGTGGCTCAGCCCCGCCGCCTCCAGGCAGTCGAGCACCGCGTCCAGATTCGCCCGGCGGGCGGTCAGCGGGGTCACCCCGGGGATCACCAGCGCGACCTTGGGCTCCCGCCCCACGGTCATCACCAGGCGGTCGGGGCGGTCGAGAAGCGCCTGGTGGCGCTTGCCGACCCGGGCGGCGCGGACCCGCTCCGCCGCCGCGGTGGCTCCGGCGATCCTGAGCTTCACCTGCTTGCGCAGATCCGAGTCGACGCGGGAGGCGATGGCCTTGCGGGCGCTTTCCGGCACGGCTCGTCGGTAGACCCCCAGCAGCCGGGGTGCCTCGGGATTACGCACGGCGGGCGACTCCTCATCGAACGACGGCCCCGGTGGGAGGCCGTCCGGCGGACCAAACGCAGCCATCGAGGCCGACATCCCCAGTATGCCCTGCGTTCGCCGAGCGTCCTCATGTGGTCCATTTCACCGCCGGCTGTTCACCGGGGGGCCGCCCCGGTTCCCCTTGCCCGGTGAATTCTTGGGACTACGATTCGGACAGCTTGCTGAACGTTCGCCGACCTCATAGCGCACACTCACCGCAGCGCGTCACCCCCACCTACACTGACGATCACATATGCGGCTCGGTTTACAGCCGCCGCACCGCGTATTTGACGCACGGCGCCGAAAGTGACCTTCATGCGACTGTCGATCGTAGTTCCCTGTTACAACGAAGAAGCCGTCATCGAGCTCTTCGACCTGCGGATCAGGGAGACCCTGGAGACGCTCGCCGTCGACTACGAGTTGTGCTACGTCGACGACGGCAGCAAGGACGGGACGCTCGAAAGGCTTCGCGGGCTCGCCAGGAAGAACCCGGGCAGCACCCGCTACGTCTCCTTCAGCCGGAATTTCGGCAAGGAGGCCGGCATGCTGGCCGGCCTGCGCGAGGCCACCGGCGACGCGGTCGTCCTGATGGACGCCGACCTCCAGCACCCGCCGGAGCTGATCTCCCGGATGCTGGAGCTGCACCACCTCGGCCACGACCAGGTGATCGCGCGGCGCACCCGCGAAGGCGACAAGAAGGTGCGCTCGGCTGTCAGCCGGCTCTACTACCGCATGATCAACAAGTGGGTCGACGTCGAGCTCACCGACGGCGTCGGCGACTTCCGGCTGCTGTCGCGGGCCGCGGTGGACGCGCTGCTGTCCATGCCGGAGTACAACCGCTTCTCCAAGGGCCTGTTCTCCTGGATCGGCTTCGACACCGTCACCTTCGACTACCGCAACGCCGCCCGCGAGGCCGGCGAGACGAAGTGGCGCTTCGGGGCGCTGGTCAACTACGGCATGGACGGGCTGATCTCGTTCAACAACCGCCCGCTGCGGGTGGCGATCTACGCCGGCCTCGGCCTTGCCGCTCTCGCGGCGGTCTACGCGGCGGTGATCACCGTGCAGGCGATCATCGAGGGGCCGACCGCGCCCGGCTACGTCACGCTGCTCGTCGCCATCACCGGCCTCGGCGGGCTGCAGATGATGATGCTCGGGCTGATCGGCGAGTACATCGGCCGTATCTACTACGAGACGAAGCGGCGGCCGCACTTCCTCGTCAAGGAGACCAACGCGCCACGCGCCTTCCGCGTCGGCGACCAGGCAGGGGCGCCCGCCACCGAGGAGCGGGCACCGTCCGCCTCCGAGCGGCGGGACTGGTCGGAGATCCGGTGAGCGCCGCGATGCCCAGGCTCTCGCCGCAACTCCTGCAGATCGTCCGCTTCGCGCTGGTCGGCGGTGTCAACACCGCGACCTTCTACGGCTTCTATCTGGCGCTGCATCCGGTGATGCCGTATTTCGCCGCGTATTCACTGGCGTTCGTGCTGAGCATGATCGGGTCGTTCTTCCTGAACACGTACTTCACTTATCGCACCCGGCCGACGTGGAAGAAGTTCTTTCTCTTCCCGCTGACCAACATCACGAACTACGTGGTGACCAGCATCGGCGTCTACGCCTTCGTGGAGTGGGCGAACATGAACGACAAGATCGCCCCCCTGGTCGCCGCGGCGGCGGCGATCCCCTTCACGTACATCCTCTCCCGCCGCATCCTGACCAAGGACACCCCGCCGGCCACGGCCTTCTGACCCCGCCCCCGCACGGCACGCGTGAGGCCCCCTGGACGCCGTCCAGGGGGCCTCAGTCGCGCGGGGCGCGGCCCGGACTCCGTCCAGAGCGCACCGTGCATACTCGAACGGATCGAAGTCGCGGTACTCCGCCTCCGGGTCGTCGCGCTCCGCCTGCTTGTCGCGACGGCGGGACACCGCGGCGCGAGGCGCGTCGAAACGGTGGGCAGAACCTCCCCACGGCCGACCTCGCACGCCTCGGCCCCGAGGGGCCTCAGCGGCATCGCCCGACTGCCCGGACTCCGTCCGGGATCCGGGGGCACCGCAACGCGCACACCGTGCTCACTCGAACGGATCGAAGTCGCGGTACTCCGCCTCCGGGTCGTCGCGCTCCGCCTGCCTGTCGCGACGGCGGGACACCGCGGCGCGAGGCGCGTCGAAACGGTGGGCAGAACCTCCCCACGGCCGACCTCGCACGCCTCGGCCCCAAGGGGCCTCAGCGGCATCGCCCGACTGCCCGGACTCCGTCCGGGATCCGGGGGCACCGCAACGCGCACACCGTGCTCACTCGAACGGATCGAAGTCGCGGTACTCCGCCTCCGGGTCGTCGCGCTCCGCCTGCCTGTCGCGACGGCGGGACACCGCGGCGCGAGGCGCGTCGAAACGGTGGTCCTCGCCGCGGCGGCCGAGCATTTCGGCGCCGGCGGCCATCGAGGGCTCCCAGTCGAAGACGACCGCGTCGTCGTCGGGGCCGATGGCGACGCCGTCGCCCGGCTTGGCGCCGGCCTTGAGGAGTTCGGTCTCGACGCCGAGGCGGTTGAGGCGGTCGGCGAGGTAGCCGACTGCCTCGTCGTTGGTGAAGTCGGTCTGGCGGACCCAGCGCTCCGGCTTCTCGCCGCGGACGCGGAAGAGGTTGTCCTCCTCGGCCGTGACCGTGAAGCCCGCGTCGTCCACGGCCTGCGGGCGGATGACGACCCGGGTGGACTCCTGGGCCGGCTGGGCGGCACGTGTGTCGGCCACGATCTTCGCGAGGGCGTACGACAGTTCCTTCAGGCCCTCGTGGGAGACCGCGGAGACCTCGAAGACCTGGTAGCCGCGTGACTCCAGCTCGGGCCTGATGATCTCGGCCAGGTCGCGCCCGTCGGGCACGTCGATCTTGTTGAGCACCACGATCCGCGGCCGGTCCTCCAGACCGGCGCCGTACGCCCGCAGCTCCGCCTCGATCACGTCCAGGTCGGTGGCCGGGTCGCGGTCGGACTCCAGCGTCGCGGTGTCCAGGACGTGCACGAGCACCGAGCAGCGCTCCACGTGCCGCAGGAACTCCAGCCCCAGGCCCCGCCCCTCGCTGGCGCCGGGGATCAGTCCGGGCACGTCGGCGATCGTGTAGACGGTCGAACCCGCGGTCACCACGCCGAGGTTCGGCACCAGCGTGGTGAAGGGGTAGTCCGCGATCTTCGGCTTCGCCGCCGAGAGCACCGAGATCAGCGAGGACTTGCCGGCGCTGGGGTAGCCCACCAGCGCCACGTCCGCCACCGTCTTCAGTTCGAGCACCACGTCTCGCGCGATACCCGGCTCACCCAGCAGCGCGAAGCCCGGCGCCTTGCGGCGGGCCGAGGCCAGCGCCGCATTGCCCAGGCCGCCGCGGCCGCCCTGCCCGGCGACATAGGTGGTGCCCTGGCCGACCAGGTCGGCCAGCACATTGCCGTGCTTGTCCATCACGACCGTGCCGTCCGGCACCGGCAGCACCAGGTCCGTACCGTCCTTGCCGGAGCGGTTGCCGCCCTCCCCCGGCTTGCCGTTGGTGGCCTTGCGGTGCGGGCTGTGGTGGTAGTCGAGCAGCGTCGTGATGTCCTGGTCGACGACCAGGACCACGTCGCCGCCGCGGCCGCCGTTGCCGCCGTCGGGGCCGCCCAGCGGCTTGAACTTCTCCCGGTGCACGGAGGCGCAGCCGTGGCCCCCGTTACCCGCGCCGACATGCAATTCGACGCGGTCCACGAAGGTGGTCATGGCGTTTCCTCCAGATACATGCGGGTCTGCGCGCATTCACGCGCAGTCATAACGCGCCGAGGGCGGCCCCGCTTCCCGTATACCGGGAAGCGAGTCCGCCCTCGGAAAGCTCTCAGCGTGCCGTTCAGGCAGCCGGAACGATGTTCACGACGCGACGACCGCGCTTCGTGCCGAACTCGACCGCACCGGCCGACAGCGCGAACAGCGTGTCGTCCTTGCCGATGCCGACGCCGGAGCCGGGGTGGAAGTGGGTGCCGCGCTGGCGGACGATGATCTCACCTGCGTTGACGACCTGGCCGCCGAAGCGCTTGACGCCGAGCCGCTGAGCGTTGGAGTCGCGACCGTTCCGGGTGGACGATGCGCCCTTCTTGTGTGCCATCTCTCCTCAGTCCCTTACTTCGCAGCCGCGGCGGGGATGCCAGTGATCTTCAGCGCCGTGTACTGCTGGCGGTGACCCTGGCGACGGCGGTAACCGGTCTTGTTCTTGTAACGCAGGATGTCGATCTTCTGGCCCTTGTGGTGATCGACGATCTCGGCCTCGACCTTGATCCCGGCCAGCACCCACGGGTCGCTGGTGACGGCTTCGCCGTCCACCACGAGCAGCGTCGAGAGCTCGACGGCGTCGCCGACCTTGCCGGTGGGAATCTTGTCGACCTCGACGATGTCGCCGATGGCCACCTTGTGCTGGCGGCCACCGCTACGCACGATCGCGTACACGTTGAACTCACTCTCTGCTCGATTCGGACCCCTGATGCCAGCCGTCCCATGTCTCACGCGGGGGGCCTCTCCCGGCTGACCGGGAGGAACGTGCTCAGGAGATAGGCGCAGAAACGCCGAAGCTCAACTTTACGTAGCGCCTCCGGCCGGGTCAAATCCCCCCGGGTGGCCCCGGGGCCCCGGTCCCCCCGCGCGAGGGGGTGCCCCACCGGGGCGCGGTGTCCGCGGTCCCCTTGCGTATGAGGGTGCCCCCTCGGGGGGCGCCGCTTCTGCGGTCCCCTTGCGTCAGGGGGTGCCCCTCAGGGGCGCTTGGGGGTGCCCCCAGGCGCCCCTGTAGGGCGCCGCCCTACGCAGCAGCGCCCACGCGGCGCCGGCCGCAGATCAGATGCAGCCCCGCGCCCCTGGGGGGCACCCACCAACGCAGAGGGGCCACGCGGCGCCAGCCGCAGATCAGATGCGGGCCCGCGGACGGGAAGCGTGCCCCCGGCGCAACGGGGGACCCCCGCGGCCCCGGGGTGGGCCGGGGGCGCGGGGGTTGAGGGGCGGATTACTCCGCGGAGGTTGTGGACTTCTTCGCGGCAGGCTTCTTCGCCGCCGACTTCTTGGCGGCAGCCTTCTTCGTCGCCGTCTTCTTGGCCGCCGCCTTCTTGGCGGGGGCCTTGCGGGGCGCCCGCTTCTTAGGCTCGGCCTCCTCCGCGGCAGCGGGCTCGGCCGCGGCCACGACGATCTCCGTGTCCTCTCCCGCCGCGGGCGAACCCGCGGGCGCGGTCACCTTGCGGGTCGCGCGGCGCCGTGCGCGGGCCGGCGGCTCGGTGGAGACCTCGGGCTCGGGCAGCGCGGCGACCGCCGGAGCGGCCGGCGCCTCGGCGGCGACGACCATGACGGCCGCCTCCTCGGCCGCCGCGGGCGAACCCGCGGGAGCCGTGGCCTTGCGGGTCGCGCGGCGCCGTGCGCGGGCCGGCGGCTCGGTGGAGACCTCGGGCTCGGGCAGCGCTTCCACCGGCTCGACGTCGGGCTCGCTCACCGGGACGACGACGAAGGCCTGGTCGGCCTCGCCCGCCGCCGTGGCGGGCGCCCCGGCGGGCGCGGTCGCCTTGCGCGCGCCCCGCCGCCGGTTGCGGCCGCGGGACGGGCTCGCGGCGGCCTCCGCCTCCGCGGCGCTGCCGAACCACTCCTCCTCGGGGTCGCCGACCGCCGGGACGAGGTCGGACTCGCCGACCTCGATCGGCTCCAGCTCGGGCAGCTCCTCCGCCTCGGTCTCGACGTCGGTCTCGACGTCGGCCACGTGCTCGTGGCCCTTGGCGCCGCGCCGCTTGCGCTTGCCGCCACCGCCGATGGTCGTGGCCTGGTCCATGTGGACGATGACGCCGCGCCCGTTGCAGTGGACGCAGGTCTCGGAGAAGGACTCGAGCAGGCCCTGGCCGACCCGCTTGCGGGTCATCTGGACCAGGCCCAGCGAGGTGACCTCGGCCACCTGGTGCTTGGTCCGGTCCCGGCCGAGGCATTCCAGCAGCCGCCGCATGACCAGGTCGCGGTTGGACTCCAGGACCATGTCGATGAAGTCGACCACCACGATGCCGCCGAGGTCCCGCAGCCGCAGCTGCCGGACGATCTCCTCGGCCGCCTCCAGGTTGTTGCGGGTGACGGTCTCCTCCAGGTTGCCGCCCTGCCCGGTGAACTTGCCGGTGTTGACGTCGACGACGACCATCGCCTCGGTCTTGTCGATCACCAGCGAGCCGCCGGACGGCAGCCACACCTTGCGGTCCAGCGCCTTGAGCAGCTGCTCGTCGATGCGGTACGTCGCGAAGACGTCCACCTCGGACGTCCAGCGGGACAGCCGGTCGGCCAGGTCGGGCGCGACGTGGCTGACGTAGTCGTGGATGGTGGCCCACGCCTCGTCGCCGCTGACGATGACCTTCGAGAAGTCCTCGTTGAAGATGTCCCTGACGACGCGGACGGTCATGTCGGGCTCGCCGTAGAGCAGCGTCGGCGCGTTGGAGCCGCCGCCGTTCTTCGCCTTGCGCTGGATGTCGTCCCACTGCGCCTGGAGGCGCTCGACGTCGCGGCGCAGCTCGTCCTCGCTGGCGCCTTCCGCGGCGGTGCGGACGATGACGCCGGCGTCCTCGGGGACGATCTTCTTCAGGATCGTCTTGAGCCGGGCGCGCTCGGTGTCGGGCAGCTTGCGGCTGATGCCGGTCATCGAGCCCTCGGGCACGTAGACCAGGTAGCGGCCGGGCAGGCTGACCTGGCTGGTGAGCCGGGCGCCCTTGTGGCCGATCGGGTCCTTGGTGACCTGGACGAGCACCGGCTGGCCGGACTTGAGCGCGGACTCGATGCGGCGGGGGCCGCCGGACAGGCCGAGCGCCTCGAAGTTGACCTCACCGGCGTAGAGCACCGCGTTGCGGCCCTTGCCGATGTCGACGAAGGCGGCCTCCATCGACGGCAGCACGTTCTGGACCTTGCCCAGGTAGACGTTGCCGACGTAGGAGGTGGCCTGCTCCTTGTTGACGTAGTGCTCGACGAGGACGTTGTCCTCCAGCACGCCGATCTGGGTGCGCTCGCCGTTCTGCCGCACCACCATGACGCGCTCGACCGCCTCGCGGCGGGCCAGGAACTCGGCCTCGGTGATGATCGGCACCCGGCGGCGGCCCTGCTCGCGGCCTTCGCGGCGGCGCTGCTTCTTGGCTTCCAGACGAGTGGAGCCCTTGATGGACTGCACCTGGTCGGCGCCGGTGCCGAGCGGCTCGTGGCTCTGCCGCGGCTCGCGGACCTTGACGACCGTACGCTCCGGGTCGTCGACGTCGCCGCCGCCCTGCGAGTCGTCCGCGCCGCCGTCGCCACCGCGGCGGCGGCGACGGCGGCGACGGCGGCTGCTGGTGCTGCCGCCGGTCCCGCCGCCCTGCGGGTGGTCGTCGTCGTGCTCGTCGGCGGACTCGGCCTCGTCGTCCTGCGACTCGTCCTCGTCCTCGTCCTGGTCGGACCCGTTGTCGTCCTGCTCGGCGGAGTCGCCGCGACGGCGGCGGCGGCCACCGCGACGGCGGCGACGGGACGACGGGCGGTCCTCGCCGTCCTCGCTCTCGCCGTCCTCGGCCTCCTCGGCCTCCGCCTCGGCGGTCTCGGTGCTCGGCGCGGCCTCGGGCTCAGCCTCCACGGCGGCGCCGCCCCTGCGGCGGCGACGGCGGCGCGGACCGCCGCCCTCGTGCTCCTCGGCCTCGGGCTCGCGCTCCGCCTCGGGCTCCTCGGCCTCCTCGACCACCGCGGGCGCGGCGGTGGGGGCGCCGAAGACCGGCGGCTGGAAGACCGCGGTCGGCGGCTGTACGACCCGGCGGCGGCCGCGTGCGGGCGCCGCCTCGTTCCGTACGTCGAGCGTGAGCGACTCGGCCGGGATGCCGAAGGCGTCGGCCAGCGCGGTCACCGCCTGCGCGGCGGCGTCCTCGGGCGTGGCGCCGTAGCCGCGGATCTCGTAGGCGTCGTCGACCTCGACGGCCCAGCCGTCGCCGTCACGCAGCGCCCTGCCGGTGTACGCGGTCGCGGGCGCGGCGGCGGCCGCCGGGTCAGCGCCGTCCTGCTGGGGGGCCAGTGCGCCCGGCTTCAGGCGCCGGGAGCCGTCGCCGCCGGGTGCGGAGAAGGTCGCGGCGGGCGCCGCCTTCTTCCGCGTGCGCCGGGCCCGCCCTGCGGGAGCGGCCTCCTCGGCGGGGGCTTCGGCGGCGGCCGGCCGCGTACGTGCGGGGGCTTCCTCAGCGGCGCGCTCCTCCGCGGCAACGGGGGAACCCGCCGGGGCGGTCGCCTTGCGGGTGGCGCGACGCGGGGTACGTGCGGGGGCCTCGGCGGCGGCAGCGGGCTCGGCGGCAGCGGCCGGAGCCACGGCTTCGGCGGCGGGCTCCTCCGTGACGGCGGGCGAACCTGCCGGAGCCGTCGCCTTGCGGGTGGCACGGCGGCGGGCACGGGTCGGGGCCGCGTCGGAGACGGCGGGCTCGGCGGCCTCGGCGGGCTGCTCCACGGCGGCGGGCGCCGCGGACTCGACCACGGTCTCCTCGGTCACCGCGGGCGAACCGGCCGGTGCGGTCGCCTTGCGGGTGGCACGGTGGCGGGGACGCGCCGGAGCGGCGTCGTCCACGGCGGCCTCCTCGCTCGCGGGTGCGGCGGCCTGGGCGGCCGGCTCCTCCGCGGCGGGCGCGGTCGCCTTGCGGGTGGCACGGCGCCGGGCGGGCGCCTCGGCCTCGGCAGCGGGCTCCTCCGTGACAGCGGGGGAACCTGCCGGGGCGGTCGCCTTGCGGGTGGCGCGACGGCGGGCGGGCGCAGCGGCCTCCTCGGGCGCCGCGGCCTCGGCGGGGGCTTCTGTGGCGGCGGGGGCCTCGGCGGCGGGCGCGTCCGCGGCGGTCGCCTTGCGGGTCGCGCGGCGGCGCGGTCGGGCCGGGGCGGCGTCCTCGGAGGTCGCGGCCTCGGCGGCGGGCTCCTCCGCGCTCGCGGCGGTCTTGCGGGTCGCGCGGCGGCGCGGTGCGGCGGCCTCGGGGGCGTCACCGGAGTCGGTGGCGGCGGGCTCGGCGGCCGCGGTCTTGCGCGTACGGCGCGTGGCGGGGGCGGCCTCGGCGCCCGCGGCGGACTCGTCCGCGGTCGCGCCGGCCGGAGGGCCGGCGGGGCGGGAGGCGGCACGCCGGCGGCGGGCCGGCGCGGCTTCCGCGGGGGTGTCGCCTGCGGTGGGCTGGGAATCGGTCTGGTCGGGCATTCGGGCAGTGCTCCCGTCATGCTCCCGGGCGCCGCGTCCAGGTCGGAGGTGGCAGGCCGCTTGGATCGCGGGGGCCGCCCTCCGGGGCGCGGGCGCCGCACGGGAGCTGCTGTGTCGCTCGTCGGCCGCCCGTTCTGGGGGGCCGACGAAAGTCTCATGTGGTCTGCGGCGCCGGACCCGGGTGGCTCCCTGGTGCGTCGGCGACGCGTGACGACGTGGCTACGCGGAACCGGCGGGCACCGTCACGGCGTCGCGATCGAGCGCGAGCGGGTCGGTGACCGTCCCGGTGTCCTCGTCGAGCGGCCCCTGCGCCAGCCTGGTCACCGCTGCGGGGACCGGCGGCGCGAGGTCGGCCGTCGCATGGAGGCCGGACAGTACGTCGTCGGGTCGCACGGCAGGTGTCAGGTGTCGCACAACCAGGCGCAGTATCGCACAGGCCTGGTCCTGCGGCCTATCGGCACCCTGGCACGTCGTGTCTTCCGGGTTCTCCTCGCCCTCGACGACCTCGAACCGCGTGACGGCGGCGCGGCAGTCGAAGGTGCGGATGCCGTTCTTGGTGCTGCGCTGTACTTCCACGGCGTCCGCGGCCAGGAAGGCCGCGACCGCCCGCCGGGCGTCCTCGGGCTCGACCCCGTCGAGCCTGAGCTGCCACACCGACGCTTCGAGGCGTTCCGCCAGGCCCGACGTGCGGGCCTCGACCGCCTCGATGACGTCCAGTCCGGCAGGCAGCGACTCGTCCAGCAGCGCCCGCAGCAGCTCCGGGTCGCGGAACTGCGCCAGGCCGATCTCCAGATACTCCGCCTCGCTGCCCACACCCGTGGGCGCGGCGTTGGCATACGACACCTTGGGGTGCGGGGTGAAACCCGCCGAGTACGCCATCGGCACCTCGGCGCGGCGCAGGGCCCGCTCGAAGGCGCGCTGGAAATCGCGGTGGCTGGTGAACCGGAGGCGGCCGCGCTTGGTGTAACGCAGTCGGATGCGCTGCACCGTGGGTGCGGGCGGCGGGCCTTCGGGCTGTCGCTTGCCCAGTGTCGTTCAGTCCCTACATGCGAATCGGGTGTACGTCGTCCCGACCAAGGTTACGCCGCCGATTGCCCTCGCGGCGCGAAGCCCGTACGAGGCCCGGCCCGCCCCCGGGCTCCCCGGGCGCACGGTGCGCCACCCCTCCCTCCGACCCGCAGCCCCGCCGCGTGGGGGCTGGTCGCGCAGTTCCCCGCGCCCCTGAAAAACGCGTGCCCTCTGCGCAGAGTCCCCGCCAGGGGCAACCGCCTGGCGCAGGAGGATGCAGGACCCAAAGGGGCGCGGGGAACTGCGCGACCAGCCACAGCGGACCGCACCTGTGAACGCGACAGAACGAGGCACCCACCCAGGGGCTCGGGGAACTGCGAGACCAGCCCCCACACAGCGGCACCGTGGAGTCCGTGACAGCACCCCGCAGGGAGTGGCGTGCCCGAGGTCAGGTCGGGGTGGGGAGGCCCACGAGACCGGTGAGGAACCGGTCGAGTTGTTCCGGGAAAGGCGGCCACACCGCATCGCAGCGATTGATCCGCAGCGACACGCTGCCATGCACCGCCGCCATGAGGTCGAGGGCGATGGCCCTCGCGTCGCACCGCGGCACGAGGCCGGCGTCGACGCACTGCTGGACCGCGTCCGCGCAGGTGTCCACGAAGTCCTGCTTGAAGCGCAGTTCGACCCGCTGGTTGAGCGTGCTCTCGAAGAGCACCTTGTAGAGCCCGGCGTGCTCCTGCGCCCACGCACCCAGCAGCAGCGTCCTCGCGCGGAGCGCCTCCGCGGGGTCGGCCGCGGAGGCGTCCGCCGCTTCCATCGCCCGCGTGATGTCCGCGGCGAAGCGTTCGAGCGTGGCGAGGACGAGCGCGTCGCGGTCGGCGAAGTGCAGGTAGACGGACGTGGCGGCGATGCCGACCTCGCGGGCCACCGCCCGCAGTGACAGCGCCTGGTCGTCCGCGAGCCCGTCCAGCATCCGGGTCGCCGTGGTGATGATGTCGGCCCGCAGCCTCTCGCCCTGGCCGCGCGGGTTGTTGCCGCACCTGGCTCCGCTCCGGGGCGGAGTGGTCGCATCCATGGCGGCGATTGTATGGGCAGAAACCGTAGGACTACAGTTGTAGCCCTACGGCCGTTCGGTCAGGGCAACACCGTGGAGGCACCCGTGGATTCCAGCCAGGACATGCCCGTCGAGGCGCCGGTGGACACCCTGACGTACCACCAGGGGTGGGACCGCTTCCCGGAGTTGACCGACCGCGAGAAGGTCGTGCTGTGCGTCGTCGCCGACATCTGCCGGCAGACGCTGGGCATGCCGTTCGAGTCGCACAGCACGATGGGGCTCACCCACGGCGTGTCGGGTGACGCGCTGCGCGAACTGCTCATCTTCCAGGGCGACTACGCCGAACTGCAGCGCCATCTTTACGCCGGGACGACGCGGTTGACCGTGCGGGAGCGGGTTTTCGGGTCGCTGACCGCGGATGTGCTGCACGGTGTGCTCGACGGGGCTTTCGCCGTCCACGTGTCGCGGGCGCTGGCGATCGGCGCGTCTCCGGACGATGTGCGGGCCGTGATCCGCTTCTCCGGACTGTTCGGGGCAGCCGAGGCCTGGCACGGCCTGCGGGCCGCCGAGCAGGTGCTCGCCGGGGCGCCCGGGGTCGCGGACCCCTTCGTCGCGTAGGGCCACCTGCCGCTGACCTGCCCGGGGCGTCACCATAGGGTGGGACGGGGAAGCCGTGAGCGGGAGTGGGGTCGGCATGATCAGCGAGCCGGAGATGGCGGGCGAAGGAGAATCGGCCGGGGCCGTGGACCTGGTGAGCGACACCGACCGGCCGCCGCCGCTGGGGCGGTTCGCGGGCAGGCCGTGGGCGTGGGCGCTCGGCGCGGCCGTCGTGACGTCGGCGGTCTGGGCGGCGGTGCTGCAGGGCACCGGCTACGGGCACACAGCGGCGCCCGACCTGCACGGCTACGGTGTCGACGCCGCCCCGTGCACCAACCTCCACATGCAGCCGCTCGCCGACGACCTGGGCTCGGTGTCCTTCGGCCAGATCCCCCCGAAGGTCACCAGGAGCGCGGCGCTCGACCGGGTCAGCTGCACCCTGATCGGCTCGGCGAAGGACGCCGACGGCTGGTCGAAGACGTACACGATGGCCGTCGCGGTCGAGCTGCACAAGAAGAAGGACCCCGCGGACGAGTTCGACGCCCTCAGCCGTTCCGACGCCACCACGGCGGCCTCCACCGAGACCGGCCTCCTCATGTCGTACATGAAGTCGCCGGAGCGGATCACACACCCCGAGGGCCTCGGCGACGAGGCGAATCTCATAGCCGGCGACTTCCAGCAGTCGCTGTACGTACGGCACGGCGGCGCCGTCTTCTCGCTGACCCTGGTCGGCAGCAACGACTGGGACGAGTCCCGCGGCCAGGCGCCCACCGGCGCCGACGGCGGGCCGGAGCGGCAGCGCGTGGCGGACACCTCCGCCTTCCGTAAGGACCTCGTGCCGACGATGCGCACCCTGATGCGCGCGATGGCTCAGCCGCCGTCCTCGTCCTGACCCGGCCTCCCCCGGGGGCGGGGCGTCACCCGCGTCCGCCCGGCTCGCGGGGCGTCACGCGGTCCGCCCGGCTCGGGGAGCAGCAGGCCGAGTCCCAGCGCGACCGGCGGGACGGCGCAGAGCACCGCGAGGGCGCCGCGGGGCCCGTGCGCGTCGGCCACCAGGCCGAGCAGCGGGGCGATCAGGCCGCCGACGCTGACGGCCGGGCCCAGGGTGACGCCCGCGGCGGTGCCGGGGCGGCTGGGCAGATAGTCCTGCCCAGTAGCCCGCGTCAGGCTCCGGGATTCCCACCCGAATTGGTAACGGTGAGCGGCAGCAGCTTCTTGCCCGTCGGGCCGATCTGGATGTCCAGGTCGAGCTGCGGGCAGATAGACACAAGGCAAAAACCGCCACTACCGTTCTGGCATGGGAAAACGATCGCGGACTCGCACCGCAGCGGACCAGAAGACCTACGCCGTAGAGACCGAATGGTCAGGCGCAGACTTGGCCTTACTTGAGGAGCTGAAGCGGGCCGAGACCCGGTTGCCGGACGACGCTCCGCGGGCGCTTCTGTCCATTCGGCTGTCCGTACTCACCGAGGACACGACCTCCCCCGTTCGGCAGGAACTCGACCTGCGGGTGAAGGCGCGGGAGATGGGGTGCCGTGTTGTCGGGGTTGCCAGCGACCTGAACGTGTCGGCCACGAAGGTTCCCCCATGGAAGCGCAAGCAGCTCGGCGACTGGCTCAACAACCGGGTTCCTGAGTTCGACGTTCTGCTCTTCTGGAAGCTCGACCGCTTCGTACGTCGTCTCTCCGACCTCTCCACCATGATCGATTGGTGCTTGAAGTACGGCAAGAATCTGGTTTCCAAGAACGACAGCATCGATCTCACCACCACGGCCGGAAAGATCATGGTGACGATCATCGGCGGCATCGCGGAGATCGAGGCCACCAACACGAGCACGCGCGTCGCCAGCCTCTGGGACTACACGAAGACCCAGTCCGAGTGGCTGGTGGGGAAGCCGTCGTATGGCTACATGACCACGGACGACGACAACGGCAAAGTGAAGCTCGTCATCGATCCCGATGCGTACAGGGTCCTGCACTGGTGTCGACGTGCGTCCATGAGGGGCGTCTCCGTCACCCGCATGGTCAAGGTGCTGACGCGCGCCGGCATCCCGACGCGAGGCAACGGCACCCTGACCACCAGCACAATGCTCCGCCGACTGCGCAACCCCGCCCTCCTGGGGTACCGCGTCGAAGAGGACAAGAACGGCGGCGGCGCGCGTCGGTCGAGACTGGTCCTCGGCACCGACGGCAAACCGATCCGGGTAGCTGACGCCATCTTCACGCAGGAGGAGTTCGACGACCTACAGGCAGCACTTGACCGACGCGGCAAGAACCAGCCCACTCGTCAGCCGAGCGGGGCGACGAAGTTCCTCGGCGTCCTCCTATGCGCCGACTGCGGAACGAACCTGACCGTGCAGATCACCACGAACAGCTTCGGGAAGTACAAGTACCTGCGGTGCCGAGCCTGCCCCAGCGGCGGCATGGGAGCGCCGAACCCTGACGAGGTGTACGGACAGCTCGTGCAAGACGTCCTGTCCGTTCTGGGCGACGATCCCGTACAGACGCGCGCGTACGCCCAAGGCGCGGAGGCCCGTAGAGAGGTGAAGCGCCTGGAGGAGGCTGTCAGCTACTACATGAAGGAGCTGGAGCCGGGAGGCCGGTATGCCAAGACCCGCTTCACGCGCGAGCAGGCCCAGGCGACCTTGGACAAGCTGATCGGCGAGTTGGAGACGATCGACTCCGACACCACACAAGACCGCTGGATCACCGTCCACAACGGCAGGACCTTCCGTCAGCGCTGGGAAGAGGGCGGCATGGAGGCCATGGCTGCGGACCTTCTCCGGGTCGGCATTCGATGCAGGGTCACGCGAACCAAGGTGAAGGGCGTCCGCGCCCCGCACGTCCACATGAAGCTGATGATTCCCAAGGACGTACGGGAACGCCTGGTGCTCAAAGAGGACGACTTCGCAGCAGCGTTCTGAGGCTAGCTCTCCGCCACGCGAGGGGCACTGGCCTTTGCTGACCGGCAGGGCGACTTCTGTTCGGATCCGAACCACGACGAAGGGTCGAACGGCTCCTCGGTCCCATCGTCGTCAACGACCACGATCTCACTTTCGATCCTGCTCGCTCCCCTGCGGGCCGAAGTCGCCCGGTCACCCATCAGCCGTTCCGGAAGTGATCTCGCCCTTGGCTGTCTCGCGGTTCCGAGCGATACCTGCCGCGATGAGAGCAGCACCGGCGGTGTGGCCGGAGCCGGCGTAACGCCAGCGCGACAGGGTTACCGCGTCGGGGGCGTCAGCCCAGTCGGGCCGGCTGTGATGCTCCGTCCGCGCATCGCGCAGGGCTGCGTACGTCGTGGAGTACACACGCGACTTGGTGAGTACATGGCCGCGGTAGCCGAGGGAGTGAGCCCAGGCGCGTAGGCGTAGGGACTCCAGAGCAGGAAGTCCGCCGAGTCGCCAGCATGCGGCCATGAGGGAGCGGACGTGTGGCGAGACTTGTGCCATCGCGATCTCCGCGGCTGACTGCACCGGGTGGTCGAGGCCGGCACCGACCTCGGCCGCGCCCTTGGTGACGTACTTCGCCACGTAGGCGGCCACCGCATCGTCGTTCAGTGCGTCCGCGCCGCCATCGGAGTACAGAGGTCGGGCGTCGAGTTGGGTACCCCAGCACAGTTCGTACTCGCCGAGTGCCTGTTGATACGGCACGCTCAGTCGGACAGCGGCAGCCGCCGTACGTACGACGTCGGTCAGGACAATGGCGTCCGCCCACGCAGGCGGAGGGTCGTCGAACCCGTTCGCTCCGTCGAGTCGTATCACCGCGTGCACATGAACGGCCGCCCGACGCTGGTATTCGGCGACTTTGGCGTAGGAGATCCTGATGCATCGGCGCAGGGCAGTGCGGCTCTGGGCGGCGCGCACGGCGAGGTGGTGGTACAGGTTGTCAGTGAACGCCTTCCAGAGGCGGCCAGCATGTGCGTGCCATAAGACATGCCCGGTGTAGTCGTAGCAGTCAGGGCAGAGCGGCTGACCGACGACTGATGCGGAATCGGCGTGGACCAAGCCGCAGCCGATAGGCCGACCGTGATCGCAGTGCCCGCGGCGGGAGCGGCAACGCTTGTCTTCAGAGGCGCGATGGACCGCGCCGAAACCGGGGGCAGTGAGGGTGACGAACAGCCGGGGATGCTGTCGGACACCGGTCGGGATGTTCTTGCCGCCCATGAGGCCGGCGCGCACCAGGTGGTAGGTGTCGCCTGCGTGGAGTCGGGAGCAGGAAGGCAGACGGTGGCCCGGCGGTTGCGGCAGCGGACGGAGAGGCGTTCGTAGGGTTCGCCGCTGGTGTCGTAGTGGTGGAGGACCTCTCCGGTCAGTGCGTCGCGGGTGGTGGTGGAGCCGGAGAGGTGGATCGGGTGGGCGCAGCCACCTGTTGCGGTGATCTGCTGGAGCCAGCGGTCGAACTGGGGGTGGTTGGCGAGCCGGATGATGTCGCGGTCGGTTTCGCTGAGCTGACCCAGGCGTGCCGCATGGGCAAGCACGGCACGCCTGGCAGCCGGGGTGTGTTCAGCGGTGATGGTGGTGGGGACCTTCCGGGGTGGGCCGCCGAGGCGGCTCGGTTGGGTGGTGGGTGGGGGTCCTGCATGGCGATCACTCCTTGCGGTTGGGTGGTCCGGCGGGCTGGTCAGCGGATGGAGCCGGCGCCGCGGCAGATGCGGCAGCGGCGGCGCCGTCCTGTCCAGGTCGTACGTGCTCCCTCGCCCTTGCAGGCCGGGCAGCGGACGCGGCTCATGGGCATGCGTGTCCTTCTGCGATCAGGTGTGGAGGAAGCCGCGGAGCAGCCATTCGACGCCCGCGGAGACGTCGCCGCTGACGGGCGACTCAGCGAGGTAGTAGCCGAAGAGGGCCAGGACGACGGCCTCCCAGATCCGTACGTCGCGGCCACGGACGAGCAGGGCGGACACGAGGCCGAAGACGGCCACGAGCGGGATGGACCATGTCGTCATGAGGGGTCACCGGCTCCCGTCGCGTCGTCCAGGAACGCCAGGTGCGGTGTCCGGTCGGCGTACGCGTCGACCAGCCGGGCGGCATCGGCAGGGACGGTGAGATACGAGCGAGCCCGTACCCAGCCCGCCGCGTCGGCGGTGGTGACGGCCATGCCCTGTTCAGCGGGCTGGATGCTCTGAGCAACGGCAACGGCGTCCTTGTGCAGGTCGCCGAGGGTCATCTCCGCGGTGGCGGGGTCGTTGACGCGGTGGCAGATGCGTCCGCCGAGCTGAGCGCGCAGCGCGGTCACGCCGGGGCCGAGGTCGGCGCCGACACGTTGACCGGCGATGACCAGGTGGACGCCCAGGGCGGCGCCGAGTTGGGCCAGGCGGAGGAGGTAGGTGGAGCACTGTTCGGCCTCCGCACGGTCGTCGCGCGAGCCGTTGGTGAGGTACAGCTCCGCCATCTCGTCCACCAGGACGACGACCGCCACCGGCCGTTCTTCGTCCCGCAGTTCCCAGATGGACCGGGCCCCGGCCGCGCGGCAGACCTTCATGCGCCGCTGCACCTCGACGACCAGCGCCCCGAACAAGGTCACGGCTTCCGGGCGAGATGTGGCCAGCGCCGAGAGCCGCCCGCGGAAGAGGCCCAGTTCCATGCCGCCCTTGCAGTCCACGCCGACCAGTGCGACCGGTTGGGGAGCGAGCTGCATCACCAGCCGGGCCAGGAGCGTGGACTTCCCCGAGCGCGTCGCGCCAACCACGAGCCAGTGAGGCTCGCGGCGGAAGTCGACCACCCAGGCGCCGCCGGTCTCCAGCGCCCCGACGACCGCCGACAGGAGCGGGACGCCGGTCGCATCCCCGGGTAGACGCGGGTTCTCCAGCGGATCGCTCGCTGTCGCGCTGATCAAGACGACGCCGCGCCGAGGTGACGCGACCCGCACGGCGAACATGTGCCATGCGTGCGCCATGGCGTCCGCGGCCTCGACGAACGCGGCCGGGGTTTGCCCCGGCAGGAGCCGTACCCGGACGGCCAGGCCGTTGGGCAGCGGCCGGACGCTCGTCAGCCGCGGGAAGCGCAGCCGTATCGGTGTGCCCTTGACGATCAGGCCGCCGAGTGCGCGCTGGTTCGGCCCGTAGGACACGGCCAGGTCGTTGATCCGGGCCACCCGTCGCCAGGTGGTCATAACCCGCGTTGCCGCGGGGACGAAGCCGGTCAGGTACCAGAACCACTCCGGGCGCCGGTCGCGCAGTTGCCGTGATGCGATCAGAAGCCACGCCAGCGCAACCAGGCCGGCGACTAAGAGAATCGGTTGTCCCATCAGGCACCACCACCGGACTTGGCCGGCGTCGGCGTGGGCGGTACGGGGGTGATGGCGGCGGCCCGGAAGCTGATGCCGTGCCGGTCGCCCATCGACCAGGCGAAGGCCTCCAGCGGTCACCCGGACCTCCGTTCCCTCCGTGATGCCCTTGGGTTCCCCGGTGACCGAGATCTCGATCACCGAGACCCGACGCCCTTCCTGCCGGACCATCACGCCCACGGTGTAGATCGTGTTCCCGTCCCTGTCCTTCTTGACCTCCTGCGTGTCGAAGTTGCTGATCTTCGCCTCGGGTTCAACCGCGCACCTCAGTACGCCCAAGCGAGTCGTGTCCACCGGTATGGACTGCATGCGTGCTCGGCCTCCTAGGCCATCAGACGTCAAAGTTTGGGCCGACGTCACTCGTACTGACGAGTGACGACTATGCAAGGCTTGACGGCCGAACGCAAGCACTTATGCTGACGAGTGACGTGAGCGACACTGAGCGCACCACGCGGACAAGGGGAGCGGCATGTCAGAGATCCAGCGCCCAGGAGCGCTCTACCGCCAGGTGGCCGCCGCCATCCGCGACGCCATCGCGTCCGGCGAGTACCCACCCGGAGCCCCGCTCCCCTCCGAAGCCCAGCTCATCGCGCGATACCAGGTCTCCCGCCCCACCGTTCGGAACGCCGTCGCGGCCCTCCGCTCCGAAGGGCTCCTTGAGGTCATCCACGGCAAGGGCAGCTTCGTCCGAGGAACGACGTCCCCAGTCCTGACGATCGATCGATCGGTCAGCAGCAACGACGGCGGAGAATTCACCGCCGGGAGCGCCGTCGAGTGGGAGGAGGCCGAGGAGCCGCACATCTACCGCACCCACACCAACACGTCCACCGGCCCCCTGCTGGGCCTCGGAGAAGACGAAGCACTGTTCGGCGTCGACCGCCTGCTCACCCACGCCGCCACGGCCACACGCGCCCTACACCGAACCCTCATCCCGTTCGCCACCGCCGAGGGCACCGAGCTTGCCGACCGCCCGGACACCGAGCCCGCCTGCATATACGCCCTGCTGGCCGAGGCTGGCCACACCCTCTGGTGGTCGGAGACCGTCCGCGCCCGGATGCCGCTCCCCGACGAGCACGCCGCACTCCGACTCCAGGACGCCACCCCAATCCTGGAAACCACCCGCGTCACCCACGGCGCCAGGGACCGCCCGCTCATCCTGGAAGTCCTCCGCGCAAGCGCAGACCGCGCCCAACTCACTTACCGCATCGCGCCGGACCGCACGCCCAAACTCCACACCGTCCGGATTTGATCCCTGCGGTCTGTCGAAACCTGTCTCCACTTCCTCAAGGCACCCGGCTGCGCTCCGCTCCGCCGGGCGCGCGTCCGGCGCTTGGCCGCGCCGTCGCTCCTGTCTCCGCCCCGCTCGGCCCGGCCCGCGCCGCGCGCGCCCACGAGGGGGAGGCCTGCGGCATGAGGTGATCCCGCACAGCCGAGGTCAAGACGATGCCTCCGGCGGGGGCGCTCCGGCTCCGAGATGGCCCCAACTCGCCGGCGTCTGCACGTTCATCGTGGTGAGCGGGGGTGCTCCCATCCCACCTGCCATCGACCCGGGCAAGCCGAGCAGTCGCGGCCCAGGGCGTCAAGGTCGTTCGTCCGGCAGGGCGCTCCACCTTGACGCCCTGAACCACGCCCGCTCCACAGGAGTGCGGGCCGACGGCAGACGGGATAGGAGCAGGGGATGTCGGTGGCTAGGGTGTGCAACGGGCGGCGAGCGAAAGCGGGTGGACAGCTTTGATCGAACTGGAGCGGGGGGTCGAGTGCGTAGGTCTTCCGCGCGGCGGACAGAGCGTGGCTGGCACGCCGCCTACGTCGTGGCGCTGTTCCTGATGGCAGTCACCACAGGTGACAAAGTCATCCGCTTCCTGCTCACCGCAACGGCGATCGGCGCCGCCTACAACCTGGGGCGCAAGTCCGAGAAGGAGAAGAGCGGGCAGTGACCGGTTGTAGTACAGCAGCGAAGTACAGCAACCGGGCCGACCGGTAGCGACTCGCCAAGGCCGCTACCACCGCGTTGACCACCTCAGCAGACCTCAGCGATCGTTACGCCCGTAGTTCGCATCGAGAGGCTAGACACCTCGCTGTAGCGTGACTCCATGGATGAACCTCGGATCACCGTGTACGGCTCCGCCACCGAGATCACCATCGCCGCCAATGCCGCCGGACTACGGGAACTTGCCGAGCGACTCAACGGCCTTGCAGAGCCTCATCTCCGGGACGGCTACCACGAGCACCTTGAGGGCGGTATCAACCTCGAAGACGGATCAATCAGCTTGATCCTGGCCCGAGATGAGACGTTGTAGAACGCACTGCGTCGAGTGATCCGAGTCGGCTTCGTGCCCGCTGCGTGCCCGTCTGACGGGTGTGCAGCGGGGTCCCACGGGGAACAGCGGGCCGGACGCCCCGTAGGCCCTGTACCGCGCCCTCCGAGGTCACCACAGGGGGCACCGCACTCGTCTTCCAAACTAGATGATTGAGTCCAAGGGGTGGGGTTGCGGTCAGTGATCGTAGGCGGTCAGTGACCGCTTGATCGGCTGCCCTGTCTTGTCGTTGTGCCAGATCGCTGCCGTGAGCGCGAGGATCCGGCACAAGACCCGGGCCGCTACCCCTGCTGGGCTCTTGCCGCCATGTCGTTCCAGGTCGAGCTGTCCCTTGAAGGTCTGGTTGATCGACTCGATGACCTGCCGCAGCGGCTTGAACAGGTGCGCCCCGGCCCGCTCGGCCTCCCCCTTGCGGGCCGGTCGCAGCAACTGGAGGTGGCGCTCCGCAACGTCACACTCGAACTCGCGACCGTAGTAATTCTTGTCCCCGATGATCGTCTGGCCGGGGTGGGTGGCTTCGACGTCGGGCGCGGTGTCGAGCATGTCGCGCAGAGTCTCCCGCTCGTCGGCCTTCGCGCCGGTGAGTGCGAACAGGATCGGCAACCCGCCAAGCGTGCACACCAGGTGCAGCCGCAGTCCCCAGAAGTACCGTGAGTGTGACGCGCAGTAGCCGTACTGGGCCCAGCCGGCCAGGTCCGAGCGCTTGGCCGTCTCCCGCGAGCACCCGCAGCCGACCGGGGTGGAGTCGACCAGCCACACGTCATCGCTCCACAGCGAGGTGTCCGGAGCGAGGATCCGGATCATGCTGGTGAGCAGCGAGGACGCGGCGCGCAGCCGCTTGCTGTAGCCGGACTGCTGGGGCACGTAGGGAAAGAGGTGGCCGAAGTCCCGCCCGACGCGGCGAAGCCAGCGCCGCTCGGAGGTGTAACCGAGCAGCGCCGACATAACCGCGAGGGTGACCAGTTCGGCGTCACTGAGCGTGGGCGCGATCCCGACGGTGGGCCGGTACGGAGCCAACCATGGCGAAGCCTTCAACTCGTCGTCGATCCGGGCATAGAGTGCCGTTGCGAGGGTGTCCAGGTCTGTCTTCACACACTGACATTGGACGCCCTCGTCCTATGTCCGCAGGCCATCCCTTGGACTCATTCGTCTAGTGCTGTGACCGCATAGGTTCACCGGGGTGGTGGGCACGTCCGGTGCGAGCCAATCCGTTTCCTGGGACTGTCGCGGCTGGGCGCGACAGCACCAGTTCCGAGAGCCGCCAGCGGGAGGGGCTGCTGTAGCGTCCGACGTGTGGGGGACGAACGGGGAGGGACCAGCTATGTTGCCTGTGGGCGATCTTGAAGCTTGCTTCGGTGTGCCTCGCGGTTACTCAAAAGTGGATGCCTGGGAGGAACTGGAAGCCGCAACCGGGCCGCTGCCGATGGACTACAAGGAGTTCGTGGCAGGGTACGGTCCGGGCGTCGTCGGCGCCTTCCTCAACGTGCTGCATCCGCTGTCTGCAAGGTTCGACATGTTCGGGACAATTGAGGCCATGGCCCCGCTCTACCAGGAGCTTGTCCCGGACAAGATCCCCCACCCGGTGTTTCCCGCGGACGGTGGGGTGGTCCAGTGGGCGAGCACCGTGGAGGGTGATGCCTGCTTTCTGGTGCCTGAGGCCAGGGGAACGTGGCATGTCGGGGTCTGGTTCCGCCAGTGGGCACAGTGGGAGGAGTACGAGGAGGGCGTCCCGGTCTGGCTTCTCCGCCAGGTGGAAGCCACGTTGATTGTTCCCGGCCTACCGCTGCGCGTGCACGGTGGATTTTCCCCAGTGGACTGATCGCAGTTCGGGACGCCAAGTGCCTTAAGCCGTCTGCCGTCCTCCCCAACGAATGGGTCTGGTGCAGGGTTGGGTGACAGGTTCGTTCACGCGGCCTGGAGGGCCGGTGTGGTCATGACGGTCTCGTACTCGACGGGTGTGAGCCGGCCGAGGGAGGCTTGCCTGCGGCGCCGGTGGTAGGTCCTTTCGATCCAGGTCACGATGGCGATCCGCAGTTCCTGGCGGGTGGCCCACTGCCGGCGGTCGAGGACGTTCTTCTGCAGCAGGCTGAAGAAGGACTCCATGGCCGCGTTGTCGCCTGCCGCCCCGACCCTCCCTATCGAGCCGACGATCTGGTGGCGGTCCAGCGCCCGGACGAATTTCCGGGAGCGAAATTGCGATCCGCGATCGCTGTGCAGAACGCACCCGGCAACGCTCTCGCGTCGGGCAACGGCATTGGCCAGGGCTGCGACGGCCAGGCGCGACTTCATCCGCGAGTCGATGGAGTAGCCCACGATCCTCTTGCTGAAGACGTCCTTGACTGCGCAGAGATACAGCTTTCCTTCCCCCGTGGCGTGTTCGGTGATGTCGGTGAGCCACAGCCGATTCGGCGCACTCGCGGTGAAGTCGCGGCGGACGAGGTCGTCGTGGACCGGCGGTCCGGCCTTCTTGACGCTGCCGCGCTTCTTGCCGAACACGCTCCACCAGCGGTTGTCCCGGCAGATCCGCCACGCGGTCCGGTCCGCCATACCGGCTCCCCCGGCGCGGGCCTCGTCGGCAAGGAAGCGATAGCCGAACTCCGGATCCTCCCGGTGGGCGTCGAACAACGCGTTCGCTCGATACGCCTCCTCGAGCGCGGCATCGGCCACTGGCTTGTCCAGCCAGCGGTAGTAGGGCTGGCGGGAGAGCTTCAGGACCCGGCACGCGACCGTGACGGGAGTACCGCCTGCGGCCAGCTCTTTCACGAGCGGGTAGATCCTTTTCCCGGCAGGTTCGCCTGCGACAGATAGGCCGCGGCCCGGCGAAGGACCTCGTTCTCCTGTTCCAGCAGCTTGATCCGCCGCCGTGCTTCCCGCAGCTCCGCACTCTCCTGGCGGGTAGTTCCGGGCTTTGTCCCCTCGTCGATGTCCGCGTGGCGCATCCACTTGAACAGCGTCATCGCGTGCACGCCGAAGTCGGCGGCCACCTGCTCGACCGTCACGCCCGGGCCGCGGTTCCTCGCGACCCGCACGACGTCCTGACGGAACTCTTCCGGATAAGGCTTGGGCACAGCGACATCCTTCCCACCCGCCCCACAGGGCAAGCCAGTTCAGACGTCACCCGATCGTGCACCAGACCCAATCCTCTTCTCGCTCCGGACGCGGGCGCGTTCGCGCCGTTGAGCTGCGAGGACATCGGGATGACGCGCATTATTGCAGCGCCAGCGTAGATAGGCATGCAGAGCCCGGGTCTGGGCGGTGTGGTTGCCGTAGTTGGAATTGGCGATGGTGAATTGCCGCAGCGGCCCGAAGTGGGCCTCGATCGGGTTGGCCCAGGACGCATAGGTCGGTGTGAAGCACAGTTCGACTCGCTTTTTCTTCGCCCAACGGCGGATCTTGTCGCCCTTGTGGGCGGAGAGGTTGTCCAGGATGACGTAGATCGGGGCGCCGTCTGGGCGGGCCGCGCGGATCGACTTGAGCGCGGCCAAGGTGTTCGACGCACCCTTCTTGTGCCGGTTGACGCCCCACAGGGTGTCGTCGCCGATGGAGTAGCAGCCGTGGAAGTAGCGCACCCCTTGAGTGCGGTGGTAGGTCGCGGGATGTCGCTCGGGTCGGCCATTCTCGGCCCAGCAGGACCCGCCGGTGGGGCGGATGCCCAGTGGTCCGAACTCGTCGAATGCGAAGACGCGGTCGGGGACGCGTTCCAGGACCTGCTCGATGCGGTCGAGCCTGGTGTCGCGCTCGGGGTCTGGAGACTCCTTCCAGGTCTTGGTGCGCTGAAAGGTGATGCCGCGACGGGCGAGCAGGCACCGTAACGCCTCACGGCCGATCCGTATGACACGGCCGTGCACTTTCCGCAGGTAGGCGGCGAGTTTCCGGATGGACCAGCGGCTGAAGGGCTGGCCGAGCTTGGTCGGGCGGGTAGCTGCCGTCGCCACGACGAAGTCCTCGTCGTCGGGACTGAGCAGGCGGGGACGGCCTCCCGCCCACCGAGGGTCCAGGCAGGCCAGGCCGATCTCGTTGAACCGGTGGATCACGTCGCGGACGGTGTCCTCGTCGGCACCCAGAAGGCTGTGGCACTGGCGCGGGCAGCGCAGCGCATCCCGGACCTGACCCCGCAGATCACCGCACTCGCCGCCCAGCAGGAGGCACAGGGTTAACGCACTCATGCAGAACCCCAGGGCCGCCCTGGCGAAGTTCGACGAGGCACGCGAACTCGCGTCTGCGCTCCCCGAAGCGCGGCCTGATTCGAAGCTGGACACCTCCTACTGCACGCCCACCTACATCGAGATCCAGCGGGCGAACTGCTGGATCGACCTCGGTGACCCGCTGCGTGCGGTGGGGCTGCTGGAGGCCGAGTTGGCGACGCTGCCCCGCGTCTATCGCAACGATCGCGGGGTGTACCTCGCCCGGCTCGCCCGCGCGTACGCCAAGGGCAACGAACCCGAACTGGCCGCGGACACGGCCGCCAAGGCGCTGGCCACCGTCAACCAGACCGGGTCAGCCCGCAAGCTGACCGAGCTGGACAGCGTCGCGGCTCTGGTCGGTCCCCGGCAGAACATGACCGCAGTCGCGACGTTCACTGAACAGTTCGCGCTCGTTCGTGACCGCCTGACGGCTTAACCTTCGCGGCAGACATGGGAGATGCTGTAGATCATGGACGATCTGATCACGCAAGCCACGTCAGGTGATGAGCACCGAAGGGGGAAGGCCGTTGCCGTCCTTCCGGTGGGAAGCTTCGAGCAACACGGCGAACATCTTCCGCTGATCACCGACACCGCCATCGCGTCTCTCATCGCCCGGCGTATCGCCGACGATCACGGCCTCTTCCTCCTCCCCCCGATCACGATCTCCTGTTCTCACGAGCACGCGACCCTGGCCGGCACGGTGAGCATCAGCGCGGCCACGCTGTACGCCATGGTCAACGACATCTGGCGGTCACTCGAAGCGGCGGGCACTCCCGGGCTGCTCATCGTCAGCGGCCACGGCGGAAATTACGTCCTCTCGAACGTCGTCCAGGAGATCAACGTCAACGGTCCCCGCGTCGCACTCTTCCCCGTCCACGAGGACCGCGCCCAGGCCCGCCGGGACGCCGAGTTGGAGAGCGGCACCGCTGAGGACATGCACGGCGGAGAGTTCGAGGTCTCGCTCCTCCTCCATGGGGCGCCCCACCTCGTCGGCGAAGGAGTGGAGACGACAGACCACGTAGCGCCCGATCGGCGGCACCTGCTCACCGTGGGTATGGCCGGCTACACGACGAACGGCACCGTCGGACAACCGTCGCTGGCCACCGACGCCAAGGGCAAAGCCCTTCTGGACAGCTTTTCGCGCTCGGCAGAAGCCCATCTCGCGCTGATTGACGGGAGCAGCCGCAGTTAGTCCCGCGTGGCCTATGGCTCTCTCGCGACCGGCATCAGGACGTGAAATGCCCCGCCGCGACGCCGGGGGAGGTGGCGCGCGGGCGGGGTGCTGGGGTCAGCTCAGCGTGTCGCCCGTTTGCGTTCCAGGAAGAGCACCGGGCAATTGACCACCTTGGCGATCTTCATCAGGATGGCGGGCGTCGCACTGCGCCAGCCGGACTCGATGTCGCCCATGAGCTGCTCGGAAATGCCCACGCGCCGGGCAAGCGCCCTCTTGGTCAGACCGGCCTTCTCACGTGCCCAGGTGACGGCTTCCGGCTCCTGGTGCAGCCTGCGCGTGCTCACATCGGATGCGGCGGCCATGGTGTCGGCCTCGCGATTGTCTTCACCGGAACGCGAGAGACGGTCACAGCTGCCGGGACTCCACACGTTCCGCAATGCGGGAGACGAAGGAGTCACCTCCGTCCGAGCTCAGAAGGCACGGCTTGCCGCCGTCACCCGTCCAGGGGAGCAGCCGCAGCGGATCGCCCACACCGACTCGGGTTGTATCGCCCTGTTTCATCTGCATGACCCGTAGCCTCCCGGCAACGGGATCACGCTAATAGCCCAGAGTGATTACCCACCGTGAGTTATCCCGAGAGAGCCACCGTTCCTCAGACCCAGGCGATCTCGCTGCGAATGCGTGGACAGTCCCGAGGACCCGGAAGGGGCGTCCGGGGCACCGCAGGCTGCGGGTCCCCGGGCTTGTAGGCACCGGACGCACCGAGGTCCGACAGGATGGCGGACACCTCAGCCTCACCGAGACCCTCAAGGGCCTCAGTGATCTGCGTCACAACATCTCTCACTACTGCTCGGTGTTTCCGCTGGTCGTAGCGTTGACGACCGTGAGGGGCAGCATCGTCTTACCGGTCGGACCCACTTGTGGCCACGTGTCGAACTGCGGGCAGACACCGCAGTCGAAGCAGGGGGTCCAGCGGCAGTCGTCGACCTCGGTCTCGTCGAGGGCGTCCTGCCAGTCCTCCCACAGCCAGTCCTTGTCCAGGCCCGAGTCGAGGTGGTCCCACGGGAGGACCTCCTCGGCGGTGCGCTCGCGGGTCGTGTACCAGGCGAGGTCGAGGCCCTCGGCGGGCAGTGCGGCCTCGCAGGCGCGCAGCCAGCGGTCGTAGGAGAAGTGCTCGCGCCAGCCGTCGAAGCGGCCGCCGTCCTCGTAGACCGCGCGGATGACGGAGCCGACCCGGCGGTCGCCGCGGGAGAGCAGGCCCTCGATGATGCCGGGCTTGCCGTCGTGGTAGCGGAAGCCGATGTTGCGGCCGTACTTGCGGTCGCCGCGGATCGCGTCGCGGAGCTTCTCCAGGCGCGCGTCGGTCTCCGCCACGCCGAGCTGCGGCGCCCACTGGAAGGGGGTGTGCGGCTTGGGGACGAAACCGCCGATGGAGACGGTGCAGCGGATGTCGTTCTGCCCGGTGACCTCGCGGCCCTTGGCGATGACCTTCTTCGCCATCTCGGCGATCTGCAGGACGTCCTCGTCGGTCTCGGTGGGCAGCCCGCACATGAAGTAGAGCTTCACCTGCCGCCAGCCGTTGCCGTAGGCGGTGGCGACGGTACGGATCAGGTCCTCTTCCGAGACCATCTTGTTGATGACCTTGCGGATGCGCTCGGAGCCGCCCTCGGGGGCGAAGGTCAGGCCCGAGCGGCGGCCGTTGCGGGTCAGCTCGTTGGCCAGGTCGATGTTGAAGGCGTCGACCCGGGTGGACGGCAGCGACAGGCCGATCTTGTCGGCCTCGTAGCGGTCGGCGAGGCCCTTGGCCACGTCGGCGATCTCGCTGTGGTCGGCGGACGACAGCGACAGCAGGCCGACCTCCTCGAAGCCGGTGGCCTTCAGGCCCGCCTCGACCATCTCGCCGATGCCGGTGATGGACCGCTCCCGCACCGGGCGGGTGATCATGCCGGCCTGGCAGAAGCGGCAGCCACGGGTGCAGCCGCGGAAGATCTCCACCGACATCCGCTCGTGCACGGTCTCCGCGAGCGGCACCAGCGGCTGCTTGGGATACGGCCACTCGTCGAGGTCCATGACGGTGTGCTTGGACACCCGCCACGGCACACCGCTGCGGTTGGGCACGACCCGGGCGATCCGGCCGTCGGCGAGGTATTCGACGTCGTAGAAGCGCGGCACGTACACCCCGCCGGTCTTCGCGAGCCGCAGCAGCACCTCGTCGCGGCCGCCGGGGCGCCCCTCGGCCTTCCAGGCGCGGATGACCTCGGTCATCTCCAGCACGGCCTGCTCGCCGTCGCCGATCACGGCCGCGTCGATGAAGTCGGCGATCGGCTCGGGATTGAAGGCGGCGTGGCCGCCGGCCAGCACGATCGGGTCGTCCAGGGTGCGGTCGGCCGCGAGCAGCGGGATGCCGGCCAGGTCGAGCGCGGCCAGCATGTTCGTGTAGCCCAGCTCGGTGGAGAAGCTGAGGCCGAAGACGTCGAAGGCGCGGACCGGGCGGTGCGCGTCGACCGTGAACTGGGGCACACCGTGCTCGCGCATCAGCGCTTCCAGGTCGGGCCACACGCTGTAGGTGCGCTCGGCGAGCACGCCCTCGCGCTCGTTGAGCACCTCGTAGAGGATCATGACGCCCTGGTTGGGCAGGCCGACCTCGTAGGCGTCGGGGTACATCAGCGCCCACCGCACGTCGGTGGCGTCCCATTCCTTGACGGTGGAGTTCAGCTCCCCGCCCACGTACTGGATCGGCTTCTGGACGTGCGGGAGAAGTGCTTCCAAGCGCGGGAAGACCGACTCGACAGGCATCTCGGCGACTTTCATCAGCTGACGGGGAGCGCCCCGGACCGGTGGCCCGGGGGTGGATGACCCTCAAGACTACCCGGACGCTCAGACCTCCTGGTCCGCTCGCTCCCACGCCCCGGGCAGCTCCGCCTCGACGGCGGCGGCCCGCGCCCGCTCGGCGTCCAGCAGCGCGTCGTAGGGCGCAGGGTCCTCGCCCGCGGCCCGCGCCGCGGCCGCGGCGGTGGCCAGCGCGCTCCGGCACAGGACGCTGTCCTGGTGCTCGCCGAGCAGCTGCTGCAAGGACTTCATCCGGCCGGTGTGCGCCTTCGCGGCGGCCCCCAGCACCGGGTGTACCGCCTCGCCGGAATAGCGGGCGCGCTTGGCGGCCTTGCGCGCCTCGTGCAGTGCGACGTCCTTGTCGTCCCCGGGCTCCAGCGCGAGCGCCGCCTCGATGCCGCGCCGCAGCCGTGCCAGGTCCCGCCCCACGGTCGCGGCGGCGGCCTCGTCTGCGGGCTTGCGGGCGCCGCGGCGGTAGGGCGGTGCGGCGACCAGCGCTTCAAGGGTGTCGAGCAGGCCGAAGTAGCGGGCGCCGTCGAGGGTGTCGAGCAGGGCGGTGTGCGAGGCGGTCGACGTGCCCGCCGCCAGCCCGTGCAGCCGGTCCCGCACGGCGTCGGTGGCCAGGGCGTCGTCCAGTTCGGCGAGCCGGGCCGCCAGCCGCTCGGCGAGCACCTCCCGGTCGCGCTCGGCGCCGAGGACCGCGGCCAGCCATTTCAGCTCGTCGCCCAGCGGGTCGGTGGCCGACCGGTCCAGCTCCTTGCGGAAGCTCTTCAGCGCGCTGCGGGCCCTGCGGGTGGCGACCCGCATCTGGTGGACGGCGTCCTCCTCGTCCCTGCGGACGGCCGGGTCGAGGGCCAGGATCGCGGCGAGCTGGGCGTGCAGATAGCCGACGGCGGTCTGGCCAGCGCTGCCAGGCACCGCGGGCGGCGGCGACGGCGGGGCGACCAGCAGCCCGCCGAGCGCCCGCGCCAGCTTCGAGGCCGAGGCCGAGCGGTGCAGGCCGGCCGCGGTGAGCCGCTCCTCGGCGGCGTCGAGCAGCGCCGGGTCGCCGGTGCCCAGCTCCACCTCGACCTCGGACCACTGCGAGCGCGGGCCATCGGGCAGCACCTCGGCCGCCACCCGGTCGTAGGCGACCTCGGCGAGCGTGGCACCGTCCGCTTCCAGCAGCAGCACCCGGCGCCGCGACGTCGTGAGCCGCACGACCGGGTGCAGTTCCCTGCCCCTCACCAGCGCGGCCACCTCCTCGCGCAGCTCGCGCGGCGGGCCGTCGGCGGCGGGGGTCAGCGGGACCTGCACCTCGGTGCGGGTGTCGGCCTGCGCGGCGGGCAGCTTCAGGTGCCACCCGGCGTCGTCGCCGCCGGTGCGCCGTCTGAGCGTGACCTTGTGAGCGGCCAGCGCCAGGCCGGCGGTGTCGTAGTACACCGCCTCCAGCGTGACGGCGTCCAGCGCTCTCTCCGCGGGGGCCAGCCCGGCGAAGTCCGCCCGTACGGTACCGGCGCCGTCGTCGGCGTCGTACTTCCGCTCGGTCTCCCGCACTTTCTTGGCCATATGGCGACCGTACCTCGCCGCTGCCGGGCCGAGCCCTCGCAGGGGCGCGAGGAAGCCGCGCCCCTGCGGTGTACCGCTAGGCCGACATGGGGCGTTGCATCTTCACCGATTGCAACAGTCCTATGGCCACGCAGTTCGCGAACATGGATGACCCCCCGTAGGACACAAAGGGCAGGGGAATACCCGCGACCGGCATGATGCCCAGCGTCATGCCGATGTTCTCGAAGGCCTGGAAGGCGAACCACGCCACGATGCCGGCGGCCACGATCGTGCCGTAGAGGTCGGTGGCGCCGCGGGCGATGGCGCAGCCGCGCCAGAGGATGACGCCGATCAGCAGGATGATGAAGGCCGCGCCGACGAAGCCCAACTCCTCGCCCGCGACGGAGAAGACGAAGTCCGTCTGCTGCTCGGGGACGAACTGGCCGGTGGTCTGGCTGCCGTGGAAGAGGCCCTTGCCGAGCAGGCCGCCCGAGCCGATGGCGATACGCGCCTGGCTGGTGTTGTAGCCGACGCCAGAGGGGTCGAGCGCGGGGTTGGCGAAGGCCGCGAAGCGGTCGATCTGGTATTTGTCGAGGATGCCGAGCTGCCAGACCAGCAGGGCGCCGCCGATGCCGGAGGCGATCAGGCCGAAGACCCAGCGGTTGGAGGCGCCGGAGGCGAGCAGGACGCCGAGGACGATCGCGCCGAGCACCATCACCGAGCCGAGGTCCGGCATCAGCATGATGATCGCTATGGGCAGCGCGGCCAGGCCCAGGGATTGCAGGACGGTGCGGTGGTCGGGGTGTTCGCGGTCGCCCGCGTCGACCCGGGCCGACAGCACCACCGCCATGCCGAGGATGATCGCGACCTTGACGAATTCCGACGGCTGCAGCGAGAAGCCGCCGCCGATGATGATCCAGGAGTGCGCGCCGTTGACGGTGGAGCCGAGCGGGCTGAGCACCGCGAGGATGCCGAGGATGGCCAGGGCGTAGTAGAAGGGCACCACGTCCCGCATCCTGCGGTGGCCTATGACGACCGCGCCGATGCCGAGCCCGGCCCCGATGCCGGCGTTCATCAGGTGCCGCAGCAGGAAGTAGTACTGGTCGCCGTGCGTGAGGCTGGTGCGGTTGCGGGTCGCCGAGTAGACCAGCAGGGTGCCGATGCCGCACAGCAGCAGGGCGGCGAAGAGCAGCAGCCAGTCCATCCGGCGCACTATCGAGTCGCGCGCGAGGAGCTTGCCGAGGGTCGACTTCTCCGGGGTGAAGCGGCGGACGTTGGTGTAGCCGTGGGTGCTCATGACCAGTACCGCCTGCCGAGCAGCAGCTTCTCCGGGCGGCCCGGCGCGAGCGCGGCGACCGCCTGGGCGGCGCCGCCCGCGGTGTGCGGGCCGGCGGGGACGGGTACGAACAGGTCGTCGGCGGACGGCACGGTGTAGGACGCGGCGGTGGCGACACCGTCGGCGGAGATCTTCGGCAGCGTGGTGAGCGGCCGCGGCATGATCCCCTTCTTCGGGTCGATCGTCGCGGTGTCCTTGGTGATGCCGTACATCGCCTCGTAGATCCGCCGTACGGCCTCGCCGGAGGCGCCGGAGCCGGTGCCGCCCTGGGAGATCGTCATGACGATCGTGTAGTCCCTGGTGTACGTGTCGAACCAGGACGTGGTCTGCTTGCCCTCGACCTCGGCGGTACCGGTCTTGGCGTGCAGCGGGATCTTGTCCTGCGGCCAGCCGCCGAACTTCCAGTCGGCGGTGCCCTCGGTGACCACGCCGGCCAGCGCCTTGTCGATGTACTTCAGGGTCGCCTTGGTGTCGGGCAGCTTGCCCGACACCTTGGGCTTGATCGGCGTGACGGTCTTGCCGTCGGCGCTGACCACGGCCTTCCCGATGCTCGGCTGGTAGAGGGTGCCGCCGTTGGCGAGCGCGGCGTAGACCCGGGCCATCTGCACCGGGGTGACGAGGGTGTCGCCCTGGCCGATCGAGTAGTTGACGGAGTCACCGGCACGGACGAGGTACCCGTCGGGGCAGTTCTCGATGGAGACTCGCACGTCCAAGCTCTTCTGCTTGTCATTCTTGTGGGCCGCGGCCGTACGGCACCAGTAGCCCTTCATCTGGTCGTAGTAGTCCTGCTTCCAGTTGCGGTCCGGAACGCGGCCAGGGGCCTCTCCGGGAAGGTCCACACCGGTCTTGGCGCCCAGGCCGAACTGGTGGGCGGTCTTGAAGAACCAGTCCTTGGGATGCTTGGCGTGGAGCCCGCCGTCCTTCAGCCACTCCTGGTAGGCGATGCCGTAGAAGACGGTGTCGCAGGAGACCTCCAGGGCGCGGCCGAGGGAGATGTCGCCGAAGTTCTCGTTCTGGAAGTTCTTGAACGTCGTGCCGCCGATCGTCATCGACGAGGTGCAGGGGTAGTTGCCGTCGGGAGCGTAGCCGGCGTTGATGGCGGCACTGGTGGACACCACCTTGAAGGTGGAGCCCGGCGCGGACTGGCCCTGGATCGCCCGGTTCAGCAGCGGGAAGTCGGACTTCTTGTCCATCAGCGCGTTGTACGCCTTCTCCGAGATGCCGCCGACCCATTGGTTGGGGTCGTAGGTGGGCAGGCTCGCCATGGCGATGATCTGACCGGTGCGGTTGTCCATCACGACGGCGGCGCCGGAGTCCGCCTTGTAGTTCTCGTGGGAGACGGTGTCGAACGTCTTGCGCGCGGCCACCATCGCGTCGTTGAGTTCCTTCTCGGTGACCGCCTGGACACGGGAGTCGATGCTGGTCACCAGGTTGCTGCCGGGCTGGGCCGGGGTGTCGCCGGCCTTGCCGATGACCCGGCCGAGGTTGTCGACCTCGTAGCGGGTCACGCCGGCGGTGCCGCGCATCTGCTTGTCGTAGACGCTCTCCAGGCCCGAGCGGCCGATCTGGTCGGAGCGCAGCAGCGGGGTGCTGGTCTTCTCCGAGGCGCTGACCTCGTCGTCGGTGACCGGGCCGAGGTAGCCGAGCACCTGGGCGGCGTTCGCCTTGTTGGGGGCGGCGTAGCGGCGGACGGCGGTGGGCTCCGCGGTGATGCCGGGGAAGTCCTCGCGGCGCTCCATGATCTGCAGCGCCTGCTGGGTGGTGGCCGAGTCGGTGATCGGGATGGGCTGGTAGGGCGAGCCGTTCCAGCACGGCTTGGGCGTCTTGGCGTCGCACAGCCGGACCTTGTCGGACACCTCCTCGGGCTCCATGCCCAGCACACCGGCCAGCCTGGTCAGTACGGCGGTGCCGTCGTCGGCCTGCTTGAGCAGGTCGGTGCGGCTGGCCGAGACGACCAGCTTGGTCTCGTTGTCGGCCAGCGGCACCCCGCGGTCGTCCAGTATCGAGCCGCGCACGGCCGGGGTGACGACCTGCTGGATGTGGTTGTTCGCGGCCTTCTGCTCGTACTGCTGGCCGTTGCGGATCTGCAGGAACCAGAGCCTTCCGCCGAGGGTCAGCAGCAGCGACACGACCAGGATCTGCAGGATGACCAGCCGGATGGTGATCCGGGTGGTGCGGCCCGTCTCCGGGATGTTGCCGCTCATCATCGCCTGACTCCCCTGGCCATCGAGTTGACCCTGACCATCTTCCCGGCGCGGCCGAACAGGCCGGCGCGCTGCGGGGCGATGCCGGTCCTCATCCGGCCGCGGCTGCCGCCGTAGCCGCCGGCGGCGTCCTCGGACATCGGGTCGCGGTCGAAGCGGCGGGCCATCGCCATCACCAGCGGCACCACGAAGGGCGCGAGCAGCAGGTCGTAGATCGTGGCGGTGAAGACCAGTTTGGCCAGGCCCACGTGGGCGCCCGCGGTGTCGCCGACCAGGCTGCCGACGGCCGCGTAGAGCACGGTGGTGCCGATGGCGGCGCCGATGACGACCAGCATGGGGCCCGCGGCCGTACGGAGCCGGCCGCTCTCGGGCTTGAACAGGCCCGCCACGTAGCCGATGACGCACAGCACCAGGGCGTAGCGGCCGACCGCGTGGTCGGCGGGCGGCGCCAGGTCGGCGAGCAGGCCGGCGAAGAAGCCGATCAGGCAGCCGGCGACATGCCCGTAGCTTATGGCCAGCCCGAGCACGGTCAGCAGCAGCAGGTCGGGCACCGCGCCCGGCAGGTGGAGCCGGGCCAGCACGCTGACCTGGGCGACCATGGCGAAGACCACCAGGACGGTGGGGAGCAGGATCCGGTTCAGACGCATGGGGTCAGCCCCTCCCGCTGGTGGGCGTGTCGGTGGTGGTCGCCGGCGGCATCGAGCCGCCGGTCGGGGTGCTGCCGGGCGATGCCGGGGCGGTCGGCGAGGCCGGCGCCTTGGGCTTGGGCTTCGGCGACGGGGTCGGCTTCGCGGGCAGCACGCTGTCCCGCGGGTCGGTGCGCGGGCCGACCACGACGACACCGACGATGTCCAGCCGGGTGAAGCCGACGAAGGGCTGCACCAGCAGGGTCTTGGTCAGGTTGCCGCCGGACGGGTCGATGCCGGTGACCTTGCCGACCGGCACTCCGGGCACGAAGGGCTTGCCGGCCTCGGAGCCGAAGGTGACCAGGCGGTCGCCCTTGTGCACGGCGGCCTTGCCGTTGAGCAGCTGGACCCGCATCGGGCGGTCGCCCTGGCCGCTGGCGAAGCCCAGCTCCATGGAATTCTCCAGCCGGGTGCCGACGGTGAAGTCCGGGTCGTTGGCCAGCAGCACGGTCGCCGTCGACGGGCCGACGGTGGTGACCCGGCCGACCAGTCCGTCACCGTTTATGACGGTCATGTCGCGGGTGATGCCGTCGTGGCTGCCGGCGTCGATGGTGACGGTCCAGGAGAAGCCCTGGGCCGCTCCTATCGCGATGACCTGCGCGCCCTTGATCGCGTACTGCCCCGCGCCGGCGGTCTTGAGCAGCTTGTCCAGTTCCTGTGCCCGGTTGCGGGTGATGTCCTTGCTGCCGAGCTGCTGTTTGAGCGCGGTGTTCTCGCGTTCCAGCCTGCTGATGGTGCTGCTGCGGCCGTCCGAGTCGCGCACCGCGTCCACCGCGTTGCCCACCGGGTCGACGACACCGGACACGGCGTTCTCGACCGGTCCGAACACGGATTGCGCGGCCTGCCGCGGCCGGTCGAGCGGTGAGTTCTCACCGCCCCTGATGTCCATGGTGATCAGCGCGAACGCGACCACCACCAGCAGCACCAGCAGCAGCCGGCTCTCCTTTGTGTCCCTCACGGGCGCCAGTCCGTGCCTTCCTCATCGGACCCGCCGCCGGTGGGGCCGCGGCCGGTCGGAGCTACTGTGCTGTGGTTCGCATGACGCGGACGATCCGGCTCGCCGAAAAGCTCGCCGGGACCGTCTGCGGGCCGCGCGTCATCTGCGGGGAGCGGCGTCGAGCACGCGCTGCAGTGCCTCGAACTCCTCGACGCACTTGCCCGCGCCGAGCGCCACGCAGTCCAGCGGGGTCTCGGCGATGTGGATGGGCATGCCCGTCTCGTGCCGCAGCCGCTCGTCCAGGCCGCGGAGCAGAGCGCCGCCGCCGGCCAGGACGATGCCGCGGTCCATGATGTCGCCCGACAGTTCGGGCGGGCACTTGTCCAGCGTGGTCTTGACCGCGTCGACGATCGCGTTGACGGGTTCCTCGATGGCCTTGCGCACTTCGGCCGCCGAGATGACGACCGTCTTGGGCAGGCCGCTGACCAGGTCGCGGCCGCGGATCTCGGTGTGCTCCTCGTCGTCCTTGGTCGCGAAGGCGGACCCGACGGTGAGCTTGATCTGCTCGGCGGTGCGCTCGCCGAGCAGCAGGCTGTACTCCTTCTTGATGTGCTGGATGATCGCGTTGTCCAGCTCGTCGCCCGCCACCCGGATGGACTGGGCGGTGACGATGCCGCCGAGGCTGATGACCGCGACCTCGGTGGTGCCGCCGCCGATGTCCACCACCATGTTGCCGGTGGCCTCGTGCACGGGGAGCCCGGCGCCGATCGCGGCCGCCATCGGCTCCTCGATGATGTGCACGGTGCGCGCACCGGCCTGGTTCGCGGCGTCGATCACGGCTCGGCGCTCGACCCCGGTGATACCGGAGGGCACGCAGATGACGACCCGCGGGCGGGCGAGATAGCGGCGCCTGTGCACTTTGAGGATGAAATACCGCAGCATGCGCTCGGTGATCTCGAAGTCGGCGATAACGCCGTCCTTGAGGGGCCGGACCGCGACGATATTGCCCGGTGTGCGGCCGATCATCTTCTTGGCCTCTGAGCCGACCGCCAGGATGCCGCCGGTGTTGGTGTTCACGGCCACGACGGACGGCTCGTTCAGAACGATCCCGCGACCCCTGACGTACACCAGCGTGTTGGCGGTCCCGAGGTCGACAGCCATGTCACGGCCGATGAACGACATGTTGTTCGCCATGAGGATACGTCAGGCCTTCCCGAGCTTGAGCGGAGATTCCATCGTAGTCGCGACCGGAGCGGCGCGGAGTCGGGGTTCCGACGTCATTGTCATCAGAACACACAGCAGACCTCTGTAATGGTGACGCCGTGTCGGGATGTTTGGTTCCCGATCGACCGCGACATATCCCAGTCCGGCGAGGGGTTAGGCCAGACCGGGGAAGAACAGCTTGATCTCGCGTTCCGCGGACTCCTCGGAGTCCGAGGCGTGCACCAGGTTCTCCCGGACGATCGTGCCGAAATCCCCCCGAATGGACCCCGGCGCTGCTGCAATCGGGTCGGTCGGGCCGGCCAGGGCGCGCAGCCCCTCGACGACCCGCTCGCCCTCGACCACCAGCGCCACCGAGGGGCCGGACTCCATGAAGGCCACCAGCGGCTCGTAGAACGGGCGTCCGACGTGCTCGGCATAGTGCTGTTCGAGGATGCCGCGCCCCAGGGTCCGCAGTTCCAGCGCGCCGATCGTCCAGCCCGCCTTGCGCTCGATGCGGCCGAGGATCTCACCGACCAGGCCACGGCGTACGGCGTCGGGCTTGAGAAGGACGAGGGTGCGCTGGGACACGGTGCGGCTCCTGCTGCATACGGGGAGAGGGGGAACGCTGGTGCGACGAGCCTACAAGGCGGCTCTCAGGCTGCTTGCGCCGCGTTCCTCGCCTTGGCTTCGTCGACCTTGCGGCCGTAGTGGATCGCCGCCCACCACAGCCCGCCGAAGACCAGCCCGAGGAAGAACATCGTACCGACCACGAAGCCGCTCGCGAACAGGCCGACCTGCAGCGCCCAGCCGACCGCGAGGGCCCCGGGCCTGCCCAGGTAGCCGCACAGCAGGACGCACAGCGCCATCGCGATCCCGGACACCGTCCACACGGTGCCCATCGTCAGGTCGGGATTCTTCATCGCGACCAGCCCGGCGAAGCCGATGACGAAGAACTCGCCGATCAGCGTGCTCGAACAGAGCGTCCGCATGGACCCAGCCCCTTACTTGCGGCCCAGCAGCAGCCGGGCCTCTCCCACGGTGATGACGGAACCGGTGACCAGCACACCGGCACCCGAATACGCGCCCTCGTCCTCGGCCAGGGTGATCGCCGCCTCCAGTGCGTCGTCCAGCCGCGGCTCGACCTGCACCCGGTCCTCGCCGAAGACCTCGACCGCCAGTGCCGCCAGCTCGTCCACGTCCATCGCGCGGTGCGTCGAGTTGCGGGTCACCACGACTTCGGAGAGCACCGGCTCGAAGGCTTCGAGCAGCCCGCGTACGTCCTTGTCCCCGCTCGGGCCGACCACACCGACCAGATGGGTGAAGTCGAAGACCTCGCTGATCGCCGCCGCGGTGGCCAGCGCGCCCGCCGGGTTGTGCGCCGCGTCCAGCACCACGGTGGGGCTGCGGCGGACCACCTCCAGCCGGCCGGGCGAGGTGACCGCGGCGAAGGCGGTGCGCACGGTGTCCACGTCCAGGCTGCGCTGGTGCATCCGGCCGATGCCGAAGAAGGCCTCGACGGCGGCCAGCGCGACCGCGGCGTTCTGCGCCTGGTGCTCGCCGTGCAGCGGCAGGAAGACCTGGTCGTACTCGCCGCCGAGGCCGCGCAGCGTCAGCAGTTGCCCGCCGATGGCGACCTCGCGCCGGGTGACGCCGAATTCCATGCCCTCGCGGGCCACCGTGGCGTCCACCTCGACGGCGCGCTTCAGCAGCACCTGGGCGGCGTCCGCGGGCTGCCTGCCCAGCACGGCGGTGGCGTCCTTCTTGACGATGCCGGCCTTCTCCACCGCGATCTGTCCGGGTGTGGAGCCCAGCCGGTCGGTGTGGTCCAGTGCGATCGGGGTGACCACGGCGACCTGCCCGTCGACCACGTTGGTCGCGTCCCAGCTGCCGCCCATGCCGACCTCGACCACGGCGACGTCGACCGGCGCGTCCGCGAAGGCGGCGTAGGCCATCGCGGTGAGCACCTCGAAGAACGACATCCGGTACGGCTGGGCCGCGTCGACCATCCCGACGTAGGGCTGCAGGTCGCGGTAGGTCTCGATGAAGCGCTCGGCGCTGATCGGGGTGCCGTCCAGGCTGATCCGCTCGGTGACGGACTGCACGTGGGGGCTGGTGTAGCGGCCGGTGCGCAGCTCGAAGGCGAGCAGCAGCCGCTCGATCATCCGGGCGGTGCTGGTCTTGCCGTTGGTGCCGGTGATATGGATCGCCGGGTAGGCGCGCTGCGGTTCGCCCAGCACGTCCATGACCGCGGCCATCCGGTCGAGCGACGGCTCCAGCTTCGTCTCGGGCCAGCGGCCGAGCAGTTCCTCCTCGACCTCGCGCAGCTCGCGGTCGACCGCCGGGTCGGCGGGCCGGGACGGTACGTCGTCGGCCGCGGCGGGGCTGATGCCGGCGCGCAGCGTGCGGCTGCCCGCCTCGATGACGGCCATGTCCGCCTCGCGCGGCCCTGCGCCGGTGGCGCGGTCGTCGTCGGCTTCGTCGGTGTGCGGATCGTCCGCGGTGTCGCCGTTCGGGGGGAGCTCGGTCACGCGGTCCAGTCTACGGAAGGCGGCCCCGGCCTCACGGCCAGGGCCACCACGCTCATCTGTGCGCAGGCTCAGCTTTCCTTCTTGCTCAGCCCTGGTCGGGCAGGGCCGCCAGTTGGGCCGTGATCCGCCGGATGTCCGCCTCGGCGGACGCCAGCCGGGTCCTGATGCCGGCGACGACCTTCTCCGGCGCCTTCGCCAGGAAGCCCTCATTGCCGAGCTTGCGGCCCGCGTCGGCCACCTCCTTCTCGGCCAGGCCGAGATCCTTGGTGAGCCGCCTGCGCTCGGCGGCCACGTCGATGGTGCCCGACAGGTCGAGCTCCACGGTGGCCCCGGCGACCGGCAGCGACGCCGTGGCGTGGAAGCCGTCGGCGGCCGGCTGGAGTCGTAGCAGCTGCCGGATGGCGTCCTCGTGCGGCGCCAGCAGCGTACCGTCCAGGGTGAGCCGGGCCGGGACCTTCTGGCCGGGTTGCAGGCCCTGGTCGGCGCGGAAGCGGCGGACCTCGGTGACGACCCGCTGGACCTCGGCGATCTCCTTCTCGGCGGCCGGGTCGCGGAAGCCGCTGTCCTTCGGCCAGTCCGCGCTGACCAGCGACTCGCCGCCGGTCAGCGTCGTCCACAGCGTCTCGGTGACGAAGGGGACGACCGGGTGCAGCAGCCGCAGCAGCACGTCGAGGACCTCGCCGAGGACCCGTCCGGAGACCCGGGCGCCCTCGCCGCCGGCGAAGAAGACGGTCTTGGACAGCTCGACGTACCAGTCGAAGACCTCGTCCCACGCGAAGTGGTAGAGGGTGTCGCTGAGCTTGGCGAACTGGTAGTCGTCGTAGAGGGCGTCGACCTCGGCGACGGTGGCATTGAGCCGGGACAGGATCCAGCGGTCGGCGGCGGCCATGTCGCCGGGCTCGGGCAGCGGGCCGTCGACGGTGGCGCCGTTCATCAGCGCGAAGCGGGTCGCGTTCCAGACCTTGTTGGCGAAGTTGCGGGAGGCCTTGACCCAGTCCTCGCCGATCGGCACGTCGGCGCCGGGGTTGGCGCCGGTGGCGAGGGTGAAGCGGACGGCGTCGGAGCCGTAGGCGTCCATCCAGTCCAGCGGGTCGACCGAGTTGGGGTTGGACTTCGACATCTTCTTGCCGAACTCGTCCCTGACCAGGCCGGTCAGCGCGATGGTGTGGAAGGGCGCGACGCCGTCCATGGCGTACAGGCCGAACATCATCATCCGGGCGACCCAGAAGAAGATGATGTCGTGGCCGGTCAGCAGGACGTCGGTCGGATAGAACTTCTCCAGGTCGGGAGTCCGCTCCGGCCAGCCGAGCGTGGAGAACGGCCACAGCCCGGACGAGAACCAGGTGTCGAGGACGTCGGAGTCCTGCGTCCAGCCCTCGCCGGCGGGAGGCTGCTCGTCGGGTCCGACGCAGACCTGCTCGCCGTCGGGGCCGTACCAGACCGGGATGCGGTGGCCCCACCACAGCTGCCGCGAGATGCACCAGTCGTGCATGTTGTCGACCCAGTCGAAATACCGCTTCGACAGCTCCGGCGGGTGGATACGCACCCGCCCGTCGCGCACCGCGTCGCCGGCGGCCTTCGCCAGCGGTTCGACCTTGACCCACCACTGGAGCGACAGCCGCGGCTCGATGGTGGTCTTGCAGCGCGAGCAGTGGCCGACGGAGTGGACGTACGGCCGCTTCTCGGCGACGACCCGGCCCTGCTCGCGCAGCGCGGCGACGATCGCGGAGCGCGCCTCGAAGCGGTCGAGGCCCTCGAAGGGTCCCGGCACCGTGATGACGGCGCGCTCGTCCATGATCGTCAGCGACTGCAGGCCGTGCCGCTGGCCGATCGCGAAGTCGTTGGGGTCGTGCGCGGGCGTCACCTTGACCGCGCCGGTGCCGAACTCCGGGTCGACGTGCGCGTCCGCGATGACGGGGATCGTACGGTCGGTCAGCGGCAGCTTGATCCGCTTGCCGACCAGGTGCGCGTAGCGCGCGTCGTCCGGGTGGACGGCGACCGCGGTGTCGCCGAGCATCGTCTCGACGCGGGTGGTGGCGACCACGACGGTCTCGTCGCCCTCGCCGTACTTCAGCGAGACCAGCTCGCCGTCGTCGTCCTGGTAGTCCACCTCGATGTCGGAGATGGCGGTCAGGCAGCGCGGGCACCAGTTGATGATCCGCTCGGCCCGGTAGATCAGCTCGTCGTCGTACAGCTTCTTGAAGATGGTCTGGACGGCCTTGGACAGGCCCTCGTCCATGGTGAAGCGCTCACGCGACCAGTCGACGCCGTCACCGAGGCGGCGCATCTGGCCGAGGATCCGCCCGCCGTACTCTTCCTTCCACTGCCAGACCCGCTCGACGAAGGCAGCACGGCCGATGTCGTGCCGGGACTTGCCCTCCTCGGCGAGCTGCTGCTCGACCTTGTTCTGCGTGGCGATGCCCGCGTGGTCCATGCCGGGCAGCCACAGCGACTCGTAGCCCTGCATGCGCTTGCGGCGGGTGAGGGCGTCCATCAGCGTGTGCTGGAAGGCGTGGCCGAGGTGCAGGCTGCCGGTGACGTTCGGCGGCGGGATGACGATCGTGTACGGCGGCTTGTCGCTCTTGGCGTGGGCCTCGAAGTAGCCGCGCTCCACCCAGCGCTCGTACAGCGGCCCCTCTACGTCGGCCGGCGCGTAGGTCGTCGGCAGTTCGGGGTTGCTGTTCGGCCCGTCATGGGGGCGCTGAGTGTTGTCGGTCACCCGTTGATTCTACGGTGGCGTGCCGGGCTGTTACGAATCAGTTGCCGCCCGGCAGTAAGCGGGGCGTAAAGGATCGGCGAAGATGGGGCAAGGCATCCACGGGAGGGGACCCGCGCCATGAGCAACAGCCAGCCGCCGCCGAATCCGTACGGCCAGCAGCCGCCCGACCCGTACGACCGGCAGCCGCCCCAGCAGCCCGGCCAAGGTCAACCCCAGCCGGGATTCGGCCCGCCCCAGCCCGGATACGGCTACCCGCAGCAGCCGGGTCAGCCGCCGTACGCCCCGCCCCCGCAGCAGCCCGGATACGGCTACCCCCAGCAGCAGCCCCAGCCCGGATACGGCTACCCGCAGCAGCCGCCGCCCGGCTACGGCTACCCGCCGCAGCAGCCGCCGCAAGGCGGGAACGGCAGGCGGGTCGGCGTCATCGCGGCCGTCATCGTCGTCGTGGTCGCGATCGGCGGCGGCGTCTTCCTCGTCGCCAACAGCGGCGGCAGCGGCGGCCTGAAGAACGACGGCAAGAAGTACAAGCTGATCACCCCGGCCACCGTCGCGACGGACTACGAGCGGGACGACGACTCGGAGTTCAGCGACACCGACGGCCTGGAGGACGACACCATCGCCCTGCTGGAGAAGAACGGCATGTCCGACCCGCAGAAGGCGCAGGCCGGCTATCTGGAGGGCAGCGACGTCAGCGGCAGGGTGCTGTCCTTCGAGGGCGCCTACGGCACCGTCGAGGACCCGCAGAAGGTCGCCGACGAGATGATGAAGTCGCTGCGCGACGACCCGGACGAGGACTCCGGCGGCAGCAGGACCGAATTCATCGGCGCCCCCAGGACGATGCACCCGGCCGGCGCCGACGACGCGGTCGTGCAGTGCCAGACGGCCAAGATCACCAACGCCGGGAACGGCAGGGGCTACACCCTGTCGGTGTGCCTGTGGGCGGACTACAGCACGGTCGGCACCGTCGCGCCCTTCGACATCAGCGTGCTCACCACCGGCACCGGCACCGGCTTGTCGGCCGAGGACACCGCCGATCTGCTGGCGAAGGTCCGCAAGGACACCCGGGTCCCGCTCGCGGGCTGACCCGCCCTCACCCGCGCCGGGCCGCGGGCCGATCCGGCCCCCTGGGTGAGAGGGACGCACCGCGTCCGCGAAGATGGGCCGACGATGTCAACGGAGGGGACCCTCGTTCCGATGAGCAACAACCAGCCGCCGCCGAATCCTTACGGCCAGCAGCCGCCCAACCCGTACGGCCAGCAGCCGCCGCAGCAGCCCGGCTACGGCTACCCGCAGCAGGGCCAGCCGGGTTACGGCTACCCGCAGCAGGACCAGCCCGCGCCGCCGGCATACGGCCAGCCGCCGCAGCAGCCGGCGTACGGCCAGCCGCCGCAGCAGCAGCCCGGCTACGGCTACCCGCAGCAGGGGCAGCCCGGCCAGCCGCCGTACGGCCAGGTGCCGCAGCAGCCCGGCTACGGCTACGGCCAGCCCGCCGCCCCGCAGGGCGGCGGCAGCGGCAAGCGCACCGGCATCATCGTCGGCGTCGTCGTGGCGCTGGTCGCGGTGGGCGCCGGAATCTTCTTCGTCACCAAGGGCTCCGACAGCGGCGGCCTCAAGGACGACGGCAAGAAGTACAAGCTGATCACGCCGGACACGGTCGCCACGGACTACAAGAAGAACGCCGCGGTGTCCGGTGACGACAGCGTCGGCTTCGACGACAGCGACCTCACCTTGATGAAGTCGCTCGGCATGACCGACCCGAAGCAGGCCCAGGCCGGCTACATCAAGGGCGCCATGACGTCGGGCACCCTGCTCGAGTTCAGCGGCTCCTACGGGCATGTCGCGGACCCGAAGAAGCTCGCCGACGGCATGATGGCCGACCTGCGCAAGCAGGCGACGAAGCCGAGCAAGGACGACGAGGACACCAAGACCGAACTCGTCGGCGGCGTCCAGACGGTGCACCCGGCCGGCGCGGACGACGCGGTGGTCGAGTGCCAGGAAGCCAAGATCACCGACACGTCGGACGCGGGCCACTCCATCCCGGTGACCATCTGCCTGTGGGCCGACTACAGCACGGTCGGCACGGCCATCCCGATCGACCTCGCGGCGGCGGCCGGCACCGGCGGTTCCGGTACCGCCATGTCCGTCAACGACACCGCGGACCTGCTGGCCAAGGTCCGCAAGGACACCCGGGTGCCGCTCACGTAGGCACCCGAGGTCTTCCGCAGACGAAAGGGGCGCCCCGGTCCTGGACCGGGGCGCCCCTTTCGTGCCGTGTGCGGGCGGCTACGCGCTCTTCTGCTCGCCCTTGCCCACGATGCGCGGCTCGCGCGGCACCAGGGTCGGGTTGACGTTGGAGTGGACCACATCAGCGGTGATGACCACGCGCGCCACGTCCTTGCGGGACGGCACCTCGTACATCACCGACTGGAGCACTTCCTCCATGATGGCCCGCAGGCCGCGCGCGCCGGTCTGCCGCAGGATCGCCTGGTCGGCGATGGCCTCCAGTGCGGCGCGCTCGAACTCCAGCTCCACGCCGTCGAGTTCGAACAGTTTTTGATACTGCTTCACCAGCGCGTTACGCGGCTCGACGAGAATCTGCAGCAGCGCCTCGCGGTCCAGGTTGTGCACGCTGGTGATGACCGGGAGGCGGCCGATGAACTCCGGGATCATGCCGAACTTCACCAGGTCCTCGGGCATGATCTCCTGGAACTGGTCGGCGGCCTGGATCTCCCGCTTGGACCTGATCGTCGCGCCGAAGCCGATGCCCTTGGCACCGGCCCGCGACTCGATGATCTTCTCCAGACCGGCGAAGGCACCGCCCACGATGAACAGCACGTTCGTGGTGTCGATCTGGATGAACTCCTGGTGCGGGTGCTTGCGGCCGCCCTGCGGCGGCACACTCGCGGTGGTGCCCTCCAGGATCTTCAGCAGCGCCTGCTGGACGCCCTCACCCGAGACGTCCCGGGTGATCGACGGGTTCTCGCTCTTGCGGGCCACCTTGTCGATCTCGTCGATGTAGATGATCCCGGTCTCGGCCTTCTTGACGTCGTAGTCCGCCGCCTGGATCAGCTTCAGCAGGATGTTCTCGACGTCCTCGCCCACATAGCCGGCCTCGGTCAGCGCGGTGGCGTCGGCGATGGCGAAGGGCACGTTCAGCATCCGGGCCAGCGTCTGGGCCAGCAGCGTCTTGCCGGAGCCGGTGGGGCCGAGCAGCAGGATGTTGGACTTCGCCAGCTCGATCGCGTCGTCATGGCCGGGGCGTCCGCTCTCCCCCGCCTGCACACGCTTGTAGTGGTTGTAGACCGCCACCGACAGCGCCTTCTTGGCGGGTGTCTGCCCGACGACGTAGCCCTCAAGGAACTCGTAGATCTCCCGGGGCTTGGGGAGATCCTCCCAGCGGACCTCGGAGGACTCGGCGAGCTCCTCCTCGATGATCTCGTTGCAGAGGTCGATGCACTCGTCGCAGATGTACACACCAGGGCCTGCGATGAGCTTCTTCACCTGCTTCTGGCTCTTTCCGCAGAACGAGCACTTCAGCAGGTCTCCGCCGTCACCGATGCGTGCCACGAGGTCTTTCCCCTTCGCCTGGGTTCCGCCGGCCTTCAACGGAGCCTGGTGCTTCTCTCATCGACGGTACCTTGCCCTGACCCCCGTGTGGGTCCCCCTTGGACGTACTCGCTCATCCGGGTCCGGGGGACCGCACGCGGGCCGGCACCGCCTGCCGGGTGGTTTCAGACGTTCACAGAGGTCTTGCGGGTGGAGACGATCTGGTCGACCAGACCGTACGCCAGCGACTCCTCGGCGGTCAGGATCTTGTCCCGCTCGATGTCGTCCCTGATCTGCTCGATCGGGGTGGTGGAGTGCTTGGCCAGCATCTCCTCCAGCTGCTGCCGCATCCTGATGATCTCGTTGGCCGCGATCTCCAGGTCGGAGACCTGCCCGCGGCCGGTCTCGCTGTACGGCTGGTGGATCAGCACCCGGGCGTTCGGCAGCGCCATCCGCTTGCCGGGGCTGCCGGCGGCCAGCAGGACGGCCGCGGCGGACGCCGCCTGGCCCATGCAGACCGTCTGGATGTCCGGCTTCACGAACTGCATCGTGTCGTAGATCGCGGTGAGCGCGGTGAACGAGCCGCCGGGGCTGTTGATGTAGACCGAGATGTCCCGGTCGGGGTCCATCGACTCCAGGCACAGCAGCTGCGCCATGACGTCGTTGGCGGAGGCGTCGTCGATCTGCACGCCGAGGAAGATCACCCGCTCCTCGAAGAGCTTCGCGTACGGGTCGTACTCGCGCACGCCCTGCGAGGTGCGCTCCACGAAGCGCGGGATGACGTAGCGGGCCTCGGCGCCGAACACGCCGGGCCGCTCGGCCTCGGTGCGCTCGTACAGTCCGCTGCCGGGGAAGTTCAAGGGATTCACGTCCACCGTCCTGGTGATGAAGAGCTTCGAGTGATCAGGGGCTGCTCGGCAGGGCGCCCGGGCTCAGGCGGCACCGGTGCCGCCACCGCCGGGCACATGCGCGGCGGAGAGCATGACCCCGTCCAGCAGGCCGTACTCCTGGGCCTCCTCGGCCGAGAACCAGCGGTCCCGGTCGGAGTCCTTGGTGATCTGCTCGAAGGTCTGGCCGGAGTGCTGCGCGATCAGCTCGGCCATCCGGCGCTTGGTGTGCAGCAGCTGCTCCGCCTGGATCTTGATGTCGGTGGCGGAGCCGCCGAGGCCCGCGGAGGGCTGGTGCATCAGGATCCGGGTGTTCGGCAGCGCGAACCGCTTGCCGGGGGTGCCCGCGGTGAGCAGGAACTGCCCCATCGACGCGGCCATGCCCATGGCGATGGTCACGACGTCGTTCTGGATGAACTGCATGGTGTCGTAGATCGCCATACCGGCGGTCACCGAACCGCCGGGGCTGTTGATGTAGAGGAAGATGTCCTTGTCCGGCTCAGCGGCCAGCAGCAGCAGCTGCGCGGTGATCTTGTTGGCGATGTCATCGTCGACCGCCTGGCCGAGGAAGATGATTCGCTCGCCGAGCAGTCGGTTGTAGACCTGGTCGCCGAGTCCACCGGGGTTCGGGTCGCCGGCGGCGGAAGGCATCGGAGTCGTCACGTTTCCACCTGCTCGTTGTCGGACGGTAGACATGCCGTCACAGGGTCTTCGTCTGGTCCGGGTGCCGCCCCCTCGCGGGAACAGCACCCTTTCTCCTTACGGACCCTAACGCGCGGGTGGTGGCCGAGAATCCTGTACGGCCACCTGTTCGCTGTGAGCGCATGGGCTCCACGTCGCCCCGACATGGGGCGAGGGGCGCCCTCGCGCTCCCGGGCGCCCCTCCCCGGGGCGCGGGCGCACCCGGGTGCCCCTCCAGGGGCGCGGGGAAATGCGCGCGCAACCCACCACCGGCCGGTGGTCCGGAACGGAACCGGACAGCCCCTTCGGGTCGGTGACGACCCGCGCCCCGGTGGGGGCTTGCCGCGCAGTTCCCCGCGCCCCTGACGGGGCCAGGCGTCAGGCCTGCTCGGGCTCGGCGGTGTCGCCCTCGGGGGTGTCACCCTCGGAGGGGGCGGCGTCGGAGGCCGCGGCCTCGTCCTCCTCCTCGTCGGCGAGGTCCACGACCTCGCCGTTCGTGTCGGTGACCTTGGCCGCCTCGACGACGACCGCGAGGGCCTTGCCGCGGGCGACCTCGCCGACCAGCATCGGGACCTGGCCGCCTTCGACGACCGCCTGGGCGAACTGGTCCGGGCTCATGCCGGAGGACGCGGCCCGCCGCATGAGGTGCTCGGTCAGCTCCTCCTGGTTGACCGACAGCTTCTCCTTGTTGACCAGCTCGTCGAGGATGAACTGGGTCTTGATGCCCTTGACCGCCTGGGTCTCCAGCTCCGCGTCGTACTCCTCGCGGGTCTTGCCCTCGCGCTCCAGGTACGTCTCCCAGGTCAGCCCCATCTGCGGGAACTGGTGGTGCTCCAGGTTGTGCGTCCTGGTCTCGATCTCGTCCTTGAGCAGCTTCTCCGGGATCGGCACCTCGGTCAGCTCGATGAGCGCGTCGAGGACCTTCTCCTGGGCGGCGGTCGCCTGGTCGTACTGCTTCATCGACTCAAGGCGCTTGCGGCTGTCCGCGCGCAGCTCCTCCAGCGTGTCGAACTCGCTCGCCAGCTGGGCGAAGTCGTCGTCCAGCTCGGGCAGTTCGCGCTCCTGCACGTCGAAGACGTCGACCTTGACCTCGGCCGGCCGGCCGGCGGCGGAGCCGCCCTTCAGCTCGGAGGAGAAGGTGGCGGAGCCGCCCGCGGACAGGCCGGTGACGGCCTCGTCGATGCCGTCGAGCAGCTGGCCGGAGCCGATGGTGTAGCTGACCGCCTTGGCGATGCCGTCGGCGAGCACCTCGCCGTCGACCGAGGCCTCCAGGTCGACCACGACGACGTCGCCCTCGGCGGCCGCGCGGTCCACGGTGGTGGTGGAGGCGAAGCGGTCGCGCAGCTGCTCCAGCGACTTCTCGACGTCCTCGTCGCTGACCTCGACCGCGTCGACGGTGACCTCGATGCCGGAGTAGTCCGGGATCTCGATGGCCGGCCGGATGTCCACCTCGGCGGTGAACTTCAGCTCGTTGCCGTCGTTGAACTCGGTGATGTCGACGTCGGGCTGCCCGAGCACGTTCAGCTCACCCTCGCTGACCGCCTCCGTGTAGAACTTCGGCAGCGCGTCGTTGATGGCCTCTTCGAGGACCGCGCCACGGCCGAACCGCTGGTCGATGACGCGCGCAGGGATCTTGCCCTTGCGGAAGCCCGGCACCGTGACCTGCTCGTTGATCTTCTTGTACGCCGCGTCGAGGCTGGGCTTGAGCTCCTCGAAGGGCACCTCGACAGTGAGTCGAACCCGGGTCGGGTTCAGAGTCTCGACGGCGCTCTTCACGGTTGGGTCTCCTTGGGGCTTTACGTTGATGGGGGCGGACCGTCGGTACGAGTCGTACGTCCGGCACTCGGCCTGGCCGCGTGCCCGGTCGCCAGCGGCCCATCCTACCGGTACCACAAAGCCCGCCGGGCGGGGTCGGACGAGGGCCCCGCGGCCGCCGCCACCGTATGCGCCGGCCCGCGCGGAACTGACTGGTCGGGGTGGCCGGATTCGAACCGACGGCCTTCCGCTCCCAAAGCGGACGCGCTACCAAGCTGCGCCACACCCCGCTGGTGCGACACGTAGAGTACATGCACCGTCGACCGTGGGCAGCCGCTATTCACCCGCCGCCCATCCGGTTCGACCGACAACCGCACGGTGTGCCAGAATCTGAGGCGCTGCGGGCGTAGCTCAATGGTAGAGCCCTAGTCTTCCAAACTAGCTACGCGGGTTCGATTCCCGTCGCCCGCTCTTCGGCCTCCGGCCCGGGTCCCCTCCCGGTGACCGGGGGCGTTTTTCGTTTCGGGGCGGGCGGGGCACCGTGCGGGTCAGTCGACCGGGATGCCCTGGGGGGACTTGATGCGTCGCATGATCATCTGGGAGTTGACGTCGCTGACGCCCGGCAGGGCGATGAGCTTCTCGGTCCAGAAGCGCTCGTAGGCGTCGGAGTCGGCCACCGCGATGCGCAGCAGGCAGCCGGGCGCGCCGTAGAGGCGGTAGGCCTCCACGACGTCGGTGGTGGACTGGACCTGGGCCTCGAAGGCGGCGACGGAGTCGCGGTCGCGGTGGACCTCGACCGAGGCGAAGACCTCGAAGCCGCGCCCGACGGCCGCCGGGTCGACCACTGCCCTGTAGGTCTGGATCACCCCGTCGTCCTCCAGTTGGCGCACCCGGCGCAGGCACGGGGAGGGGGTCAGGCCGACGCGCTGGGCAAGCTCCTGGTTGGTGAGCCGGCCGTCCGCCTGGAGTTCGCGCAAGATGCTTCTGTCAATGGCGTCCATCGCAGCAGTATCAGCCAGGTTCCGCCGAGGTACCAGCCGGTATTCGCAATCATATGGCGGGTCTACGCGCATATCATTGCAGTAGCGATCGGCACCGCTGTCCTGCCATGCCCTCAGCGGCATCGGCGACACCGCGGGGCGCGGTCGGCACATCGGCAGCAGTGGAGGCGGAGGCATCGTGCGACACGTCGTGGTCATCAGCACCGGAGGCACCATCGCCAGCCGATGGCAGGGCGACGGCTACGCGGCGGAGGCGGCCGGGCAGGAGGTCCTGGAGGCCGGCGCGGTGCCCGAGGACGTCGAGGTGCGGGTGGTGGACCTCTTCACCGTCAACAGCTCGCGGCTGACCACCGACCACCAGCTGCGGCTGCTGCACGCGGTGCACGACGCGCTCGCCGACCCCGAGGTGGACGGCGTCGTGGTCACCCACGGCACCGACACGCTGGAGGAGTCCGCCTTCTTCGTCGACCTCTTCCACGGCGACCGGCGCCCGGTGGTCTTCACCGGCGCCCAGCAGCCGCTGGACGCGGCGGACGGCGACGCGGCGGGCAATCTCTACGACGCGCTGCTGACCGCCGTCTCCGGCCGGGACATCGGCGCCGTGATCGTCTTCGCCGGGCAGGTCTTCGCCGCCCGCGGCACGGTCAAGCGGCACACCGTGGACGCCCGCGCCTTCGGCGCCCCTGACGGGCAGCCGCTGGGCCGGGTCGAGTTCGGCCGGGTGAGCTGGGGCCGCCGGCAGCCGCGGCGCGAGCCGCTGCCGCTGCCCGAGCGCGGCAGCGCCACGCCCCGGGTGGACATCGTGATGCACCACAGCGACGCCGACTCGGTGCTCTTCGAGGCGGCCGTCGGCGCCGGCGCCCGCGGCATCGTGCTGGTCGGCACCGGCGCGGGCAACGCGAACCCGGAGATCGCCGACGCGGTGCGCAAGGCCGTCGCGGCCGGGGTGCACGTCGCGGTCAGCACCCGGGTCGCGGCCGGCGCCGTGGCGCCGCTCTACACCGGCGGCGGCGCGGTCGACCTGGCCGCCGCGGGCGCGCTGCTGACCGGCACGCTCAAGCCGGGGCAGGCCCGTATCGCGGTGCTCGCCGCGCTGCTGGCGGACCAGGGCACGGGAGCGGAGGCGGGGCTGCGCCGGATCCTGGACGCCGCCCCGAAGGCGGCGCCTGCGTCAGAGCTTTATCTGGTTGATGGTGTCGGCCACTGAGTTGAGGAACCGGTTGATGTCCGGCGCCATGTTCGTGGACGCGAGGAAGAAGCCGAAGAGGGCGGCGACGATCGCCGGGCCGACCTTTATCGTCTTGCTCCGGATCATCACCACCAGGACGATCGCGAGCAACAGTGCGGCGGACAGGGAGATAACCACAGCGGATCACTTCCTCTTTCGGTTCCTTGCCGGTCCGGGGACCACGCCGCGCCCCCGCCTCGCCCGTACCCATGGTGCCATCGGTGACCGACAATCAACGCCCGTACGACACACGGCCCATAGTCCCATTCCCGTGGGCTAGTCGCGGCACACCACCAGCAGCGCGCGGTCGTCGTTGACGTCCTTGGCCACCGCCTCGATCAACCGCCAGGCGGAGCCGCGGAATCCGGTGGCCACGAAGCGGTCGGCCTCGCCGATCAGCCGGTCCATGCCCTCGGCGATGTCCCGCTCCGCGGTCTCCACCAGCCCGTCGGTGAACAGCATCAGCACGTCGCCGGACCGCAACGTGCCCTTGACGCCGTGGAATTCGGCCCCGTCGTAGACGCCGAGCAGCGGCCCCTCGGCGGCCTTCTCCTCCCACCGCCCGCTGCCCGCGTGCAGTTGGACGCCCGGCGGGTGGCCCGCGGAGAGCAGTTCGTAGTCGCCGCTCTCCAGGTCGAGCACCAGGTGCACGGAGGTCGCGAAGCCCTCCTCCCAGTTCTGCCGCAGCAGGTAGCCGTTCGCGGCGGTGAGGAAGGCGTGCGGCGGCAGCGACCCGAGCAGGCCGCCGAAGGCGCCGGACAGCAGCAGCGAGCGCGAGGCGGCGTCCATGCCCTTGCCCGACACGTCGGTGAGCACCGCTTCGAGCACCCTGCCGCCCGAACTGCGGGTTGCCACCACGAAGTCGCCGGAGAAGGACTGGCCGCCGGCCGGGCGCAGCGACATCTCGGCGTGCCAGCCGCCGGGCAGCCGCGGCAGCCTGCTCTGCACCCGGATTCTTTCCCTGAGGTCGAACAGCATGGTGTGGCCGCCCCGCCACGGCACCCCGACCCTGGCTCTGAACTGCGCGATGATCAGGCCGGTCAGCGCCACCGCGGTCACCACCAGCACCGTGCCCGGGGTGACCCGGGCGGGGCCCTCGCGGTAGGGGCCGAGCGCGGCCGACTCGGCGATCAGCGCGACGGCGGAGGCGGCGTAGACCAGCAGCAGGCTGGAGGGGCGCAGCAGCAGCCCGCCGGCCAGGATCGGCAGCACCAGGGCGCTGGGCGGGCACCATTCGGGCGTGACCACGGTCGTGTAGGCCAGGATCGGGATCATCGCGATCAGGACGCCGAGGCCGGCCCAGTCGGAGGCGCCGCCGCGGAAGTAGTCGACGGCGGACTTGCGCACACTGAGCCGGGCCCGGTGCAGCCTTCTGCGCCACCTGAGCCGAGGCCCCTCGCCCACCGCCGTTTTTGCCATGTTCCGGCGACCCTATCCACGGATGGCCCTGCCGTGCAGGCCGGATGGGTTGTGAGCTGTACGGGTGAGTCCGTACGAGCCCGATGATGCCCGCGAGGACACCGCGGGAAACCGCCCGGGAGCGCCCTGGGTGCCGCCGGGGGTAAATGCGTATCCCCGCCGCGGGCCCTGCTGGTAGGCAAGAGGCCATGACGATCGATCTGCGGGTGCCGGCGGCCGGGGACTGGGACGAGTTCGCGCTTCGCCTGGAGCGGGCCTTCGGCGACTTCCAGGACCCGGAGGAAATGGCGATGTGGCGGGATTTCCTGCCTTTCGAGCAGGCGGTCGCCGCCTGGGCGGACGGCGGGATCGTCGGCACCGCGGGCGCCTTCGACTTCCGGATGACCGTGCCGGGCGGCACCCTGCTCGACGCGCCCGGCGTCACCATGGTCAGCGTCCAGCCGACGCACCGCCGCCGGGGCGTGCTCACCGCGATGATGCGCCGCCAGCTGGACGGCTTCCGCGACCGCGGACTCCCCGTCGCGCTGCTGACCGCCTCGGAGCCGTCGATCTACGGCCGGTTCGGCTACGGCGCCGCCACCCGGCAGCTGCTCGGGTCGATCGACACCGCCCGGGTCTCGGTGGCGGCGCCGCCGGGCGCCGACGCGGTGCGGCTGCGGCTGGTCACCCCGGCGGAGGGCATGGCCGCCTGCGAGGCGGTCTACGCCCGCGTGGTGCCCACCCGGCCCGGCATGCTGGCCAGGCAGCCGCGGTGGGAGCGGCTGCCTCTGATGGACCCGCCCGGCGGCCGCGGGGGCTTCGGCCCGCGGTTGTGCGTGCTCGCGGAGGTCGACGGCGAGGTGCGCGGCTACGCCCGCTACAGCGTCAAGGCGGACGACACCCGGCTCGGCGCGCCGGACAGCACGGTCAAGCTCAAGGATCTCGAAGCACTCGATCCGGTGACGTACGCGGCCCTGTGGCGCTACCTCACCGAGATCGACCTGGTCGCCCGGCTGACCTTCCGCAACCGCCCGGTCGACGACCCATTGCAGCAGATCGTCTCCGACATCCGCCGCTGCGAGCTCGGCTGGCGCGACGGGCTGTACGTACGCCTGGTGGACCTGCCGGCCGCCCTCGCCGCGCGCACCTACACGGCGCCGGTCGACGTGGTCCTCGACGTCGAGGACGCCTTCTGCCCGTGGAATGCCGGGCGCTGGCGGCTGACGGGCGACGCCAAGGGGGCGAGCTGCGAGCGGACCGCGGACCCGGCCGACCTCGCTCTGACCGCCAGGGAGTTGGGCACCGCCTATCTCGGCGGCCACAGCCTGCGGGCGCTGGCCGGTGCGGGGCTGGTCGCCGAACTGCGGCCCGGCGCGCTGGCCGAGGCGTCGGTCGCCTTCCGCTCCGACCTGGAGCCGTGGCTGCCGCACGGCTTCTAGGGCCTTCTAGGGCCCCTCCGGCGGCGCTGAGGGCCGTCCCCGGCTCAGGCCTGGCAGCTGGGGCACCAGAAGAGGTTGCGGGCGTCCAGCGGCCGGGTGCGGACGGGGGTGCCGCACACCAGGCAGGGCCGGCCGGTGCGGCGGTAGACGTAGACCTCGCCGCCGTGGTCGTCCACCCGCGGCGGGCGGCCCATCGCCTCGGGCTCGTGCTCAGGGCGGACGGTGTCGATCCGGTTGGTGCGCACGCCCTCGCGCATCAGCGCCGCCAGGTCGGCCCACATGGCGTCCCACACCGGGCGCGGCAGGTCGCGGCCCGGCAGGAAGGGGTCCACGCCGTGCCGGAAGAGGACTTCCGCGCGGTAGACGTTGCCGACGCCGGCGATGACCTTCTGGTCGAGCAGCAGCGCGGCCACGCTGATCCGGGACCTGGCCATCCTGGCGTGGACGCGGCCGGGGTCGTCGCCGGGGCGCAGCGGGTCGGGGCCGAGCCGGTCGTGTATCGCCTGCTTGTCGGGATCGGTGATCAGCGCGCAGGCGGCGGGGCCGCGCAGGTCGGCGTGGTGCGACGGCGTGGCAATGCGCAGCCGTACGGTGTCGGTGGGCGGTGGCGCCGGGCCGTCGCCGAAGCCGAACTTCCCGATCAGGCCCAGGTGGACGTGCACCCAGCCGGTGTCGCCGAAGCCGAGGAAGAGGTGCTTGCCGTGCGCCTGCGCCCCGGTCATCACCTGGCCGTCGACCAGTGCGGCGCCGTCGGAGAACTTGCCCTGCGGGCTGCTCGCCCGCACCGCCCGGCCGCCGAACCGCTCTTCGTGGTCGGCGGCCAGCCGGTGGATGGTGTGGCCTTCGGGCATCGCCCGGTCAGTCCTGCCGGGGGTGGTCCGCCGGGACCGGCGGCAGCTCGCCGGTGGCCTCGTAGGCGGTGAGCATGTCGATACGGCGCTGGTGGCGCTCCTCGTGCGAATACGGCGTCGTCAGGAACAGCTCCACGAACTTCACCGCCTCCTCCTGCGAGTGCATCCGGCCGCCGATGCTCAGCACGTTGGCGTCGTTGTGCTCGCGGGCGAGCGTGGCGGTCTGCTCGCTCCAGGCCAGGGCGGCGCGGACACCGCGCACCTTGTTCGCGGCGATCTGCTCGCCGTTGCCGGAGCCGCCGATCACGATGCCGAGGCTGCCGGGGTCGGCGGCGGTGCGCTCCGCTGCGCGGAGGCAGAAGGGCGGGTAGTCGTCCACCGCGTCGTAGATGTGCGGGCCGCAGTCCAGGGGCTGGTGCCCGTTGCCTGTCAGCCATTCGACGAGGTGGTTCTTGAGTTCGAAGCCGGCATGATCCGAGCCGAGGTACACGCGCATGCCCCCAGTCTTCCACCCCCGGCCGCCGTGACGCGCCCGCACCCCGCCGGGTGGCGCGAGTGCCTTATTCGGAGGGCCGGCTCAGGCGCCAGGCGGCGGGGAGGGCCGCCATGGCCAGGGCGGCCTTGAGCGCGTCGCCCAGCAGGTAGGGGCGCAGGCCCAGGGTCAGGGCCTGGTGGGACGAGAGGTGGGCGGACCAGGCCAGGTAGGGGACGCCGACGGCGTAGATCACGGCGGAGCCGAGGACCATGACGCCGGCGGTGCGCAGCACGGTGCGGTCGCCGCCGCGGCGGGCGAGGAAGCCGACCATGCCGGAGGCGACGAGCATGCCGAGGATGTAGCCGAAGGTCGGCATGGACCAGCCGGAGGTGCCTTCCGCGAACCAGGGCAGGCCGGCCGCGCCGGCGGCGGCGTAGAGGCCGAGGGAGGCGACGCCCCGGCGGGCGCCGAGCGCCGTGCCGACGAGCAGTGCGGCGAAGGTCTGGCCGGTGACCGGGACCGGGGAGCCCGGCACGGGCACGGACAGCTGTGCGGCCAGCCCGGTGAGCGCGGCGCCGCCGGCGACCAGGGCGGCGTCCCTGAGCCGGGCGCGGCCGGCGGAGGACGCGGGAAGCAGGTCGGCGAGTACGGTTCCGGCCCGGCCGGGGGCAGCTGTGGCGCTCATCGGTTCTCCGCGGGGTGGGGGCGATCAAGGGGACACCGTGACGCTAACCCAGCGGCCGAGCCCCCTTCATCGTCGGACCCCGACAAAGCCCTGATCATCCGCTTGGAGACTCCCGCGCCCGGGAATCGAGTCGTTTGGCCAGGTCGCGTGACCCACGTCACGCGCGGGCATGCGACCGGGGCGGGTGCGTACGGCACCCGCCCAGGCCGTCCCGACTGTGCGGTTCCGCCAACTCACGCGGGCTGGATGAGATCCCACCTGTTGCCGTAGAGGTCGTGGAAGACGACCACCGCGCCGTACGGCTCGTACCGCGGCTCCTCCTCGAAGACGACGCCGGCCGCGACCATCCGCTTGTAGTCGCCGTCGAAGTCCTCGGTGTTCAGGAAGAGCCCGACCCGGCCGCCGGTCTGGTCGCCGACCCTGGCGGTCTGCGCCGCGGTGGTGGCCAGGGCGAGCAGCAGGCCGGTCTCGCGGGCGCCGGGCGGCGCGACGACGACCCAGCGGCCGCCGTCCTCCCGCGCGGTGTCCTCGCGCAGCTCGAAGCCGAGCGCTCGCGTGTAGTAGGCGATGGCCTCGTCGTAGTCGCGTACGACGAGGGCCACCAGACCCAGGTGTGCCATGTTTCCCGACCGCTCTACTCGAAGCTGGGCCCGGCGGTGCGGGTGCGCTTGATCTCGTAGAAGCCGGGGACCGACGCCACCAGGAGCGTGCCGTCCCACAGCTTCGCGGCGTCCTCGCCCTTGGGGGCGGGGGTGACGACCGGGCCGAAGAAGGCGACCTGCTCCCCGTCGGCTCCGGGGACGGCGATCACCGGGGTGCCGACCTCCTGGCCGACCTTGTCGATGCCCTCCTTGTGGGAGGCGCGCAGCTCGGCGTCGTAGGTGTCCTTGTCGGCGTAGTCGGCCAGGTCGGCGGGCAGGCCGACCGATTCGAGCGCGGCGGCGATGGTCTCCTTGGTCCTGGGCTGCTCCTGGTTGTGGAAGCGGGTGCCGAGCGCCTCGTAGAGCGGGCCGACGACCTCGTCGCCGTGCAGCTGCTGTGCGGCGATCACCACCCGGACCGGCCCCCAGGCCTCCCGCAGGAAGTCGGCGTATCCCTCGGGGAGGGTGTCGAGCTTGTCCTCGTTGAGCACGGCCAGGCTCATCACGTGCCAGCGCACGGTGACGGGGCGGACCTTCTCGACTTCCAGCATCCAGCGGGACGTCATCCATGCCCAGGGGCACAGCGGGTCGAACCAGAAGTCGGCCGGCGTCGTCTTGGTCTCGGGGGCGGTCGCGGTCACTGCGTACTCCTCGGTCGTTGCATCGCTCTCCTCCAACCGACAACGCGGCGGCGGCGCGGCGGCATTCCCGCCGCGGCCTCACCGTAGGCGCTGGTCGGCGCGTTCCTGTCGTACCACCGTGGAAGGATGCGAGGCGTTGCGTGTCCGTTTCCGGGGGTCATAGACGAAGGAGCCGCCCGTGCCCGGCGAGAACCTGAGCCGTGAGGAGGCCCGCGAGCGGGCCGCGATCCTGTCCGTGGAGCGCTACGACGTGGCGCTCGACGTGCGGTCCGCGGTCGGTGCCGCGCCCGCCGGCGCGGAGCGCACCTTCCGGTCCACCACGGTGATCGACTTCCGGTGCGCGAGCCCGGCCGCCTCGTCCTTCGCCGACCTCGTCGCCTCCGAGGTGGCCTCGGTGCGGCTGAACGGCCGGGAGCTGGACCCCGCCGCTGTCTGGGACGGCGCCAGGATCGCCCTGGACGGCCTCGCCGAGCGCAACACCCTGGTGGTCGACGCGCGTTGCGCCTACAGCCGTACGGGCGAGGGCCTGCACCGCTTCGAGGACCCGGAGGACGGCGAGGTCTACCTCTACACGCAGTACGAACCTGCCGACGCCCGCCGGGTCTTCGCCAATTTCGAGCAGCCCGACCTCAAGGCGCCCTTCACCTTCCAGGTGACCGCCCCCGAGAGCTGGACGGTGCTGTCCAATGCCGAGCCCGGCGGCGAGCCCGCCGCGGCGGACGGCGGCGGCGCGACCACCCGCTTCCGCCCGACCCTGCCGATCGCGACGTACATCACCGCGGTCGTCGCCGGCCCCTACCACGTCGAGCGCGACCACTACTCGCGCACCTTCGCCGACAAGGTGACCCTCGACGTCCCGCTGAGCGCGCTGTGCCGCCGCTCGCTGGCGCGGCATTTCGACGCCGACGAGATCTTCACCGTCACCAAGCAGGGCCTGGACTTCTACCACGACACCTTCGACTACCCGTATCCCTTCGGGAAGTACGACCAGGCCTTCGTGCCGGAGTACAACATCGGGGCGATGGAGAATCCGGGCTGCGTGACCTTCCGTGAGGAGTTCGTCTTCCGCGGCAAGGTGACGCGGGCGTCGTACGAGCACCGGGCCGGCGTGGTGCTGCACGAGATGGCGCACATGTGGTTCGGCGACCTGGTGACCATGCGCTGGTGGGACGACCTGTGGCTCAAGGAGTCCTTCGCGGACTTCATGGCGGCCTTCTCGCAGGTGGCGGCGACGCAGTATGCGGAGGGCTGGATCACCTTCGCCAACCGCCGCAAGGCGTGGGCCTACCGCGCCGACCAGCTGCCGTCCACCCACCCGGTGGTCGCGGACATCCGCGACCTGGAGGACGCCAAGCTCAACTTCGACGGCATCACCTACTCCAAGGGCGCCTCGGTGCTCAAGCAGCTGGTGGCCTACGTCGGTGAGGACGCCTTCATGGAGGCGGCCCGGCGCTATTTCAAGCGGCACGCGTACGGCAACACCGAGCTGGCCGACCTGCTGTCGGTGCTCACCGAGACCTCGGGCCGCGACATGCCGGCCTGGTCGCGGGCCTGGCTGGAGACGGCGGGCGTCAACTCGCTGACACCGCAGGTCTTCGTCGACGCCGAGGACCGCATCACCGAGCTGACCGTGCTGCAGACCGCCGACGACCCGGCGCACCCGCAGCTGCGCCCGCACCGCTTCGCGGTGGGCCTCTACCGGCGGATGCCGGGCGGCGCCCTGGAGCGGTACGCGCGGGCCGAGGCCGACGCGACGGGCCCGGTCACGGTGGTCGGCGAGCTGTCAGGGCGCCCGCGGCCCGACCTGGTGCTGGTCAACGACGACGACCTGACGTACTGCAAGATCCGCTTCGACCCGGCCTCGCTGGACACGCTGCGCTCCCACCTGGGCGACCTGTCGGACCCGCTGGCCCGGGCGCTGGCCTGGTCGGCGGTGTGGAGCATGACCAGGGACGCGCTGATGCCGGCCGGCGACTACCTGGACCTGGTGCTGCTCTTCGCGGGCCGGGAGAGCGACATCGGGGTGCTCCAGTCGCTGCACCTCCAGGCGCGGACCGCGCTGGCGCACTACGTGGCGCCGGAGCGCCGCGACGCGGCGGCGACCGCGCTGGCCCAGGGCGCGCTGCAGGAGCTGCGGCTCGCCGAGCCGGGCAGCGGCCACCAGCTGGCGTGGGCGCGCTTCTTCGCCTCGGTCGCCTCGTCGGCCGCCGACCTGCAACTGCTGCACGGGCTGCTCGACGGGTCGGCGAAGATCGACGGCCTGTCGGTGGACCAGGAGCTGCGCTGGACCATCCTGTGCGCGCTGGCCGCGTGCGGCGCGGCCGACACGGCGGCGATCACCGCCGAGCGGGCCAGGGACGACACCGCCTCCGGCCACCGGCACGAGGTGCGCTGCCTGGCGGCGCGGCCCTCCGCCGAGGTCAAGGCGTCGGCCTGGGCCGACGTGGTGGATTCCGACGCGCTGTCCAACGCGCTGGTGGAGGCGACCATCGCGGGCTTCGCGCAGGCTTCCCAGCGCGACCTGCTCGCGCCGTTCACCGAGCGGTATTTCGCGGCGCTGGAGCAGCTGTGGGCGACCCGTTCGATCGAGACCGCGATGGCCGTGGTCACCGGGCTCTTCCCGGCCTTCCAGGACCCTTCGGGGACGCTGGCGGCCACCGACGCGTGGCTGGACGGCCACCCGGACGCCGCGCCCGCGCTGCGCCGCCTGGTGCTCGAAGGGCGGGACGACCTCGCGCGGGCGTCGCGCGCACAGATGTGCGACACCCGCGCGGCCGAGGCGGCAGGCCCCGGCGCCGCGCTCTGACCGCTCACGGGGGGCCGTCCTGCCTGATGGGGCGGCCCCCCGTCACCCGAACGGGGGAATTCCACTGATCGGCACCCGAACATCCGGACTTTAGCCCGGCCTTGTCCCGTTTTGTCGACGAGCGCGTAACAGCGGTTAGTGACCGCCAGGGCGGCGGGAACGACGTCGCCATGAACACGAACTCCCGCACCCCCCGCGCACTGGACCGCCGACTGCCCGCCGAGCAGCGGGTCCTGACCCTCCACCAGCTGCGCGACCTCGGCGTCGGCGCGGCCGCCGTCGCCGCCCGCTGCCGGCCGGGCGGCCCCTGGCAGCAGGTGCTCCCCCAGGTGTACCTGCTGCGCTCGGGGCGGCCGACCGGCCGGGAGCGGCTGGAGGCCGCGCTGCTCTACTCCGGCCGCGACCCGCACGCGCACGGGCCGCGCGGCGGCGGCAGGGACGCCGTGGTCACGGGCCTGGCCGCGCTCGCCTTGCACGGCCTCTCGTGCGTGCCGCCGCTGCCGGGGCTGCCGCGCATCGACGTCCTGGTGCCGCGCCACCGGCGGCTGCGGGACGCCGGCGACGTGGCCGTGCACCGCGTCCGCACCCTGCCGCGCCCGCAGGAGGTGGCCGGCCTGCCCTGCGCCCCGGTGCCGCGCGCCCTGGCCGACGCCGTCGCGCACCTGGACGACCCCGAGACCGTACGGCGGCTGCTGACCGAGGCCGTACGCGGCGGGCACTGCGACGCCGCCGCCGTCCTGCGCGAACTGGCCGGCGCGGGCCTGCTGGAGCGCCCGCGGGTCGCCGCGGCGGTCACGGCGCTGCGCGGCGCCGAGCGCGCCATGGCCGAGCAGCGGCTGTACGCGATGGTGCGCGAACGGCAACTGCCGGAGCCGGTCTGGAACGTGGAGCTGCGGCTGCCGGGCGGTCCACGCCTGGGCGCGGTGGACGCCTACTGGCCCGAGCACGCGGTGGCCCTGGCGATCGACCCGCGGGCCGGGCGGCCACCGGGAGGCTCGGCAATGGGCCGCGGCGCGGCACGGGACGGCGGCTCGGCAGTGGACGGCGCCTTCGCCCTGGATGACGCCGCTGACACCCGCGCACTCGACGATGTCCACGCCGATCCCTTCGGCGACGCCCTTTACCGCGGGGACGGCGGCGAAACCTGCCCGCAGGCAGCGGAGTTCGGCGACGACGAGGTGTGGACGCGCTGCGTGCGGCAGCGCGAGCGGCTCGAAGCGCTGGGCATCACGCTCGTGCACGTGACCGCGGCCAAGCTGCGCGACGCCGCCGAGCAGCAGGCCGCCGTGGTGCGTACCGCGCTGGTGGCCGCGGCGGACCAACTGCCCGCCGCCTATGTCGTGGTATCCCCGCGCTGAGCCTGACCCCGTGGCTCTTGGGCGGTTTTGCGGTGGTCCGGCACTGGCGGAAACACGTCACCGACGCCCCAACAGAAGGTCAACGCACCACAAAGAGCGGCTTTTCCCGGCAGGGTGACGAGGCGTACGTTCCGCTTTCCGAACACCCGCCCGACGGTCCGAACAGGGATGCCCATGCCACTCGATCACATACCAGGCAAGAGACGCCCGGCCCGGCTCGCGCTCGCCGCGGGCCTGGTCGCCGCGTTGACGGCCGCAGGTCCCGCGCTGGCGGTCGCCGACAGCGCACCCACCGCCCCGACCGCCCCCACGACAGCGCCCGCCACCGGCTCGGACGCCCCCGGCGAGCCCGGCAAGGACGCGGCGGACAAGCTCGGTTCCGCCGACGCCACGCTGCTGGCCAAGGCCAAGGCGGACGGCGACAAGAACGTCACCTTCATGATCGCCGGCAAGCCCGGCAGCACCGCGGAGATCACCTCCCGGCTGCATGCCCAGGGCGCCAGCGTCGGCCAGACCTACGACCAGCTCGGCTACGTACGCGCCACCGTGCCCACCGCGAAGGCGGACGCGGCGCTCGGCGCGGCCCAGAAGCTGCCCTCGGTGCTGGCCATCGACCTCAAGCAGGAGGTCAAGCTGGACGACCCGACGCCGGCCGCCGACACCACCGCCGCCGCGTCGCACCACCCGGGCAAGCCCGCCGCCACCTACCCGGGCCCCGACAAGAACACCCCCGCCAAGAACCCGTACCAGCCGGCCTTCGAGACCGGCGCGGTGGACTTCGTCAAGGACCACCCCGCCGCCGACGGGCGCGGCATCACCATCGGCATCCTGGACTCCGGCGTCGACGTCGGCCACCCGGCGCTGCAGAAGACCACCACGGGTGAGCGGAAGATCATCGACTGGGTCACCTCGACCGACCCGATACTCGACAGCGACGCCACCTGGCGGGCGATGGTCACCAGCGTCGCGGGGCCGTCCTTCACCGCGTCCGGCCGCACCTGGACCGCGCCCGCGGGCAACTACCTCTTCAGCACCTTCGCCGAGGCCGCCACCAAGGGCGGCGACATGCTCGGCGACCTCAACCGCGACGGCGACACCACCGACGTGTGGGGTGTGCTCTACGACCCGGCCGCCGGCACCGTCCGGCTGGACCTGGACAACAACGGCGACTTCGGCAACGACACCGCCATGAAGCCGTACAAGGACGGCTTCCAGATCGGCCACTTCGGCACCGACAACCCGGCCACGCCGATCTCCGAGTCGATCCCCTTCACCATCGAGATCCGCAAGGACGTCCCGATGGACCCCTACGGGGGCACCTGGGTCGGCAAGAAGGCCGACTTCGTCAACATCGGCGTCGTGCAGTCCGAGCACGGCACGCACGTCGCGGGCATCACCGCCGCCAACGGGCTCTTCGGCGGCAAGATGAACGGCGCCGCGCCCGGCGCGAAGATCGTCTCCTCCCGGGCCTGCACCTGGAGCGGCGGCTGCACCAACATCGCGCTCACCGAGGGCATGACCGACCTGGTGGTCAACCACCACGTCGACGTCGTCAACATGTCCATCGGCGGCCTCGGCGCCCTCAACGACGGTGCCAGCGCCCGCGACCTGCTCTACAAGCAGCTGATCGACACCTACGGGGTGCAGCTGGTGATCTCCGCGGGCAACGACGGCCCCGGCGTCAACACCATAGGCGACCCCGGCCTGGCCGACCACGTCCTCAGCGTCGGCGCGTCCATCTCGCGTGAGACCTGGGCCGCCAACTACGGCTCGCAGACCACCGTGCCGTACTCGCTGCTGCCCTTCTCCTCCCGCGGCCCGCGCGAGGACGGCGGCCTCGCCCCCGTCATCACCGCGCCCGGCGCCGCCATCAACTCCGTGCCGACCTGGGAGCCGGGCGCGCCCGTCGCCGAGGCCGGCTACACCCTGCCGCCCGGCTACGCCATGCTCCAGGGCACCTCGATGGCCTCACCGCAGGCCACCGGAGCCGCGGCCCTGCTGCTGTCCGCCGCCAAGGCGCAGCACCTGAAGGTCACCCCGGCGCAGCTGCGCACCGCGCTGGTCAGCACCGCCAAGAGCATCCCCGGCTTCCAGACCGTCGACCAGGGCGCCGGACTCGTCGCCGTCGGCCCCGCCTGGGACCTGCTGCGGCGCGGCGGCACCACCGACACGTACACCGTCAAGGCGCCGGTCGACACCGCGCTGTCGAGCTACCTGCTGACCCCCGGGTACGGCACCGGCGTCTACGACCGCGAAGGCGGCCTGACGGCCGGCAAGCAGCGCACGTACAACGTCACCGTGACCCGCACCAGCGGGCCGGCCTACTCCCTGCTGCACACCCTGACCTGGGCGCACAACGACGGCACCTTCTCCGTCGCCAGCCCGCTGGTGGTGCTGCCGCTGAACAAGCCGGTCACCGTGAAGGTCACCGCGAAGCCGCGGTCCGCCGGGGTGCACAGCGCCCTGCTGAACGTGGACGACCCGCTCACCCACGGCACCGACACGCAGATATCGGCCGCCGTCGTCGTCTCCACGCCGATCGCGAGCCCGTCCTACACGCTGACCCGCTCCGGGACGATCCAGCGGGACAGCACCCGCTCGTACTTCCTCACCGTCCCGGCCGGCGCGACCTCGCTCGAAGTCGCCATGGGCGGCCTCAAGCCCGGCAGCCAGACCAGGTTCATCTCCATGCACCCCTACGGTGTGCCGCTGGACTCCACCCAGACCCCCGACTGCTACCCCAACTACAACAACCCCGCCAACACCTGCCGCCCCGACCTGCGCTCCTACGCGGACCCGCTGCCGGGCGTGTGGGAGATCGAGGTCGAGGCCCGGCGCACCTCGCCGCTGCTCGACAACCCGTACGTGCTCACCGCCTCCCTCCTCGGAGCGGCCTTCGACCCGGCCGTGCAGACCCTGCCCACGGCCCAGGTCGGCACCCCGGCGCCGGTGAGCTGGAACGTCACCAACCGCTTCGCGCCGATCAGCGGCGGCTCCCTGAGCGGCGGGCCGCTCGGCTCGGCCCTCACGGCCACACCGACCATCGCCGAGGGCGACGCCCAGACGACGACGCTGACGCTCGGCCCGGGTGCCTCGCGTCTCGACGTCTCCATCGGGTCGCCCTCCGACCAGCAGGCCGACCTCGACCTCTACGTCTACCTCGACGGTGTGCTCATCGCGCAGTCCGCCGACGGTGACGCGGAGGAGGCGGTCAGCCTCGCCGACCCGGCGCCCGGCACGTACACCTTCGAGGTGGACGGATACTCCGTGCCGTCCGGCTCGACGACCTACTCCTACGAGGACGTCTACTACTCGGCCGCCCTCGGCCAGGTCACGGTCGACACGTCCACGCCCGTCAACCTTCCGCACGGTGCCACGGTGCCGGTCTCGGCGACCGTCCTCGCCGCGGCGGAGGCGCCTGCCGGGCGGCAGCTCTTCGGGCAGGTCCAGCTCCTCGACGCCGGCGGCACTGCGGCCGGCACGGGCAGCGTCATCATCACCTCCACGACCCCCTGACCGGGGTGCACCCGGGGGAACGGGCCCGTGCCCGTCCCCCCGGGTGCCGCGTCCCTGCGAGGTGCCGGTACGGCCCTCCCTGCGGCCCGGTGGGGGCTTGTCGCCCAGTTCCCCGCGCCCCTGAAAAACGCGTGCCCCTCTGCGGAGAGCCCAGCCCCTGCCAGGGGCAACCGCCTGGCGCAGGAGGACGCGGGCCCACAGGGGCGCGGGGAACTGCGCGGCCGGCCAGAGCGGACCGCAACTGTGAACGCAACAGCAAGTGGCACCCACCCAGGGGCGCGGGGAACTGCGCGACAAGCCACCCACACAGCGCAACTGTGGAATCCGTGACAGCACCCCGCAGGGAGTGGCGGGGAACTGCGCGGCCGGCCACGACGGCGGGAGAGGCGTAAGGCGACCGCGCGCCAACGGTGGCGCCGGAGGATGGCGCGGGCCGGGAGGGCCGTGGAGGCCAGGGTGAGAAGGAGGGTGCCGCCCGCGAGGGCGGCCGCGGTGCCCGGGGGGACATAGGGAGCGGCCCCGGTGAGGCCGCGAGCGATGGGCACGAGCGTGAATCCACGCGATCCCGGACCCGAGAGCCAGCCCGACGACGGCCACGAGCGCAGCCTCTCCCCGCAGCATGCGCAGCACTTGCACCCGGGTGGTCCCGGCAAGCCTCAGCAGCGCGACCTCGCGGCGCCGGTCGAGCACCGTCATGACCAGCGTCTCGGCCGCGGCGACCGCCGCGAAGCCGCCGAGGACCGCGGCCATCACCCGGTCGGCCCAGGCGTTGAGTTCGAGGTCGCGGTCGGCCTGGGCGCGGTAGCCGGCCAGGTCGGTGACCCGGAGGCGGGTGATCGGCTCGCCGCCGAGCAGGACCTCGCCGCCGGTCGGCCGGTCGAGGCCGGCCGCACATTGCAGGAACGTGCTCTTGCCCGAGCCCGACGGCCCCATGGCCGCGGTGAAGCTGCCGCGTGGCAGCGCGAGGCCGATCCCGCGCAGCGCGTGGACGGCCGCTTCACCGCGGCCATAGGTGCGGGTCAGGGAGCGGAGTTCCACAGCTGGGGCGCCGGTTGCCGCCATGTCCACGAGGCTACGGAGTGCCGACCGGGTGAACCATGGCGCCCGCCGCCCTCCCAGGGGTGGGGACAACCCCGCCGTCACCGAGCGCAGCGGGTGTGGCACATCCCGGAAGGGGTAGGGCTCTGGGATCGACCGGATGAAAGCCCGAAGAAGGCGGAGGCTTGATGGACCGGGCACGGCTCGCGACGCTGCACGGCGTGGATGTGACGTACCACCCGGCGCCCGGGCAGGAGGTCAGGGTCTCCGAGGAGACGGTGGTGGCCGTGCTGGCGGCCCTGGGGGTGGACGCGTCCACGCCCCACGCGGTCAGGGACGCGCTGGCGGCGTACGAACTGCGCACCGCCCACCGCCTGCTGGCGCCGTGCACGGTGCTGCGCGCCGGGCAGCCGCTGACCGGCCTGCCCGAGGGCACCGACATCAGCGTCGAGACGGCGGCGGGCGAGCGGCTGGACGGGGTGCCGCACGCGCCGGGGCGCTATGTGCTGCGGGCGGCGGCCCCGGACGGCCGGGCCGCCAGGGGTGACCTGGTGGTGGCGCCGGAGCGGGTCGGCGGGCCGCGGGAGCGGACGTTCGGCTTCATGGCGCAGCTGTATTCGACGCTGTCCCAGCGGTCCTGGGGCATGGGCGACCTCGGCGACCTGGCGGAGCTGGCGGCCTGGTCGGGGCGGGCGCTGGGCGCCGGCTTCGTCCAGATCAACCCGCTGCACGCGGCGGTGCCCGGACACCCGACCGACCCGTCGCCCTACCGGCCCTCCTCACGGCGCTTCCCCGATCCGGTCTACCTGCGGGTCGAGGAGGTCCCCGAATACGCGTATCTGTCCAGGGACGCCCGCGAGCAGGCCGCTCGGCTGCTGGTGAAGGCCGCGGCCCTGCGGGACAACGTGCTGCTCAAGGGCACGCTCATCGACCGGGACGCGGTGTGGGAGCTGAAGGCGCAGGCGCTTGAGCTGCTGCGCGAGGTGCCGCTCAGCCCCGGCAGGCGGGCCGCTTACGCCGACTTCCTGGCCGCCCAGGGCCAGGCGCTGGACGACCATGCCACCTGGTCGACGCTGGCCGAACTGCACGGGCCCGACTGGCAGAAGTGGCCCGCGGGGCTGCGCGACCCGCGGTCCGCCCAGGTCGCCAGGCTGCGCAGCCGGCATCTGGAGCGGGTCGACTACCACAGCTGGCTGAGCTGGCTGACGGACAGCCAGCTGGCCGCCGCCCAGCGGGCCGCACGGGACGCCGGGATGCCGGTCGGCGTGGTGCACGACCTGGCGGTCGGTGTGCACCCGGCCGGCTCCGACGCCTGGTCGATGCAGGACGTGCTGGCCAGGGGCATGTCGACGGGGGCGCCGCCGGACGCCTTCAACGCGCGCGGCCAGGACTGGGGCCTGCCGCCCTGGCGCCCCGACGCGCTCGCCGCCACCGGCTACGCCCCGTACCGCGACCTGATCGCCCGGATGCTGCGGCATGCCGGCGGGCTGCGGATCGACCATGTGATGGGCCTCTTCCGGCTGTGGTGGGTGCCCGAGGGCCGCCCGCCGACCGAGGGCACCTATGTGCGCTACGACCCGGAGGCGATGCTCGGCCTGCTGGCCCTTGAGGCGCACGAGGCCGGCGCGGTCGTCATCGGCGAGGACCTGGGCACGGTAGAGCCCGGGGTCAGGCAGCAGCTCTCCGACCGCGGCATCCTCGGCACCTCCGTCCTGTGGTTCGAACGCGACTACGAGGGCGAGCACGCCGACCGCCGTCCGCTGCCGCCTGCCGCCTGGCGCGAGGCCTGCCTGGCCACCGCGACCACCCACGACCTGCCGAGCACCGCCGCCCGGCTCACCGGCGAGCACGTCGAGCTGCGGCACCGGCTCGGGCTGCTCACCAGGCCGCTGGAGCAGGAGCAGGCCGAGGACGCGGCGGAGGTCGCCGAGTGGATCGCGCTGCTCGGCCGGCTCGGGCTGCTGCCCGAGGGCGCGGCCGACGAGGAGGCCGTCGTCAAGGCCGTGCACCGCTTCCTGGCCGCCACCCCGGCCCGGATGGTCGGCGTGTGGCTCCCCGACGGTGTCGGCGACCGCCGCCCGCAGAATCTGCCGGGCACCTGGGACCAGTACCCGAACTGGCGGCTCCCGGTGGCCGACCCCGAGGGGAATCCCCTCACTCTCGAACAGCTCGCCGCGTCCCGGCGCCTGCACACCCTGGCCGACGAGGTCCGCCGCGCCCTCCACCCGGCCGGCGAACCCTAAAGCACCCCCGGGCGCGCGTGCTCCGGAGCCGGTCACTACATTGGCCACGTGGACAAGAAGCTCAACAAGAAGGTCATGCGCGCCGGCGTCGTCACCGCGGCCACCACCGTGATGCTCCTGCTGTCGTCCCCGGCGTTCGCCCTCACGCGCGACGACGGCGACGACCCGGGCTCGGGTCTGAGTGTCATCCAGACCCTCGGCCTCTTCGTCGCCATTCCGCTGGTGCTCTTCGGCATCATCGCCGGCCTGGTCATGGCCACGGACAAGACCCGCAAGCAGCAGCAGGGCTGACCCTCCCGGCCGCGTCGCCACCCCCGCTCCCCTTCCGCCCGCCAGGGCGGTTCTCCGGGGCGCGGGGAATCGCGCGTTCGGCCGGGACGGTACGTCAGACCGCTGGCCCCCGCCGGGGTTTCACTGCGACGCGGCCAGCAGTCGCCGCAGGAGTCCGGCAAGGACTTCCGCCTCGTCCGGCTCCAGCGCGGACAGCGCGGCCTGCTGCACGGCGAGCCCGGCGACCAGTGCCTCCTCGACGACGGTGATGCCGCGCTCGGTGAGGGAGACCCGCAGCCCGCGCCGGTCGTGGGGGTCCGGTGCTCTTACCAGGAGTCCGGCGCGCTCCAGCTTGTCGAGCCGCCCCGTCATGCCCCCGGTGGTGAGCATCAGCGTCGCGGACAGCTCGCGCGGCGAGAGCGTGTAGGGCGCCCCCGACCTCCGCAGCGTGCCGAGCACGTCGAATTCCCCCCGCCCGATGCCGTAGCGCAGATACTCCGCCTCCATCCGGTCCCCCATCGCCCGCGCGACGCGGTAGACCCGGCCGAAGACGGCCATGGCGAGAGTGTCGAGTTCGGGCCGCTCCACGGCCCACTGCCCGGTGATCGTGTCCACCGCATCCGCGTCCATTCCCCCAGTATCGGCCGCCGTACGCTCCGTCGCAAGCCACTCGCTTGACGCTAAGCCACTTAGCACTAAGCTAGTTACTGCCGACCTACTTACGGGGGACCGCCATGCTGCCGACGCGCACACACGCCACCGCCACCCGCCTGCCGGGCGAGAAGGCCATGCTCGGCGCGATGGCCGTGGACGCGGTCGGCTCCGGGATGTACGTCCCCTTCAGCCTGGTCTTCTTCCACCACATCACCGGCCTGTCGTTCGCCGTGGTCGGAGCCGTGCTCACCGCGGTCGGCCTGATCGGCATGGCAGCGCTGCCGCTCGCGGGCGCCGCCGTGGACAGATACGGCGCCCGGCGGGTGCAACTGGTGCTCTACGGGGTGCGGGGCACCGGCTTCGCGCTGTATCCGCTCGCCACGGCGCTGCCCGCCTTCGCCGCCGTCGCCCTCGGCACGGCCTTCGGCGACCGCGCCTTCCCCGCCGTGCAGCAGTCCTGGATCGGCGAGTTCGCCGCCGGAGCCGACCGGGACCGGCTGCAGGCCGCCTCCCGCGCGCTGCGCAACGGCGGGCTCGGCGCGGGCGCGCTGCTCGCCTCCCTGGTGGTCACCCTCGCGGGCGACCGCGGCTTCGTCGCCGCTGCCTGGCTGAACGCGGCGAGCTTCGCCGTCGCCTGGCTGCTGATGCGGCGGGTGAAGGCGCCTGCCCGCCCGGCGGCGCAGCCGGCGCCCGCCGCAGGCGGGGCCGGCTACCGCGTGGTCTTCGCCGACCGCCCCTTCCTCGCCCTGACCGGGGCCAACTTCCTCACCGCCCTGGGCTATTCGGCACTGGCGGTGCTCTTCCCGCTCTTCATCGCCGGGCCGCTGCACGGCGCCCAGTCGCTGACCGGCGCCGCCTTCACGCTCAACACGGTGCTGTGCGCGGTCGGCGGGGTCCACATCGCCCGGCTGGGCCGCCGCAGCGGCGCCCGCCGCACCCGGTCGGCGGCACTGGGCGGGCTGATCTTCGCGGCGTCCTTCGCCGGGCTCGCGCTGCTCGCGACCGTACGCCCGCAGGCCGGCTGGGCCACGGCGGGCCTGCTGCTCGCGCTGGTCACCCTCTACACGGTGGCCGAGACCGTGCACAATCCGGCGGCGAGTTCGCTGGCCGTCGCGGCGGCCCCCGAGTCGCTGCGCGGCCGCTACATGGCCGCCTATCAGCTGTCCTGGTCGCTGGCCTCGATCCTGGCCCCGTCCCTCTTCACCGCGCTGACCGCGGCCGACGCGCGGCTCCCCTGGCTGCTGCTGGTCGGCACCGCGCTGAGCGCCTCGGCCCTGCTGCTCCGCCTGGAGCGACTGCTGCCCGCCGACGCCGTCAACCTCCCGGGCCGGGCCTCCGTCCGGCAGGGCCGCCCGCAGACCGCCGCGCACCCCGCACCGGCACCCGCGGCGGCCGCGGTGCCCCGCACCGCCGCGCGCGGGTAGGCGGTACGGGGCCCGGCGGGAGGGGACTTACGTGTGCGGCCGGTTGCCGCGCTCCTGGTGCGGGAAAGACTGGCCCGCGACCCGGCCAGGGGTCCCGGGACGCGGCGCCCGGAACCCCCACCCCGCGGTCAGCCGGCCGCGGCGTCCGCGGCCTGGGCGCGCAGCGCGCGCTCGACGCCCGCGCGGGACTCGACGACCAGCCGGCGCAGCGCCGGCACCGGCTCGTTGCTCGCCAGCCACGCGTCGGCCGCGTCCAGCGTGGCCTGCGAGACCTGGAGCGCCGGGAAGAGGCCGACGACGATCTGCTGGCCCATCTCGTTGCTGCGGTCCGCCCACACCTGCTTGATCGCGGCGAAATACCGCTCGCTGTACGGCGCGAGCAGCTCGCGCTGGTCGGTCTGCACGAAGCCGCCGATGACGGCCTCCTGCATCGCGTTCGGCAGGGTGTCGGCCTCGACGACCGTCGACCACACCTCGGCCTTGGCCGCCTCGGTCGGCCGGGCGGCCCTCGCCGCCGCGGCGTGCTGCTCGCCCGCGGAGGTCGGGTCGAGGGCCAGCTCCGCGTCGATCGCCCGGTCGTCCGCGCGGCCGGTCGCGGCGAGCCGGTTGAGCAGCGCCCAGCGCAGGTCGGTGTCGACGGCCAGGCCCTCGTAGGTCACCGTGCCGTCCAGCAGCCCGGCGAGGACGTCCAGCTGCTCGGGGGTGCGGGCGGTCGCGGCGAACGCCCGCGCCCACGCCAGCTGGTGGTCGCTGCCGCCGGCCGCGGCCGCCAGGTGCTCCTGGGCGGCGGCGGTCCAGCGGGCAAGACCGGTCTCCCGCCACGCCGGGTCGGCGTAGAGGTCGAGGGCCAGCTTCACCTGGCGGTGCAGGGACTGCACCACGCCGATGTCGGTCTCCTTGCCGATGCCGTGCAGCACCAGCTCCAGGTAGTCGCGGGTGGCCAGCTCGCCGTCCCGCGTCATGTCCCAGGCCGACGCCCAGATCAGCGCGCGGGGCAGCGACTCGGTGAAGTCGCCCACATGGTCGCGGACGACGGCGAGCGACTGCTCGTCGAGCCGCACCTTGGCATAGGACAGGTCGTCGTCGTTGAGCAGGATCACGTCGGGGCGGCGGGTGCCCGCCGTGAACGGCACCTCGGTCAGCTCGCCGTCCACGTCCAGCTCGATGCGGTCGGTGCGCACCAGCACGCCGTCCCGCAGGTCGTAGAGCCCGACCGCGATGCGGTGCGGCCGCAGCACCGGCTCGCCCTTGGCCCCTGCGGGCAGCGCGGGCGCCTCCTGCCGGACCGCGAAGGACGTCAGGGCGCCCGCGGCGTCCACCGCGATCTCGGGCCGCAGCACATTGATGCCGGCGGTCTCCAGCCACGCCCTGGACCAGGCCTTGAGGTCGCGGCCCGAGGTCTCCTCCAGCGCGCCCAGCAGGTCGGCCAGCCGGGTGTTCCCCCACGCGTGCCGCTTGAAGTAGGCCTGCACTCCGGCGAAGAACTCGTCCATCCCCACATACGCGACCAGCTGCTTGAGCACCGAGGCGCCCTTGGCGTACGTGATCCCGTCGAAGTTGACGAGCACGTCCTCCAGGTCGTTGATCTCCGCCATGATCGGGTGCGTCGAGGGCAGCTGGTCCTGCCGGTAGGCCCAGGTCTTCATCGTGTTGGCGAACGTCGTCCACGAGTGCGGCCAGCGCGAGCCCTCGGCGTGCGCCTGGCAGGCGATCGAGGTGTAGGTGGCGAACGACTCGTTCAGCCACAGGTCGTTCCACCACTCCATGGTGACCAGGTCGCCGAACCACATGTGGGCCAGCTCGTGCAGGATCGTCTCGGCCCGCATCTCGTACGCCGCGTCGGTCACCTTCGACCGGAAGACGTACTGGTCCCTGATGGTGACCGCGCCGGCATTCTCCATCGCGCCCGCGTTGAACTCCGGGACGAACAGCTGGTCGTACTTCGCGAACGGGTAGGCGTAGTCGAACTTCTCCTGGAACCAGTCGAAGCCCATCCGGGTGACCTCGAAGATCGCCTCCGCGTCCAGGTGCTCGGCCAGCGAGGGCCGGCAGTAGACGCCCAGCGGCACGCTGCGGCCGCCGCCCTCCCAGCTGCCGTGCACCGAGGTGTACGGACCGGCGATCAGCGCGGTGACATACGACGACATCCGCGGGGTCGGCTCGAACGTCCACACCCCGTCCGCCGACGGCTCGGGCGTCGGCGAGTTCGAGATGACCGTCCAGCCCTGCGGCGCCGTCACCGTGAAGGCGAAGGTGCCCTTCAGGTCGGGCTGCTCGAAGCTCGCGAACACCCGGCGCGCGTCCGGCACCTCGAACTGCGTGTACAGATAAGCCTGCTTGTCCACCGGGTCGACGAACCGGTGCAGCCCCTCACCGGTGTTGGTGTAGGCGCAGTCGGCCACCACCAGCAGCTCGTTGCGCCCGCCCCGCAGCGACTCCAGCGCGATCCGCGAGTCCTTGAAGACCTCGGCCGGATCCAGCGCCGTCCCGTTGAGCACCACCTCGTGCACCTCGGGCGCCACCAGGTCGATGAAGCTCGCCCCGCCGTCCCCGGCCACGTCGAACCGCACCGTGGTCCGCGACCGGAAGGTGCCGCCCTGCTGGGCGCCGCTCAGGTCAAGCTCGATCCCATAGCCGTCCACAGTCAGCAGAGCCGCCCGCTGCTGCGCCTCCTCGCGCGTGAGGTTCGTACCAGGCACGGTGGGCCACTCCTTCTCGTCAGGTGAGACGACCATCCTCGCACGTCACCCCCGCCCCTCGCGGAAGCCCTGTGGATAACTCACCGGCGCCTCCGCGCTCGCGGCCACCGGAGACGCGGGGGACCCGTTGACACAGGGCGGGCGGGAGTGATGGGCTCGCCGTCCGGCGTCGCGCGCATGGCCGCAGGGAGGACCCCGTTGCTGCGTAGGACCTCGGCCGTCGCCCTGGCGGCCACCGTCGTCGGCGGCTGGCTCGGGCAGACCCCCGCCTCCGCCCAGCCGACCCCCACGGCACCCACCGCCCCCGCCTCCGCCCCGGTGACCCAGTCGGACACCGCGCCCGCCGTCTATCCCAAGCCCCAGCTCCTGCGCCGCCAGGGCGACTTCGCCCGGGTCACCCCGCAGGTCACCCTCGTCGCGGACGCGGCCGCCGACCCGTCCGCCCTCGACCTGGTCGAGCAGACCCTCCACTCGGCTGGCGCCCGCGACGTCGTCCGCGCGGCGGGCCCCGGCCCCGGCCTGACGGTCTACGCCGGCGCCCCCGCCGAGAGCCGGCTCGCCGCCCTCGGCGCCCCGCCCGCGGGCGACCTCCCCGACGGCGGCTACCGGCTGGCCGTCAGCGGCGGCACCGTCGCGCTGCAAGGCGTGGGCGCCGACGGCCTCTACCACGCCGCCCAGACGCTGCGTCAGCTGACGGCCGCCCACCGAAGGGACACCGGCTTCGCGCCGGTCGTCGTCCGCGACTGGCCCGCCGCCCCGGTCCGCGGCATCGCGGAGAGCTTCTACGGCGTCCCCTGGACGCAGGAGCAGCGCCTGGCGCAGCTGGACTTCATGGCGCGGACCAAGCAGAACCGCTATCTGTACTCCCCCGGCGACGACCCCTACCGCCAGGAGCAGTGGCGCGAGCCCTACCCGGCGGACCGGCGCGCGGACTTCCGGGCGCTGGCCGCCCGCGCCGACCAGGACCACGTCACGCTGGCCTGGGCGCTGGCCCCCGGCCAGAGCCTGTGCTTCTCCTCGGCCGCCGACGGGAGGGCGCTCCAGCGCAAGCTGGACGCGATGTGGGCGCTGGGTGTCCGCGCCTTCCAGTTCCAGTTCCAGGACGTCAGCTACAGCGAGTGGCACTGCTCCGCCGACTCCCGCGCCTTCGGCAGCGGGCCGCAGGCCGCCGCCCGGGCGCAGGCGAAGGTGGTGAACGCGGCGGCGGCGTACCTGACCGGGCGTCACGGCACCGCCGCCGCGGCGGTGTCGCTGCTGCCGACCGAGTTCTACCAGGACGGCGCCACCGACTACCGCACGGCGCTGGCGAAGGCCCTCGACCCGCGGGTCGAGGTGGCGTGGACCGGCGTCGGGGTGGTGCCCGGCCGGATCACCGGCGACCAGGTGGCGGCCGTGGACGCCGCGCTGCGGCACCCGCTGCTGACCGTGGACAACTACCCGGTCAACGACTTCGCGGCCGACCGGCTCTTCCTCGGCCCGTACACCGGGCGGCAGCCGGCCGTGGCGACGGCGTCGGCCGGGCTGCTGGCGAGCGCGATGCAGCAGCCGGCCGCGTCGCGTATCGCGCTGTTCACCGCCGCGGATTTCGCCTGGAATCCGACCGGCTACGACCCCCAGGCGTCCTGGCAGGCCGCGATCGACGACCTGGCGGGTCCCGACGGGGCGACCAGGGCGGCGCTGCGCGCCCTGGCGGGCAACGAGTCGTCGTCGGCGCTCGGCGGTGAGGAGTCGGCGTATCTGCGCCCGCTGATCGCCGCTTTCCGCGCCGCACTGCCGGCGGGGGCGGGCTCGGGCGGGCAGCGGCTCGCGGCCGCGGCGCGCGAGCTGCGGGCGGCCTTCACGGTGATGCGCACCGCGCCCGACCGCCTCGACGGCCTGGCCGGCGGCGGTTTCGGCGACGAGGTGCGGCCCTGGCTCGACCGGCTGTCGCTCTACGGGGCGGCGGGCGAGCACGCGGTGGACCTGCTGTCGGCGCAGGCCCGCGGCGACGGCGCGGCGGCCTGGCAGGCCCGGCAGGCGCTGGACGGCGACCGCACGGCGCTCGCGGAGGGCACGGCGACGGTCGGCGGCTCCGTGCTCGACGACTTCCTGACCGGCGCGGTGGACGACTCCGACGCCTGGGCAGGGCTCGGCGCCGACGGCCGCACGGCGACCACGTCGATGGCCTCGGGCCGCGGCACCGACCCCGCGGCGATGGTCGACGGCAGGGACGCCACGGCCTGGTCGAGCGACGCGCCGCCGCGCCCCGACGACGCCTTCGGCGTGGACCTGGGCACGGCGAGGGACGTCGCCTCGGTGCGGATCGCGATGGGCGACGGCAGCGGCTCGGACGACTTCCTGCACGACGCGGTCCTCGAAGTCTCCGCGGACGACGGCACCGGCTGGCGCCGGGTCGGCGAATACCGCGACCAGCCGGTGGTCACGGCGCGCTTCCCCGCGGGGACGAAGGTCCGCCGGGTGCGGCTGCGGGCCGTCGAGGGCCAGCCGGGCGCGGTGACCGTACGGGAGTTCGCCGTGGCGGTGAGCGGCGCCGTCACCATGTCGGCGGCCGGACCCGACCACGCGTCCGCCGCGGTGGACGGCGACCTGTCGACGTCGGCCGGCAGCGGCCCGCTGACCGTGGACTTCGGCGGCGCCCGGCAGCTGGACACGCTCACGGTCGCCGCCATGGGAGTGCCGTCACCTGTCCCCACGGGCGCACCGCCTTTTGCCGAGCCCGTCTCGGTCGAGGCGCACACCGCGGGCGGCGGCTGGCGGCGGGTCGGCGTGCTGGGCGGGGACTGGACGGAGCTGCGTGTCGGAGCGCTGGTGGACGCCGTGCGGCTGTCCGACGGGCGCGGGGTGTGCGAGGTCGTGCCGTGGTTCGCCGCCCCTCCCCGCGTCACCCTGGACGAGCCGCAGGTCGACGCGGCCGCGGGCGGACCGGCGGTGGAGATGACCGCGTCGGTGGCCTCGGGGCTGCCCAGGGACCTCGCGGTGTCGGCGTCCGCGACCGGGCCCGCGGGCGCCCCGGTCGCCGTGGGGGTGCCGGGGGCGCCGCTGCCGCTGCGCCGCGGCGGCACCGTACGGCTGCCGCTGACCGTGTCGGTCGCGCCCGGCACCGCTCCTGGGACGTACGCCATGCCGGTGCGCTTCACGGTCGCGGGCCGGACGGCGGAGCGGATCGTCACCGTGCGGGTGCATCCGCCGACCGGCGGTCCGGATCTGGTGCCCGGCGCTGTCGCCTCGTCGTCGGGCGACGAGACCGCGGACTTCCCGGCCGCCGCGGTGGCCGACGGCGACCCGGCGACCCGCTGGTCCTCACCGGTGGACGACGCGGCCTGGGTGCAGGTGCGGCTCGCGGCCCCCGCCCGGGTCGGCGAGGTGGTGCTGCACTGGCAGGACGCGTACGCGGCGCGCTACGAGGTGCAGACCTCCGCCGACGGCGTGACCTGGCACACCGCGGCCACCGTGGCGGACGGCGGCGGCGGACGCGAGACCGTATGGCTGGACGGCGCGGAGCAGGCCGTCTTCGTCCGGGTGCAGGGAGTGCGCAGGGCCACCGCCTACGGTTACTCGCTGTACGGCATCGAGGCATACGCCGTCACGGGATGACCCGGCCGCCCGGTGGGCGGGGCACCCCGTGACGCACGAAGGCCCGGATCTCAGGCCGATATGCCGTCGATCCGGGCCAGGGCGTCATCCGCGCCGAAAGGTTGCAGATATGGCAGCCAGCGCGGGTCCCGGTGCCCGGTCCCGATGATCCGCCAGGCGAGTCCCGAGGGCGGCGCCGGTTGATGGCGCAGCCGCCAGCCCAGTTCGGCGACATGGCGATCGGCTTTGACGTGGTTGCAGCGCCTGCACGCCGCCACCACGTTCTCCCAGGCGTGCTGGCCGCCCCGGCTGCGCGGGATGACATGGTCGACGCTGGTGGCGGCGGCCCCGCAGTAGGCACACCTGCCGCCGTCCCGGGCGAAGAGCGCCCTGCGGGTCAGCGGGACGGTGCCGCGAAAGGGGACGCGGACGAATTTGGTGAGTTTCACGACACTGGGCGCGGGCAACGCCTGTGTCTCGCTGTGCAGATAGGCGCCGGATTCCTCTAGGCATACGGCCTTGTTGTTCAGCACGAGGACGAGCGCGCGGCGGAGCGGTACGACGCCGAGCGGCTCGTACGACGCGTTCAGGACCAGGACATGCGGCACGGATGCCTCCTTTAACGCCGGCGGCGCGTGGCTCGCGCCGGGACGATCTGTCTCAGTCTCTCCGGAAGGCGGGGCGCCGCGCCACCATGCCCGGGTAATCGACCGAGAGTGTTTTGGACCACACCGCTGCTCCTCCATCAGGCGCCCCTTCCCTTTTTCTCCCCCGTCCGGCGGCCTTCCGCTCCTCCGGCGGGGCAACGGAACAGCATCGGTACTTCGTTACTGTGGAGGCTTCGTACACTCCGGAGGTTCCTGCCCGTGTCCACCGCGACGCCCCCCGCCGCCGCCCCACTCGACAGCGTGTCCCGCACCGCCTCCCAGGCAGGCAGCTGGGTGGACGACAACTGGGCCGACTGGCTGAACGCCGGACTGCAGATCCTGCTGATCCTGGTGATCGCCATCGTCCTGCGCTCGGCGGTACGGCGCACCATCAGCCGGCTCATCGACCGGATGAACCGGGGTGCGGAGGCCGCGGCCGCGACCGCGCTGGGCGGTCTG